>JBFLYC010000002.1:59197-112382 GCA_040756735.1 Bacillota bacterium | reverse complement strand
GGCATTCAACGTTGGGGACATTCATACATTGGGGACATTCCTCCGAAGGAGGTGTGTCCCCTTACCTTGGATCCAAGCGTTTACGCGGCAAGGGAGGTGTGTCCCCTGACCTACGTTGGGGACATTCATACATTGGGGACATTCCTCCGAAGGAGGTGTGTCCCCTTACCTTGGATCCAAGCGTTTACGCGGCAAGGGAGGTGTGTCCCCTGACCTACGTTGGGGACATTCCTCCAAACCAAGTGTTTACACGGCAAGGGAGGTGTGTCCCCTGACCTACGTTGGGGACATTCCTCCAAACCAAGTGTTTACACGGCAAGGGAGGTGTGTCCCCTGACCTACGTTGGGGACATTCCTCCAAACCAAGTGTTTACACGGCAAGGGAGGTGTGTCCCCTGACCTTATTACCCACAACACTTCTTATACTTTTTACCACTCCCGCAGGGACACGGGTCATTTCTGCCGATTTTTTGTTCCACTCTCACCGGCTTTTTTGCTTCTTCTCCCTGAGCATACCGATTTTCATAAACCTGCCTTTGCTCACCGGACTGCTGCCTGACAACGTTAACCTTATAGATGTAGCGCACCACATCTTCTTGAATGTTTTCGATCATCTGGTTAAACATCATGTGCCCTTCCTTGCGGTAAGCAATTAGAGGATCCTGCTGCCCATAAGCCCTCAGTCCAATACCCTGCCGCAGCTGGTCCATGGAATCCAGGTGATCCATCCATTTCTGGTCAACCACCCTGAGCAGCACATACCTTTCGAGTTCCCTGAACAACTCCTCGCCAAGCTCTTCCTCACGTTTGCGATAATTATCAAGGGCTATTTCCTTGAACAATTCCCTGACCTCTTCCTTCTCAAGCCTGGCCAGGTCTTCAGGAGTCAGTTTACGGCCGAGCAGGAACAGCGGTCCGGCATAATCCAAAAGGCTGTTCAGGTCCCACTCCTCCGGATACTGGCTGCCGGCAGCATACATTTCTATAGTATTATCCACAACCTTTTCTATCATATCCAAAATTGTGTCATGGACATTCTCACCCTGGAGGGCTTTTAATCTCTCAGCATAAATAACCTCTCTCTGGTGGTTTAGAACATCATCATATTCCAATACATGCTTGCGGATGTCAAAGTTTCGGTTTTCCACCCTTTTTTGAGCATTTTCAATGGACCGGCTGATCAGAGGATGGTCTATGGGCATGCTGTCATCCATTCCCAGTTTATCCATTATGCCGCCAATGCTTTCCGATCCGAAAAGCCGCATCAGGTCATCTTCCATGGATACATAAAAACGACTCGAGCCCGGGTCCCCTTGACGACCTGACCTGCCCCTGAGCTGGTTGTCTATACGCCGGCTCTCATGTCTTTCAGTACCGATTATATGGAGCCCGCCCAGTTCTTTAACTCCTTGCCCCAAGACAATATCAGTACCTCGTCCTGCCATATTGGTGGCAATGGTTACTGCCCCCATCTGTCCAGCCTTTGCCACAATTTCAGCTTCTCTTTCATGGTGCTTGGCGTTTAATACCTCGTGCTTAATGCCTCTCTTGGATAACATACTGCTGATGAGCTCTGACTTTTCAATGGAAATGGTACCCACCAGGACAGGCTGCCCCTTGCTGTTTCTCTCGGCTATTTCATCCACAATGGCCTGGAGTTTACCCATTTCCGTGCGGTAGATCTTGTCCGGATAATCCTGGCGAATCATTGGCTTGTGAGTGGGGATTTGCAGGACATTAAGGTTGTAAATCTTCACAAATTCAGCCTCTTCAGTTGCAGCAGTACCGGTCATTCCAGCAAGTTTTTCATACATCCTGAAAAAGTTCTGAAAGGTAATGGTGGCCAAAGTCTGGGATTCATTTTCAATTTTTACGCCTTCCTTGGCCTCAATTGCCTGGTGCAAACCCTCGCTGTATCTCCTGCCGAACATCAACCTGCCGGTAAATTCATCCACGATGATAACCTGACCATCTTTGACAACATAATCTCTATCCCTCTTCATTAAGGTATGAGCCTTTAACCCCATGTTAACATGGTGGCTCAGCTCCATATTGTCGGTTAAATTCTCCACATTAAGCATTTTTTCAACCCGGTCAATACCCTCATCAGTCAAGACTGTCACCCGGGACTTTTCATCGACAGTGAAATCCACATCCTTTTTCAATCTAGGTATAATCCTCGCAATGGTATAATACAATTGTGTCGGTTTGTCTGCTTGTCCGGATATTATTAAGGGAGTTCTGGCTTCATCAATAAGAATGCTGTCAACCTCATCGATAATGGCATAATGAAGGCTCCTTTGCACCAGCTGGTCTACATGAATAGCCATATTATCCCTTAAATAATCAAAACCAAATTCATTGTTAGTACCGTAGGTAATGGAAGCGTTGTAAGCAGCCCTGCGCTGCGCCGCATCTAAACCATGTACAATAAGTCCCACGTCTATACCCAAAAAATTATAGATGGCGCCCATCCATTCGCTGTCACGTCTGGCCAGATAGTCGTTGACCGTAACAATGTGAACTCCCTTACCTGTAAGACTGTTTAGATAAGCAGGCAAAGTCGCGACCAGTGTTTTGCCCTCACCGGTTTTCATTTCTGCAATATTACCCTGGTGCAAGACAATTCCGCCCATCAACTGCACGTCAAAATGCCTCATGCCTAACACCCTTTGAGATGCTTCCCTGACAACTGCAAAAGCTTCAGGAAGAATGGATGCGAGGGCTTCTCCCTTTTCCAGCCTCAATTTAAATTCGCTTGTTTTTCCCTGCAGCTCAGCATCACTTAAAGACTTCATAGTCATTTCCAGTTCATTTATGCTGTTAACAGTTTTTTGCATCTTTTTTATTGCCCTGCTGTTATCGTCCATTAGTTCTTTTAAAAATTTAAGCATCATAATGCACTCCCATGCAAAATGTTCATCATTTAATTTTATCACCCCAGCCCCACAACTTCAAGTAATTGCAAAATGTCGAATATGTATCCTCAAATGATTCGAGAGGGGGTGATCCCCTCTCGCTTATAAGTCAAATCTTATCCCCAACTTCCGAATACCAACTACCAACTACCAACTACTGACTGCTGACTACTGACTTTCGACTTGGTGACTTCTGTTAAGTAGGGCAACCTCCTTTTTAAAACTCAGGCTCTATCAATCCGTAATGGCCATCCTTACGCTTATAAACCACATTAACCTCTTCGGTTTCCGCATTGGAAAACACAAAGAAATTGTGGCCAATCAAATTCATCTGCATAACAGCTTCTTCTACCGGCATTGGTTTAAAGGCAAATTTTTTAGTCCGGACAACCCTGGGCTCCTCATCTTCATTAACTTCACCAGAACGTGCAAAATCCTTTATGGTAACATCCCTTAACTTACGAGCCAGGCGTGTCTTGTACTTTTCAACCTGCTTCTCCAGCTTATCAATAACCAGGTCAATGGAAGCATACATATCCCCAGTTTCCTCTTCGCCCCTGAGAAGATAACCGTTGAGCGGTATGGTAACTTCAACCCTGTGCCTATCTCTTGCAACGGATAGTGTTACTTGGGCTTCTTCATTGGTGTCAAAAAAACGCCCTAGCTTACCGATACGTTTTTCCACGTAATCTCTCAAAGCCGGCGTTACCTGCAGATTCTTGCCCCTAACATTAATATTCATGACATCCGCTCCTTCCTGTTTCATCCTAATTGTATAACTAAAATATTCAATTTTCTTGAAGGAAAATCCTTCTTTTAAGATTATATTACCATAAAAAAGGAAAAATATGCAACAGTCAACTTAGTATAATTATACATAATAATTGTATATTTTATTGCCCCTCTTATCATTTATGAATTTTGCATAAACCATAGGTTTTTCATACATCCTTAACATTTATGTCGAAATTGTATGGATTAAGTCCAACTAGGACCAATGTCCCTGTGGATAATGTGTATAAAGTTGTTGATAAACCGCCTGGCAAGGAGTTTAAATTGGGGATAAAAAAATAACAAAATAAGCAGAAAATCACTGGGTTGACGAATATTTATACTCCATGTCTATCCCTGTTGCCAGGGTTAATACAAATACTTCACTAATTCCTGCCTGCAGCAGGGCCTCACAACAACTTATGACAGTACTCCCAGTTGTAATTACATCATCCACCAGCATAACCCGGTAATTTGCAAGCCTTTTGTTCACTTTGAACACTCCTTTTAAATTGGCTAAGCGTTCCTGCCTGCTCAACTTTGCCATTGGGGATGTATCCACATCCTTCTCTAAAAGGTTTTCCACAGGCATCCCCAGCCACTTTCCCACCTCCAAAGCCAAAAGCTCTGCCTGATTAAATCCCCTTTCTTTAAGCTTTATAGGACTTAAAGGGACAAATGTTATGGCCTGACTGTCTAAATATTCCTTATGTTTCAAGGCTTCTAGGGCCATTAGTCTGCCAAGGGGTACAGCCAGGCTTCTCATTCCCTTGTATTTAAATCTATGCAAAAGATCGCGTAATAATCCTTCATATCCTCCAACTGCTCTGGAAAAAGCAAAAAGGGGCCTATTGTCCGAACAGTCCCGACATATATTTACATTTTTTACCAGTTTGCCGCATAGATGACATCTGAGGTATTTTTCCTTCCAGGATAGAATTTTACTGAAACAATTAGCACACCACATGTCCTCATAAAGTGACAAGCCCTGGTCACAAAAACAGCATTTCTCCCTTTGAGGAAAAAATATTTCCCTGGCTCCTTCCATTAGACTATTTGGCATTCTTTAATTTCATCCTCCCAGCTGCGGGCAGCCTATTTAAGTAACCCTTTTCAGCAGCCTCTTTATTCATATTCTTGATCCAGCTAATAGCTTCTTTCATGGCAGGTGTGGCGTGAGTACCAACAAACCACACATTTCCATGGGGATTTTCTGCCATTCGCCCAACTCTTCCTGCCATTTGGACAAGAGTGCGGGTGTCAAAAATATACCTGTTTTCCGCAAAAAGAACCAGGACATTGACCTTGGGAACATTGATGCCCCGTTCCAAAAGGGTTGTAGTGACCAGTACAGGAAACTCACCTTTTAAGAATCTTTCCCGTTTTTTGTCCCTTTCAGGGTCCTGGGAGTGAGTATAGTCAACCCAGCCACCATCAAAATTGTTAAAGGGCGGAAGTTCAAAGGCTGTTTTAAGCGCTTCTCCAGTTTTCTCAGCTAAAAAAATGGTAGGAACAAAGACTAAAACTTGTGCCAGATCACCTTCCACACTCTTGTGAAGAAGGTGAAGCAGACTGTCTGGAACAGTCAAATTCTCCCCCTTAAGCTGTAATGACTTTTCTATAATTATTTCAGGCACAGGCAAGGGATGGCCATGGTATCTCACCGGAATAGTCACCCTTTCTAATTCCTCCCTGGGAATTTTCAACAAGGAATCCGGCGGAGTAGCAGTCAGGTAAACAATCTTGCCATCAGGATGGATTGCCCGGTTTAAGCCATAATACAGCATGTAACTCCCATAATAAGGAAAAGCATCAACTTCATCCAACACCACAAGGTGGAATCCCTGGTAGAATCTCAGCGCCTGATGTGTGGTAGCAAGCGCCAGGTCAGCCTTCTTATACTTCTCTTCACTTCCACCATAAAGAGCAGCTATTTCAACCCCTGAAAAACAAGACTTGATTCTTTGCTCAATATCTATAAGGGTATCTCGCCGGGGTACTGCAAATAGAACCTTATGCCCTAAAGACAGGGCTTGGGCCATAGCAGGAAAGGCGATTTCTGTCTTCCCGGCTCCACATGCAGCCCAGACCAGACATTTCTTAATTCCTGAAGCTTTAGTAAACTGCCAGACCTTGAGAGCCGTGTCTTTCTGAGCTTCGGTAAGCTGAAAATCAAGTTCAACATTTACCTCGCTGGATTTTGGACTAAAAAGAGCAGGAACACCATATAAAGGCTTGCACTCCCTGACTTCACCCATGGAAATACATGTCTCGCAATAATAACACTCAGTAGATCCACAATCAAGGCAATATGACTGCCTCAATTTATTATTTGTCCCACACCTAAAACACTGGGGGCGCCCCTTGTCATTGATGCCGACTCCAGGGTAAATGTCTACTTTTTTCTGGAGATAAAGGAGTTGAAATAAGTCCTCTACAGGAAACTTCAGATTGAGGTCACCTGAAAGAATCTTTTCTAATTCATCTATGCAGAACATTCTTCCCTCCACTAGAGGAAGAAGCTGTTTGGCCTGTTCAAGCTTTGTTTCAAGACATGTATCTTTAAGATGTTTTTCAACAAAGACAACCAGCTGTGGTTCATCCAGGGGGTCCTGCCCCGTACTCTTAAGCTTTGATTGAACCAGGGCAAATTTTGCCTTCAACACGCTGCTGCAGGAGGCGCCTGAACTGGCTTTATCCTTTAAATACCTTGCCCATGAGATAACTGAAGATGGGGCTTTTTTTTGATTGTAAAACATGCCTTTTCTTTCCAGGGGAGAAGATACCGACCACAGCAAGCCCATGGCTTGTCCAAGTAGCAGTAAAGGACTTATTATCCACATCTGCCAACATCCCCAAGCTTTTGCATGATATGCCAGGTCCATAACCGGGTCATGAGAAATATTAACCACATACTGTTTTCTATTCCATGCAATATAAAGCAAGCTGCGCATACCCATTGACATCACCCCTGGTATTATTTTCTATAAATTCTTAAACAATCCTTCAATGAAAAAGGGTGGAATATGTAAAGGAGTGTCGGATTGCGGCCAGGCGGATTTTTGCCTTGGAAAAACTGGTTTTTTCATCAATGAGGAGGAGTACGCAATTGTTTCCGAAAATATTTTTGGCATGCATCATAGCGCTGAACTCATCTTCTGGGCCTTTGAGAAGTTCAAACTTGTACTTTAATGAAAGTCTTTTCAAAATTTCAAAAGTTTCATCAGTTGAATTTCTATCAATGATCAAAAAGGCACAGTCCTCGATACTTGCAACTTGCTTTACAGCTTCTTTTACTACTCCCTCGCAAATGTCAGCGCAGTTGTGGGTAATTAGCAGAACAGCACAGGAGTATTCTTGTGAGTAACAATTGCGCACGTAGAAAATAAAAATGATTAAACAAAGAACAAGAAATAGAGCCAGCCAAAAATAAAACCCCATACCATACCCCCTCCAATGCTTCATTCTATGCAGGGATGTGCTAAAGGGTTAATTGAATCTTTGTGTATAAATGTAAAAAATTTATGGAATTAATAATGAAAGAAAAAATATTAAGGTGGTGCAGCAAGATGCCTCAAGGACAAGAAAATTGTATAAGATGTGGAGCTTCTTTTAGACTCCAAGACGATCTGGAGCTTGCTCCGGTTTCAACAAATCGTGGCGACCTTTGCGCCCGGTGTTACAGGGAAATGCCTGATGCTGAATTAGAACAATTATATACCTAAGTCCCCCTTCACTTCATCTTGAAGTCTTTTCAGCTCCTCCCTACAGCCCGCCTCAACATAAATTCTAAAGAGAGGTTCAGTGCCCGAAGGGCGGATAAGTACCCAGCTGCCATTTGCCATTTTCAGCTTGGTACCGTCAACAGTTATCCTCTCTATCACCGGCTGCCCGTTTAATTTAACAGGTGCATACTCCTTAAGAGCAGCCAGAATCACAGGTTTGTAAGCAGGTTCAACATGGACATCTAAACGCTCACTAATTAATTTGCCATACCTGTTGTACAACTCCTGCATAAGCTGGCCAAGGGATTTGCCGGAATAACCCACCATTTCGATAATCAGCAAGCAGGCTAGAATACCGTCTTTTTCCGGAATGTGCCCGCGTATGCTCAAGCCGCCGCTTTCCTCGCCACCCAAAATACAGTCATTATGGAGCAAATGCTGTGCAATATATTTAAAACCCACAGGTGTTTCAAATACTCTCAGGTTGTGATGCTCACAAATTTTATCCAACAGGTGCGTAGTTGCAACAGTTCTGGCTACAGGACCTGACCAACCCCTGTTCACAATCAAATGATGCAAAAGCAGCGATAGTATTTGGTTTGGACTATAATAAGTTCCATCCCCATCAACGGCTCCAAAACGATCAGCATCACCATCCAGGGCCAGGCCTAAATATGCTCCTGATTCCTTAACTTTTTGCACCAGTTCTTGCAGGCTTGAGCCCATTGGTTCAGGCATACCCCCGCCAAATAACGGATCGCAGCTTCCATGAATTGTATTTACCGCACAGCAGCTTGTGCAAAGAAATTGGTCCAGATAGCCAATACCTGCCCCAAACATGGGATCTACAATGACCTTTGTTGGTGTTTTATTCACATATTCCCAATTAATAAGGTTGTGCAAGTGAGCTAAATACGGCTTAATGGGGTTAATAAGTTCCAACAAACCTTCGGCTTCTGCCTGCTTCCTGGGCAGAACTTTAACCTGTTCAAAGGTCAAGTTGTGGAGTTTAAGCTCAATACCGTCTGTAATATCCGGCGTGGCCGGACCAGCATAATAAGGAATAAACTTTATCCCATTATACTCCGGTGGATTATGGCTGGCTGTTATCATCAGGGCCCCTTCCGCTCCATATTCTTTTATGGCAAAGGCTGTTGTAGGAGTTGGGGTAGGCTTATCATTTAAAAGCACATGTATGCCATTTCCAGCTAATACTTCTGCGGCTTCAACAGCAAACTTATCTGATAAAAATCTCTGGTCATATCCCACCACGACCTTGCCGTTTCTGCCCTCTTCTACTAAATAACTTGCGACTGCCTGTACAACCAGGCGCAAATTGTCAAAGGTAAACTCTCTTGCCATGATGGCCCTCCAGCCATCAGTTCCAAATTTAACGGTTTTCATTATAAATATACTCCCCCTATCTAATCACTGGTCGTCACTTCCAATTAATATACCCACAGTATTATTAAATTATAACTAATACTACAATAATAAGGCAGCCTGTTACGCTGCCTTATTATTGTATTTCAATATGTAAATATGCTAGGCTTATAAGTTTGGGAACATTCCTCTAAGTTTGGGGACATTCCTCATCATTATTATTTACTTTAAGTATTGACCACTTACCCAACCTGATTTATTTCCATCAAGTTTTATCTCATACCACTCCCCTGATTGAGAAATCACCGTCACCTTGGTTCCCTTTGACAAACTGGCCACAATACTGTAGCTTATCCCTGGACCGGTACGTACATTAACCCCGCTTTCTGGAACAACTTCCATAGTGGTTTGCTGGACTGCCCCGGATTGTGAAGATGAACCGCTGCCAGTACCTGTACCAGTTTGACCGCTTGAAGTGGAAGAACTGCTCGAACCAGCTGTACTCCCAGTACCTGAGGATGACTGGCTGCTTGTACTTGTTGACTGGCTTGGGGTTCTCTGTCCGGAAGCCGCAATTTTACCAAGCTGTGCCTCTAGTGCTGCAACTGTGTCGGTCAAAGCTGCTATTTGCTTGTCCATCTCAAATATTTTGTATTCCAGCGAAGCCGTTTTTTCCTCTACTACCTGGGTAATATAACTTTCTGATACCAGGGGATTACTTTCAGACCCCGGGATGAGACTGCTGCCTCCTGCAATAACATAATTACCTAGAGTAATCCCCAAGGCCAGGGCAGCAATCATGGCAATACCAACCCACAGCTTAAAATACCTCACGGTTTTCCCTCCCTATGACAGACTTATCCGCTGAAATCCTTGACTTTCTGCCGCCTTTTGGCAACAGAACCAATGCTTAAATGGTTGATACCTATCAATACCAATACAGCCAGGCTGACAAGTATAATTACGGCCTGGTCAGGAGCCAATATGGACATTAAAATGGCGCTGCTGCCCAAGCATAAGCTAACTCCATACATAATCAGCACAACCTGCTTATGCGTCATTCCTATATCCAGAAGCTGGTGGTGCAGGTGTTCTTTATCCGCCTGAAATATGGGAGAACCATTGACTATCCTCCGGATAATGGCAAAAGCAGTATCAAAAATTGGCAATCCCAAGATAATTATTGGAATAAAGATAGAAATTATTGTAGCGCTCTTGGTTAAACCTATAACAGCTAAAACCGATAAACTATATCCTAAAAACATGGAACCCGTGTCACCCATAAAGATTCTGGCTGGATTAAAGTTAAAGGGCAGAAATCCAAAAACAGCTCCTGCTAAAACAAGCGAAAGCATGGCAACAGCCGCATGTCCCTCCATCCAAGCCACAATTGCAATGGTAACCGCAGCAATTCCTGAAGTGCCTGCCGCCAGTCCATCCAATCCGTCTATTAAATTAATGGCATTTGTAACGCCAACAATCCATAAAACAGTAAAAGGTATGGCCAATATACCTAATGAAAGAATATCTGCAAAGGGATTAGTAAGAAATTCAACCCTTATGCCGAAAAACACAACCACCAGGGCAGCAATGCTTTGTCCAAGCAGCTTGGCCTTGGGTGACACGCCCTTGATATCATCCAGCAAACCAAGGAGAATAATGATTGTGCATCCTAAAAGCAGTCCGACTATTTTCATGCTCAAGGGCTGGGTAAATACAATTGCAGCAGTAAAGCCAAAATAAATGGCCAAACCGCCCATCCTTGGCATGACACTAGAGTGAACCTTTCTATCACTTGGAACATCTACAGCCCCTATTTTTTTTGCGATCTTTAGAACCAGTGGTGTAGCAAAAAAAGCTGCAAGAAAAGCAACAGCTACAGGCAAAACTACCTGAAACATCTCCTTACTCCTCCCCTACCATAACTGGACAACATATCAATTATACCAAATATTGTTAATCTTATCAACTACCGATCATAAAAGTAAATTCGCCTTCAGCAGCAAGCTCTTCACCAACATACGCTTTCCCAAGGCCTTTACCTACAGGACCCTTTAATTTGGTGAGCTCCATTTCCAACCTCAGCTGGTCCCCAGGCACTACCTGCCTCCTGAAACGAACATTGTCCAGAGCAGCAAATAAGGCAATTTTTCCTGCAAACTTTGGCATTTTTAGCACGGCAACAGCGCCAACCTGGGCCAAAGCTTCAATAATTAATACCCCTGGCATAACAGGGTGCCCCGGAAAGTGCCCTTGAAAAAAAGCCTCATTCATGGATAAATTTTTAATACCAACAGCTTTTTTCCCTTCCTCTAACTCGATGATCCTATCAACCAGTAAGAAAGGGTAGCGGTGTGGGATAATTTCTTGAATTTCCTTGATATCTAACAAGGTATCACATCCTTTATCAAGTATAAATACTTCTGCAGACATATGGACAAATCCTTCAGGCCTCTATAGAGATTAGAATGTTATTTTTTTACAAATCATTTCCGAAATAATGCCCTTTTAATCATCTGCAGCTCATTGGTCTTTAAAAATATGAGCAAAAGAGCATAAAGCCCTCCTCCCAAAATGGTAAGTACCGCCAACTGGCTGACCAGGGCCAAAAAACCAAATATCTTGAGGCTGCCGGCCAGGGCAGCAGTATACGGCAGTGCCAGATTCACAGCTAACCCCATTAACCCTGCAGCAAACACAGCCTTTACAATGGGAACAAGCAGCTTGCTTACACTCATCTGCGGCAGATGTTTGCCTAAAAACACAAAAAGTAAAACAATATTAACCAGGGCTGACAGAGAGTTTGCCAGGGCCAGCCCACCATGGCCCAGATACGGCATAAGCATTATACTGAATAATACGTTTAAAGCTGCAGAAAACAGTCCCAGTGCCAATGGGGTTTTGATATTATTCATGGCATAATATGCTCTGGTTACCACAGTGTTGGCTCCAACTGCCCAAAGTCCAAGGGAAAAATACCAGAGGGCCACTGCAGTCCTTTCCGTTGCATAGGCATCAAAGGCGCCTCGCTGAAAGACCGCCTGAATTAACGGTTCTCTAAGGGCCATCAAGCCTGCCGCTGAAGGAATGGCAATAAGCGAAACCATGGCCATGCCGGAAACAAGTGAATTGGCAAGTCCCGCCTTGTCATCCTGAGCTGCATAACGGGAAAAAGCAGGGAAAATGGCAGTTGCAATCGCCGCCACAAATATCCCTAAAGGCAAAGCCATCAGCCTATATGCAAAGTCCAAGGCAGTGATGCTGCCCGGTTCCAACCCCGAAGCAAAGATGCGGTTAACAGCCAGGTAGATCTGGTTAATGGCTATACTAAAAGTGATAGGAAAAAGGACTGCTCCAGCCTTTTTTACTGCCGGATGCCCCTTGTTCCAATCCCATTTCCACTTGAAACCCAGTTTTTTAAGATAAGGGACCTGGATCAAAAAGAATGCAACAAAGGAAGCCAGTGTACCTGCTGCTAAACCCTGCACCCTAAACTGTTCTGCAAAAATGATCACCGATAGGATGACAACAATATTAGCGAGACCTGGGGCAAAAGCAGGAATGGCAAACACACCGCTGGCATTGAGCACCCCTGTAATTAACATGCCTGTACCCATAAAGATTATCGAAGGAAAGATAATCCGGGTCAAGGACACTGTAAGCTTATAGGTCTCAGGTTCAAACCCGGGAGCCAAGAGGCTGATTAATAAAGGCGCCAGGGCAATTCCCAACAGGGTGAGCAAAGTCAAAATAACCGCTGTCCAATTAAATAATATGCTGGTAATTTTCCAGGCTTCCTGCTTCTCACCTTTCACCAGGTATGCAGTTATCAAGGGAACTATCACGGATACAAAAGCCATCCCCAAAACAGCCTGGAGAGCATAGGGGAGTGTGTACGCTACCAAATAAGCGTCTGTTGCCCCACTTGCACCAAATTCTTTAGCAATCACAGCGTCCCGTACAAAACCAAGGAACCTGCTTAGTAGATTCATGAGTAGTACAATACCTGCAGCTTTGGCTACTTTAGTACTTAGGGATGCTTCCTTATCCATCTTTGAATAATTCCTTTCCTGCAGCAATGCTGCTCAGGACTTTAAAAAAATAACACTCGGCATTATTATAAGTAACTTTGCGGCAGGAAGCAAGAAACACTTGCCATACTTTAGTTAGACGCAACAATTTCACATAAAGTTCCATCAATTTCTATTTTGCACAAAAAAAAAGGGGTAAGACCCCCTAAATACAAGTTGGGGACATTCCTCCTAACCAAGCGTTTACGCATAAGTTGGGGACATTTCTCTGAAAGAGGAGTGTCCCCTAACCTTATTTGGTGTGTCCCTGACCTTGTTAGCTTTCTATGGATTAAGACAGACGGCTCCCATAGAACTCCATGTACCACGCTGTAATAATCTTATTGCAAAAACCGTGCCGCACATACAGCCGCCTGAATAGGATGCTGGACTCAAGCATGGACAGGGCCGTAGCAATATGACCATGTTTTAATAATAAATAATTATCCAAGAATAGTCCATTTATTTGGACTCATCCGTCCAATTTTTTGTACTTTTATACTGACAAAACTTGCTCACAACCATCTGGTTAGAAATAAAACCCACGCCCCCGCACGATTCTACAATGATTGCTCTTTGTGAAATATGTGGCATGGTTTTTGCTTGTTAAATAAAGCACAAAGTCTTTTTCAGGTAATTCTTTAATCATATAAAGGGAGTGTGTGACATGGTCAAGTATGGAAAGGCTCAACCAACCGGTTCAGTTGAAAAAAGTACAACTTCAGTAAGTGCGAAGATTGGCAAAATAATCAGCCACAAAGACAACTTCAAACCTCTGTACCAGTAATAACCTCTGTACAAGAGAAAACCGGCCTCATAAATGGGGCCGGTTTTCTTTACGTTGGGGACATTCCTAAGTTGGGGACATTCCCCAATTCAGGAAGCAAGAAACATGAAGCAAGAGGCATGAACAAATCCTGCTTCCTGCCACATGCATCGTGCATCCTGTTGAAGAGGTGTGTCCCCTGACCTTATTTGGTGTGTCCCCTCACCTCTCAAGCTTATATCTTTTTAACATTTCATGAAAAGTACTCTTTTTTAGCCCCAGCATCTTGGCAGCCTTTGCCTGTACTCCCTCCGACTGCCTTAACGCCTCTATAATAACCAACTTTTGCTGTTCCTCCATATAGTCCTTCAAAGAAAAACTATCATCCAAGATATCCTGATTATTCTGCCCCTCCTTTTCCATTAATTCCGGGGGCAAATCTTCAGTTTGAATCTCAGACCCGTCACAAAGGATTACGGCTCTTTCAATAACATTTTCCAGTTCCCGAACATTGCCTTTCCACTCAGCTTTCAGCAGAGCGTCCATGGCATCATTGTCTATACGTTCAACTAATTTGTGATTTTTTTTGCTAAACTTCTGCAGGAAATATATGGCCAAAATTGGGATATCTTCTCTTTTTTCCCTTAAGGGCGGCATGCCGATGGATATTACATTCAGCCGGTAAAAAAGGTCCGCCCTGAACTCTCCCCTGGCAATCAGTTCTTGAAGATTCCTGTTGGTTGCCGCAATAATTCTAGTGTCCACTTTTTTAGAACGAGTCTCCCCAATTCTTAAAAACTCACCCTCCTGCAAAACCCGCAACAGTTTTGATTGGAGAGCAGGGCTTAAATCCCCAATCTCATCCAGAAATATCGTACCCTTATGAGCTTCTTCAAACAGACCCTTTTTATCATTGATGGCTCCTGTGAAACTCCCCTTAACATGCCCAAATAGTTCACTTTCCAGGAGGTTTTCAGGAATGGCAGCACAATTGATGCTGACGAAATTCTGGTCCGACCGGAGACTAAGGTCATGGATAGCCCTGGCAGCCAGTTCTTTACCGGTTCCACTCTCACCGGTGATGAGGACAGTGGTGTCTGTCTTGGCCACTTTCTTAATCATCTGGTATACCTGTTGCATGACCCTGCTGTTTCCCACAAACCTGCCGACACCGCTTCCGCTCGCTTCCATCTGGCTCTTTAAAAGCATGTAGTTTTTCTCAAGACGTTTTATCAGGTAGGGCAGGCACATCTGTTTTTCAGCAAACCCCCTAACCACTGCAGCAGCTTTACTGCGGCAGGTTTCATACCCACATGCCCCACAATTGAGTTCATCCTCAACTGTGTACTTCTCAAGACTATGCAGCACTTCATCAATTTGCTCCTTGCTGGGTTCCTGGAAAAAAACATGCTTATTTGAGTATGTCCTGCTCAAGTCAATACTCCTGCAAGCCTTGGCAAATGCCCTGTCATGTTCTTGGTCATAAGAAGAAACAAACATGTCTTCCTTGCTTAAAGCATACTTTTTCACCTGCTGCATTCTGACAAGGGGGTCAACCGATTGGGTATACATTGGCCCGCCTGTACACCCCTGGCAAAAGAGTATATCAGCAAAATCAAAGCTTATTCTGCCCTGTTCCACATTTTTTAAAAATTGCAGGCTGTTTTCCCTTCCTTCAATAACCAATATATTATTATCAAGGATGTCTGCAGTTAGTGAAGCAGTCTTTAACAAACCGCCGGATATGGGAAACAACTTGTAAATGCCCAAAGGCGGATTGTCAAATACAGCATCAACAGGCAGATCTCTTGCTTCTATCTTTTTCTCCTTTAAAAAAGTCCTGATTTCCGGGAAAGTCAATACTCCGTCTACACTGCCTGCCAGGTTTGCATCTTGAAACTCAGCCTTTTTGGCAGTACATGGGCCTATAAAAACAATACGAATATCACGGCCCTCATACTTCTTTTTTAGAAAACGTGCAAGGGCTATCATGGGAGACACCACCGGCACTAAACGCGGAATTAATGAAGGAAAATATTTTTCCACCAAAAATACAATGCTTGGACAAGTTGTACTAATAAGGCCGCTCTGTTTTTCGCTTTCCATCAGCTTCTTGTATTCTTCAGCAACCAACTTTGCGCCCAGGGCTACCTCGTAAACAGCATCAAAACCTGCCTGCTTTAGTGCATTTATCACCTGTCCGGGTTGAATTTCCGTAAACTCAGCAGCAAATGAAGGAGCCAGGCAGGCCACCTTAAGGAAAGGGGACTCCAAGATACTCTTTAAGTCCTCCACTCCCCTTAGTACAGTTTTAGCCTTTTGAGAGCAAACTTCCACACAATGCCCGCAATATATGCACAACTCAGGTATTACCTTGGC
Source organism: Bacillota bacterium (assembly GCA_040756735.1). Classification (GTDB taxonomy): domain Bacteria; phylum Bacillota; class DSM-16504; order Desulfitibacterales; family Desulfitibacteraceae; genus JBFLYC01. Next base: position 96,370 of record JBFLYC010000002.1, on the reverse strand, counting down.
CTGCCCTTTTTCAACCTTAATAGCTTTAACGGGGCAATTCCTGATGCACGAAAAACACATGCTGCAGCTGCCCTCAATAGTTCTCACAACACCCATATTGCTCACCCCATTTTCTCTACCACAATTATATCATACTATCGAATCGAGGAATGGTTTCAGTCATTCAGTGCTTCAGCGACTATTGCCCCCCGACATGAGTGATTCAGGGTTTGATTCAGGGGACGGTTCTCCGATTCAAAATTTTTGATTCAGGGTGATTCTGATTCAGTCTGATTCAGGGGACGGTTCTCCGATTTGATTCAGTGATTCAGGGTGATTCAGGGGACGGTTCTCCGATTCAAAATAATGAATCGAGGAACCGTCCCCCGATTCACAAAATAATGAATCGAGGAACCGTCCCCCGATTCAGATTCAGGGGACATTCCTCCTAACCAAGCGTTTACGCGCGGCAAGGGAGGTGTGTCCCCTCTCCTTGTTACTCAGCTCTCTTAAACCTTCCTCTATTTTCATAGTGAGTGTGCAAGAGATGGTGTGATTTTTCTCCCAGGGGCTTGCCCAAGAATTCCTTGTAAAGCTGCTGTACGGCTGGGTTTTCATGAGATTTTCTCAGTTTCATGGTCTGGTCGCCGGCATAGATCCCCTTGATCCTCTTCTCCCTGATTTCCAGGTTAGTGGGTATGGGCTGTCCACCACCGCCAATACAGCCGCCCGGGCAGGTCATGACTTCAATAAAGTGGTACTCAGCCTTGCCTTCCTTGATTTTATCCAGGAGCTTTCTTGCATTGGCAAGGGTATGGGCTACAGCAATTCTTACCTTGGTGCCCTTTAAGTCTACCTCTGCCTCTTTGATACCCCTCATACCCCTCACATTGTAGAAATTGACATTGGCCAATTCCTCCTGGGTAACAAGCTCATAGGCGGTCCTTAGAGCAGCTTCCATAACTCCGCCGGTAGCGCCGAAAATCAGCCCTGCACCTGTGGAAATACCCAGGGGAGCGTCATATTCTTCTTCATGGAGCTTGTTAAGCTGGATACCGGCTTGTTTAAACATCCTGGCCAGTTCCCTGGTAGTCAAAACATAATCAACATCTTTGTAGCCGCTGGAATTCATTTCAGGCCTGTTAGCCTCAAATTTCTTGGCCGTACAAGGCATAATAGAGACTGATACTATATCTGCCGGGTCAATTTTCATCTTGTTTGCATAGTACGTCTTGGCCAGGGCGCCAAACATCTGCTGCGGCGACTTGCAGGTAGACAGGTGATCCGTAAGTTCCGGATAAAAATGTTCGATAAATTTAATCCACCCAGGACTGCAGGACGTAATCATGGGCAGGGTGCCCCCGGTAGTCAGCCTTTCAATTAATTCACTGCCCTCTTCCATGATGGTCAAATCTGCAGTAAAATCAGTATCCATTACCCTGTCAAAGCCCAACAACTTTAATCCGGCCACCATCTGACCTGTACTAACAGTTCCAGGTTCTAGACCAAATTCCTGACCAATGGAAACCCTGATTGCAGGGGCAGTCTGCACAACAACATGCTTGCCCGGTTCAGACAGGGCCTTCCAAACGTCTTCCACCTGTTCTCTTTCAGTTAAAGCGCCGGTCGGGCAGACCAGTGCACATTGACCGCACTGGACACAGACGGAATTTAACAGGGGATCATTAAACTGTGTCCCGATAACGGTTTTAAACCCCCTGCTCAAAGGTACAATTGCCTCAACAGACTGCACCTGATCACACACGCTGACACAGCGGCGGCAGAGAATGCATTTCTGGGGATCTCTGACTAATGCAGGAGTTGATGTATCCTTAGGTGTTAAATTGCGCATTCCATTAAATCGTACATCTCTGACCCCTAACATCTCGGCCATTTTTTGAAGTTCACAGTTTTGGTTGCGTATACAGGTTAAACATTCAACATCATGGTCCGACAAAAGCAGTTCAAGGTTTACCCTTCGTGCCTGTCTAACCCTTTCTGTATTGGTCATTACCTCCATTCCCTGTGCTACAGGAGTAACACAGGAAGCAGCAAGGTTTCTGGCCCCAACAACTTCCACAACACAAATTCTGCAGGCTCCAACCTTGTTAATATCCTTCATGTAACACAATGTTGGTATATTCACACCGGCCTTTTCGGCTGCCTCTAAAATGGTAGCGCCCGGGTGTATCTCAACCAGCCGGTTATCTATTTTTAAACTAACTAGTTCCATTCATTCTCCCTCCTTGCTTATGAATTTAACTTATTAACGAATGTCACAACGCAGACAGCGTCCAGCCTCGCGCAATCCCTCTTCCTCAGTAAAGCCAAGCTCCACTTCCTTAAAACCGGCCAATCTTTCATCTTTATCCAGACTAGCCATCCTTACCCTCTCTCTAACTTCTTCAAGGATAGGAGCAGAAAGCTTGCGCTCTGGAGTAAGCGGCGCATATACTCCTTTTCCGCCCAAATATTTATCAATGGACTGGGCTGCCACTTTGCCGGCTTTAATTGCCGTAACCACAGTGTCAGGACCTGTTACACAATCGCCGCCTGCAAATACACCTTCTACGTTGGTAGCATAGGTTTTGGGATCTACAACAAAGGTACCGTTATTGTTCGTATTAAGCTTAAATCCGCCATCAGCATAGCTTCCATCTACCTGCTGGCCAATAGCCGGCACAACCATATCCACTTCCAATACATACTCTGAACCGGGAACATTAACAGGCTTCCTGCGTCCGCTGCTGTCAAAATCGCCAAGAGTACACTGGATACACCCCAAACCAACCACTTTGCCGCCCTTTCCAAGAATTCTTGTGGGGCTGGCCAGGTAGCTGATCTTGACGCCTTCCTTAATTGCATCCTCTATTTCTTCATTCATGGCCGGCATATCATCTCTAGTTCTCCTGTAGACTACATGCACTTCCTTGGCGCCCTTTCTGATGGCTGAACGAGCCACGTCCATCGCCACATTGCCCCCGCCAATTACTGCTATCCGCTTGCCTTCCATATCAACAGAATTACCCAGATTAAGCTCACGAAGCAGCCCTATACCAGAAAGAACTCCTCTTAATTTTTCTCCAGGTATTCCTAAATTCTGGTCTTTATGAGCTCCAACAGCCAGGAAGATGGCATCATAATCCTCTTTTAACTGTGTTAAGGTAACATCCTGCCCTACCCTTACACCTGTTTTGATCCCCACACCCATTTGTTCAAGGATCTTAATCTCTGACTGTAAGATATCATTTGGCAAACGATACTCAGGTATTCCCACGGCAAGCATGCCGCCTGCTACAGGCAGGGCCTCATAAACGACAACTTCATAGCCCGCCTTCCTCAAATAGTAGGCAGCAGTCAAACCTGCAGGCCCGGAGCCAACTACAGCCACCTTCTTACCGTTGCTTTCGGCAACTTCCGGAACAGGCAGATCTCCTTCAGATAAAAGCATATCTGTAGCAAAACGCTTGAGGTCTCTAATGGCTATGCTTTCATCAAGCTTGGCGCGGTTGCACCTGCCTTCACAGGGATGGTGGCAAACCCTGCCGCAGATCACCGACAAGGGGTTATCATTTTTCATGACGTCATAAGCTTCTTTATACTTGCCTTGAGCAATCAAGTCAATATAAATAGGAATATCGATTCCTGCCGGACATGTATTCTGGCAGGGAGAATTGAACATGGTGGCACATACTGAAGCTTCACAATATTTATCTCTGATATGAGCTTCGTATTCATGCCTAAAATACCTGATGGTACTTATTACTGGGTTGGGAGCCGTCTGTCCTAAGCCACACAAAGCTGTCTCTTTAATCTGTGTGCCTAATTCAAGGAGCAATTCTATATCGCCTTCTTTACCCTGCCCCTTGGTAATCCTGTCTAGTATTTCAAGCATCCTGGTGGATCCGATGCGGCATGGGGTACATTTGCCGCAAGATTCATCCTTGACAAAGTCCAGGAAGAATTTCGCCAGGTCCACCATACAGGTATCTTCATCCATAATGATTAAACCACCGGAACCCATGATGGTCCCCAGACTGGTCAAAGATTCATAATCAATGGGTACATTAAGATGGTTAGCGGGAATACAACCTCCTGAAGGTCCCCCTGTTTGAGCTGCTTTAAATTTTTTACCGCCGGGAATACCGCCGCCAATGTCATAGATTACCTCACCCAGCTTGGTTCCCATGGGAACTTCAACTAAACCATTATTCTTGATCTTGCCGGCAAGGGCAAACACCTTGGTCCCCTTACTCTTTTCTGTGCCAATCTCTGCAAACCAACTCCAGCCGTTGCGAACAATGGTGGGCACATTGGCCAGGGTTTCCACGTTATTGATGATGGTAGGCTTACCCCATAATCCTGATGCTGCAGGGAAAGGCGGACGTGTCCTGGGTTCTCCTCTGCGTCCCTCAATGGATGCCAGCAGGGCAGTCTCTTCCCCACAGACAAAAGCGCCGGCGCCTAAACGCACCTCAAGGTCAAAAGAAAAACCTGCGCCAAAAATGTTGTCCCCCAAAAGACCCATCGCCTTGGCTTCCTCAATAGCCAACTTAAGCCTCTTAACTGCAATGGGGTACTCGGCTCTAACATAGACAAAACCTTTACTTGCCCCTATAGCATAAGCCGCTATGGCCATACCTTCCACAACACTGTGCGGGTCCCCCTCTAAAATACTGCGATCCATGAATGCTCCCGGGTCGCCTTCATCAGCGTTGCATACCACATATTTTGGTGAACCTTCTGCCCTGGCAGCAAATTCCCACTTCAAACCGGTTGGAAAACCTCCGCCGCCCCGGCCCCTTAATCCTGATTTTTTAATTTCTTCAATTACCTGAAAAGGTTCCATCCTCGTAACAGCTTCTCCCAGGCCAAAATATCCATCCCGGGCAATATATTCTTTAATGGATTCGGGATTGATGACCCCGCAATTTCTCAGGGCAATCCTTTTTTGCTTCTTAAAGAAATTGATACTGCTGTAATCTTGTACCAGAGTCTGGGAACTAACTTCCTGGTAAGTAAGCCGCTTTAAGATCCTGCCCTTGACAAAATGCTCTTCTACCAATTCCTGAATATCTTCAACTTTTACAGTACAATAAAGGACGCCTTCAGGGTAAACCACCACGTTAGGACCATATGCACAAAGGCCCATACAGCCGGTATCCACTACCTTGATTTCCTTGTCTAAACCCCTCTTTTCCAGCTCCTTCTTAAAGACTTCCTTGATGGAACCACTCCCAAAAGAGTGACAGCCCGTTCCAGAGCAAATTAAAATGTGAGCACGAAACAACTGCACAGTTATCCCTCCTTCTTACGCAACTTTTTACTCATGAATAACCCACTGGCTGAGGATTGTCCTGCCAACAAGGTGTTTTTCCACGATTTCCTTTGCCATATCAACGGTCACATTTCCATAGGTAACCTTTTTCATGCCTGGGATGTGAACTTCAATTAAGGGTTCCTGAATGCAAAACCCGATACAGCCTGTTGGTGTTACGACAGCATCAACATTCTGCCTGGCAATTTCTTCTGTCAGGGCATTCATAATTTCCCTGGCTCCCGCAGCTATACCGCAAGTACCAAGACCAACCACAACTCTTATTTTTTCTCCCTCTTCCCTAAGCCTGATTTCTTCCAGTGCGTCCCTTCTTATCTTTTCAAGCTCTTGGATAGTTTTCATAGGTTTCACCTCCATCTACACAAATTGAGTTAATTCTTCTTTGACGCTTTCCTTGATCCATTGGATTACCTTTGGATGATTAAGAGGAACAGGCGCAATCAATTTTTCTACTTTTGCCGAGTCAAACAGGTACCCATGCCCATTAATCACATAACGAAATTTTAACCTGACATAAGGCGCTGCACATACAAAAGCTGAAATAGTGGCAGGAATATCCCCAAGGGGCAGCCTATCCCAATGACTTCTTTGAAGCTCAATGGTTACACTGCATCCGTTAGCAGGAGAGGATTCCACTTTTATGCTTCCATTGCAGCTGTCTGCCATGGCCTGCAGAAGAGACAAACCTAAACCTACTCCCCTGGTACTTCTGGTAGTAGTAAAGGGGTCCAAGGCCTTTGCCAAAAGTTCTGGTTCCATTCCTTTGCCGTTATCTGTTACAGAGATTATCATTAGATCCCTCTCGCTGTCTTCTTCAACCACAGCCTCTACCTCGGTAGCCCCGGCTTCCCAAGAATTCATGAGCAGATCCAAAATGTGCTGGGCCAGTTCTTCCATAAGTCTTTACCTCCAATGGATTAATTGAATTAAGACTAATTGATAATTCTTAGTCGATAAATGTTAATTATTAAGTGTTAGGCTTAAATCAACGCTAGTCCTTGTGCCTTCAATCACTTTTCTTTACATGAACAATTCTTTAAAATTTCCACCGCCTTATCCGGCTTGAGCAGGCCATGTGCAACATTATTAACTGTCATCACAGGCCCTAAACCACAAGCGCCAAGGCATCTTACGCTTTCTAAAGAGAACAGTCCGTCATCTGTTGTATCTCCAGGCTCAATCCCTAATTCCTTGCCAACCTTTTCAAGTATTTCGGGAGACCCTTTAACATAGCAAGCAGTACCCATACACAGACAAACCTGATGTTTTCCTTTAGGTTTAAATGAGAAGTGGGAATAAAAAGATGCTACGCTATACACTTCTGATTGGGCCACACCTAATCCATCAGCAATTTTAATCTGTACATCCCTGGGCAGAAACCCAATCATCTCCTGAAGCTTGTGCATTACCTCGATTAGGGCTGATGGCTGGCCCTTAAATTGCTCAATTACTTCATCAATCTGGGGATTTAATACTTCCCAGTCCACTTCAGCATGAGCCAATACTGAACTCACATTAATACCTCCTTTGTTCTAGAAAAATTCTTTTGCCCTTATTTACACTTTCACTTATAAAATTCTTCTGCTGCGCCTTTAGCACATCACCTCCCTCAAATTACAGAAAACAGAAGTCAGAAGTCAGAAGTCAGAAAACAGAAGTCAGAAATCAGAAAGCTCCATCCTGCTCATGACCTCATTCAATCCGCACCTCTTTACCCTTTAAAGCCTGTTTTAGGGAAGCAAAACAAGGTTCTCCCGTAAAACAGGTGCAAACTTTGCCAACATCCTTTAAGTAGTGGGCATCAGAAGATGAAATAACTGCAAACTGGCCTAAATTCATCTTTTGTACACATTCAGCAGGATTAGCCCTTGCAGATATCTCCACAGCAGCCAGATGCAAATCTTGCGGCACAAAACCCAGCAGGGCATGCAGGCTGTAGTATGGTCTATCAACATGGGCGGCAATTGCTAAACCTTCAAGGCTGCAGACTATCTCCACAATTTGGTCAACTGATAAGTCTAGAGAATTCAACAACAGCCTTTCTTCTGATCCAACTACATAACCTTCAGGGTCAACCAGGAGCTGATCACCGAAGAGTTCACTTTTGCATTTGGTGTTAGGCAAGTATTGATCCACAACTTCCTGGCATTTTTTAGCCATGTCCATTTCACTAAAGAGGCAGATTACATGGACTTCTTCCCTGCTTTGAACTTCCAGACCTGGAATAACCTTTATGGCCCCTTCTTTAAAAATTCTCGCCGCCTCTATAAAAGACGCCGCATTGCCAACAGAGTTATGGTCGGTAATTGCAACCATATTTACCTGTCGTTCATAACAAGCCTGCAAAACTTTCAAGGGTACCATGTTATTGTTTGCACAAGGAGAGAGACATGAGTGGACATGCAGGTCTGCTCTCACTAAGTGTTTAAGGTTTTCCAAGGATTTATCTGTCATTTTTTAACCCACTTTATTAAGAAGTCAGTAGTACTACAGCGAAATTTAGCAATTAGCAAAGCCATGGGGACGGTTCGAGCGTCACCGTAGCGCAGCGAAGGTCCAAAGGGAAGACGATGGAACCGTCCTCATGGCGTAGCGATGTAACGAAACGAGCAACCTTTCGCTGTAGTAGTCAGGAGTCAGAATTCAAGAGGCAATAAAGCTTTCCAGCTATAGTAAAAGCCGGTTCCTGGCTATAAAACATGGGAACTTTTTCAATGACTGCCTTTGCAATGGTTTCCGGAGCAGGCATCTTGCCTGATACAATAATACCGGCAAGTTCTCCCAGGGCCGCTACAGCTATCACATTTAAGTGAACCTGTCTGGTAATCCATAAATCTCCCTGGGCAGCTTCTGCCATTACCACACTTAAGAGGTCTGAGCAAAAGCCTCCCTTGACCTCAATATCCTCCCAACCCGCCAAATCTGAAGTTAAAGGCTTTAAACTTAATTCACGGGCAACTAACGATAAAAGCACAACATTCATTCCTCCTCCTGAGTGGATTTATGATAATGTCTATGGCCCATGGCCGGCGGGACCTTTTTTGCTAATTCCAGTACTTCTTCCGCCAGTATCTCCACTCTTTTTCTTAACTTAAAGATACAGTCAGTCTCAAGGGCCAATCCCCTTACTATATCCTCTGCCAGGGCCCTGCAGTTTGGACACCCGCAGGAACTGCAGTCAAGGCCGGGCAGCTGCTCTAAAACTTTCTCCAACTGATCAGCCTTCACAATGGCTGTCGCCAGGTCACAGTCTAAAGGTTCCACTTTCCTGGGCTGGATCTTCCCTCTAAGGCCAAAATAACCTTGCTCCACAAGGGGTCCAATTTCCTTTATAAAGTCCTCCCTGACCGGACCTGAACCCTTCTGGGACATCTGGTTAAGCTTTACCCTTGCCAGGAAGGGATTTTTTACCGTAAGACTTCCCCCTATGCAGCCTCCTGTACAAGCAAGACATTCAAGGTAATCTATATCATCCATCTCGCCCTTTTCCACTTGTTCTAACACACTAATAACATTGTGTATCCCATCCACGGCCAGCATTGTTCCCATGTTTAAAGCTTTTACTTCGCCGCCGGAACGTCCCCAGCCAATTCCTGCCCCTGAAGCGCACTGCACAGGCTTATGCTTTGGGCCCTGCCCTGCCTTAATTTTATTTAGGGCTGCAAGGACCATTCCATAGACTGAAGCAATGGAAAGAGCGCCGTCTACAAAGATTTCGTTATCACCTGGCGGCTGCCGGACAGAGGTTATTTTGCCCGGGCAAGGTGTAATGAAGAAAGCCCCAATGTCATCCATATTCAGCCCGGTTCTTTTAGAGGCTCTGGTTTTGGCTATTTTTGCAGCCATATTCATGGGGGATTCTATTGGAGCGATGTTTTGCAATAACAGGGGAAATCGCACCTGAATTAATCCCATGACAGCAGGGCAGGCCTGGGAAATGACAGGCCTGACGCCGCCTGCTCCAGCATTCAAATATTTCTGGGTAGCTAAAGTTACCCCTTCAGCTGCCAGGGCTACCTCAAATACATCGTCAAAACCAAGAAGCAACAATGCTGATAATATATCTTCCAGAGAATACCTGGCATCAAATTGACCATAAAATGAGGGCGCCGGCAAAGCAATATTAAACTTATATTCTTTTAATTTGTCCAGGCCATCCTCTACAGCAATTTTTGCCCTGTTGGGACAGATGCGTATACATTCACCGCAGTCAACACAAAGCTCCTCAATAATCCTGGCCTTGCCGTCCCTTACCCTGATGGCTTCAGTAGGACATCGCTTGATGCAGTTGGTACAGCCCTTGCACAGGTCTTTAACTAGCCTTACAGAATGATAATACTGTTTCACGGGTTACACCTCATTTTTTGTGAAGATAACCGCTTTAATCCAGGTACCCTTACCTACCTCAGACTTCATTTCAATCACATCGGTATTTTTTTTGACATTGGGCAGTCCCATGCCGGCTCCAAATCCCATCTCCCTAACGCTCAGGGGGGCAGTAGAATAACCCTCCTGCATGGCCAGATCAAGATCCGCAATCCCCGGCCCATCATCCTCTGCCAGTAACTCTATTTTGTCAGGCTTAATTACAACACTTAAGGCGCCGCCGCCTCCATGAATAACCAGATTCATCTCCAGTTCATATGCTGCTATGGAAGCTCTCCTGATGACCAGGGGATCGTACCCTACTTTTTGCAGCAGCAGCTTGATCTGACTGGCGGCCTGCCCTGCGCCGATGAAATCCATGAAATTAACACTGAATTCCTGTCTGTGTTGTTTCCCATTCATCACCATTGGATATTTCTTGACCTCATAATAATAGATATCTTTATCTCATTATAACATCTCTACCTTAACTCTTTACTCTTTTTTGCAGCCGGCTAAACCATGCTGGTACAAAATCCCACAGCTGTCGTAGAGCATGTAATCAGTAGCCAGGAGTGGAATACCTCTTTCTTTGGCCAAATCCACAACCTCTGGGGCAGGTCTTTTACCCCTAACAAAGACGACGCCAGCAGCTTCAATGAGTTCTGCTGTGCGTAAAACCTGGTTATTTACCAAACCCGTAAGAAGTAAAACATTTGAGGGTGTAAAAGCCAGCACATCGCTTAAAAGGTCGCATCCAAAGGCACAGGCAACTTCCCTGTCCAAATACTCTTCTCCACACAATACTTCAGCTGCCAATAATATTTTCACTTTGCTAAGTCTCATATTCTTCCCGCCTAAAATTCTAGTCATAAGTTTTTATAATAACCGCTATATTATTTATTAATATTAATATTCTACAAGGGAGAGAATTACCCTTCTATATGTCAAAAAAGAATATTCTACTACTAAAAAAAAATAAAAATTACCCGTTTGGGACATCCTGGAGTGTGTTCACACTTCCAGGGCCAAACGGGCTGTTTCTAAAGCCTTTTCCCTTAGCTCTTGAATTATTCTCAGGTATTCAGGCAAATCTTCCTCCCTGTGCTCCAGGGCTTCCTGTACTACATGCCACAGTTGTTCGCTGTCTATGGTTTCCGCCCTGCCTGCCAGGGGCTGCCCTGCCAATTTCATGAAGCTGTCAACCTTTGGGTCATAGGATAGGCCTATGATCGGCACACCCATAACTGCTGCCATTATCAAAGAGTGCAGCCGCATGCCAATAATCATGTGAAGATGGGCCAACAACCCCAGCATTTCTTCAACATTTGTCTGCTGCTTAAAAAGTATTGCTTCCTCTCCATGTTCCATCATTCTAATGGTATCCCTGCCCGGCGCTATGTCCCCAGGAAAATGAAAGGGAATGAACATCACCCTATAACCTTTTTCAATTAACCTGTCACAGGTCTTAGCCACAGCTTTTTTGTAGTTTGCTGCATTTTTCCAATCACGGAGAGATATGCCTATTATAGGCGGCCCATCTAAAGACACACCCAGATCCTCCAGCAGCTTAGCAGCCGCTTCCCTTGCAACCTTGTCCTTATCGATTGCCAATACTGCATCTGCAGTCACCTTGATTGCAGGCCTTCTAACCCCCAACTGCTGCAGGAGTTTCTTTGACCCTTCATCCCGCACGGTAATCAAATCAACCTTGTTGGCAATCCATTTTACCAGAAACTTTCCTCCTGGAGTAGTAACCGGTCCTATGCCTTGCGCATAAAAGACCACTTTTTTACCAAGGAGTTTAGCTAACAAAGCTACTCCCAGATAATAGATTAGGGACCTGGGACCAGTGACATCCTGCAGCAGGCTGCCCCCGCCGCTAAGAAGCATGTCACTTTTCATCAGCCCCTTACCAATGGATGCCAACTTCCAACGGTTGAGAGATTCTACAGCATACTGCTTCTCAGTGAATTCAGGGTTATTGGAAAAGACCAGGGCTTCCACTCCCCCCTGGGTGTTCAAAGCCTGCAGCATACTGTATAATACAGCTTCGTCCCCAATATTTTGGAAGCCATAATAACCTGATATAGCTACTTTTCTAACCATTAAACAACCTGCTTTCCAGTGATTTGTAGCCTTTCCAAAGCAAAATTAAGATCACACCCAGTATTATACCCAACCACAAGCCATTAAAAGTTCTAATCAATGAAACAACCAGGGGTGTATGCACATGAGCAAAGGTATTGACCATGGAAATCTGTCCTATAGAACCTAACACCAACAAGGGTATATACTCATACCGGTAACCAAGGTAAAATGCCAACAGCATAAAGGGATGGCCTACTAAAAACTCCTTTGTGCGCGGCCTAACCAGAAGATACTGGTCTAACAGACTCCTAACCTTTAACTCCAGGGTGGAAATGGCAGCTCCTTCATTGCCTGTTCTGGCAACATATATTAACACGGCAACAGCCAAAAATCCTGTAATCAAAAGATACTTGTTAGTAACAGCAGTATCCATCAAGGACTTGATTCGTAAATGCCAGTCCTGCCTGTCCCTCCAGAAATAGAAGAAAAAGAGCAGCAGCACAATGGGCACCACGTGAGCAGCTTTAACTCCTACAAACTGATCAAGTTTTAACATGAAGTTTAAATTAGCAAGCAGTCCAACCATTAATACTGCGCCAATAAGACTAATACCGGAAGCTATAAGCAGGCGCAAGACTGCCTGTCCAATAGACGTGCAACCCTTTTCCCTTAACATTACAACTATTGCCAGGGTAGGAAATATAACTACCGAAGCCAGGGCCATTAGCTTTAAGCCAATGCCTGTTAAGGACGCCGCAAAAAAGACTGCAGCCCAACCCAGCAATCCCAATCCTCCAAGTATCAGGCCAAGCCTAGGCATACCTACATAACCCAACAAAATGATTCCCCCGCTGATGGCCCCCAGTCCCACAATAAAGGGAAGTATACCAGCAGCTTCAGCAGAGGTAACATGCAGGGGAAATGGATTGGCTTTTCCTACTACAAACCCTTCCTTTTCCAGGGAGGGCACCAGACCTGAAAACCCGTTGCCTCCAGCCAAAAATCTTAGATTACCCTCCAGCCAATTATCGGTATCCATGTGAAAAAACATGCGAGTCAACAGCACCCTGACATTGCGATCTGTGACAGCAAGCACCAGCCTGTCCAGGGCCCTGTCAGGTGTCATATTTGCCATTTCATTCAAACCAATAGAATGCAGGCGTACCACATTTCTCGGTTTTTCCAATCCCAATTGGGCTGCACCTTGCTGTTTAAAGATAAATGTTTCAATAAAGGCAAAGCTCGCCCCCAAATTCTCTATCTCTGCATTTACTATATGGAGATATTCTGGAAAACCCGGCAGCATGAAGTCATTAAATAGTACTGTACTAATCTTCCCTTTATATGGCTCTAGTAGTCTAAACACTTCTCTAATGCCTGCAGGTGAACTTTGAGGCCAATTCCTGATCTGAACCAGGAGGTTAAACCCCTGGGAAGCTGCAAGACTCATGAGACCTTCATCAAAACCAAGCCCGATTGAACTAAGCTCGCCCCTGGTAAGAGGCACACCAACCAGATAAAGGCCCTCGCCTGAAACCTCCGGCACATGGGTTCCTAAAATCTTGGCGGACAAATTGGCTGCCACCTGTTTATGAACAGCGCTATCTGTACTCACAATATAATTGTATTCTTTTTGAATGCCGTGTAAATTGCTGCCAAATTTTTCACCATATAAACCAGATAGCAGTTGAGAACCTGAGACCACCCAGGCCATGTGGGGTTCTAGATCACTGATAACTAATTCTTTGAACAGGATACCTGAAGCCCCTGTACTTTGGAGCTGTGCCAGGACATCCGGCACATTCCCGCCGCTGTAACGGGCAAGCTTCTCCACTTCCTGACTTTCCAGGGCTACTTCCACATGACGATTATTCTGCTCCAATTTGCTGCGCTGTATGGCAAGGTGAACAGATGCAGCTAATCCTGCCAGCAGAACAACTATTAAAAAATAACTAAAGCATTTATGATAATTCAATTTATCTTCCCCCCAAATCAGCAATGGACACTGTAAGGAATATCCCCTTGAATTATATATTATCTTTTCCCCGAGGAAAAGGGCAAATAAAAAGGCTGAGGTGGTAAAAACCCCCTCAACCTTTTTAGTGGTCAGAAGTCAGAACATCCAAATTATTATTCTGCTCCCGACTCCTAGGCCCTGTCTTATGGGTCCTGAGTGTTTTAGCCAAAGATGCCAAAACCGTTCAGCAACACTATCAGGATAATGATTGGCGCAATGATACCTGCCATGACCTTAAAGGCAGGCAGCCAGCCATAGCTGAGTTCGCCGCCATTTGTTATTTCCTTGAACAGGTTCTGGGGCTTCCATACCCAGATAGCAAAGAGACAAATCAGCATACCTCCAAGGGGCAGCAGCACGTTGCCTGAGAGATAGTCATACAAGTCAAAGAGAATTACATCTCCAAAACCTGGGAAGGGAACAGTAATGTGGCTCCATGCACCCATGGACAACGATGCGGTAACACCAACCAGGAAAATTATTCCTCCGAAAACGACTGCCGCCATGCTGCGCTTCCAATTGAACTGTTCCATTATCCAGGCAACTACAACCTCCAAAATGGAAATTGCGGATGTCAAGGCTGCAATAACTAACAGCACGAAGAAAATAGTACCAAAGAAATGTCCCAAAGGAATAGTATCAAACACAGCTGGCAATACCATGAACACAAGACCAGGTCCCCCTGCAGGGTCCATTCCGGCTGCAAATACTGCCGGGAAAATTGCAAATCCTGCCAGGAAAGCAATACCTGTGTCAAGACCGATTACAGTAACAGCTGAATTAGCCATATTTTCCTTCTTCTGAATGTAGCTGCCATATGTAATCATGGTGCCCATACCTAAACTCAAAGAGAAGAAAGCCTGTCCCAATGCAACCAGGAAGGTCTTGCCTGTTACAGCTGACCAGTCAGGACTTAAGAAAAAGGAAACGCCCGCACCGCTGCCCTGAAGGGTTAAGCCCCTGATAATAAGCAAGAACAAGATACCAATAAGAGCCGGCATTAAAATTTTGCTCCATCTTTCAATACCGCACTGAACACCTGCTGCAATGATTCCAATAGTCAAGACCATGAAGATTGCCTGCCATATAATTGGCTGAACCGGGTCAGTGATCAAGCTGACAAAAATGTCCGGGAATTGATCAGCAGGCACACCTGCCAGTTGGCCGCTCACGCTTTTTACCACATAAGCCATGGTCCATCCAGCGACAACACCATAAAAGGATAAAATAAGAAATGCAGCTAAAACGCCGAATGCCCCTGTAATCCACCAGGGTGTTCCAGGGGCAAGTTTTCTGAATGAGCCAATAGCATTTGCCTGCCCGCCCCTACCGATGGCAAACTCACACATCATAACAGTAAAACCTATTAAGAGGGCAGCAATAAGATAAATGAAAACAAAAGCCGCACCCCCATTTTCTCCCGCCAGATACGGGAACCTCCAGATGTTACCCAAGCCTACCGCCGAGCCTGCTGCAGCCATAATGAAGCCAAACTTTGTTCTCCAGCATTCCCTGGCTACTCCTACACTTTTACCATCCAAGTTTTACTACCTCCTTGTTCAAATTAGCGCCTCTTTTGAAGCAGCGCTTCCCTTTATTATAAGAACTGGCTGTCTCTTTAGCAAGGGCTAATTGGAGTATAAAAACAATTTTCCATTTCTAACCTCATAAACCAATCCGTTAACTTCCAATACTCCTTTTACAGGTTTCTTATTTTGCTTGTCTATGATCTGGTAAGTAACAGGCCTATAACCATTGAACTCCTGCTCAGAAGCCATTCCCCCAATAATCCATGATGAGGGGAAACCAGATTTCTCCGTGTGCCTGGACACTTCTGTAAGACTTACTTCCAAACCGAACTGACTGCTTTTTAAGCCAAAATCACTTAATCCGGCAGAACTGTAAACCACCACTTCCCAGATGCCTGCTTCAGGACCGGCAATAGCAGCGCTTACATTGTCCTTGAGAACAGCTCCAGGCGGAGCCGCTCCGACATACTCAGTCATATAAAATTCATTTCCGCCAGGGTCAATAATGTGGGCCCTTGCCCTGCCCCTGGGCTGCCCGCTTAGGGAGTCAATCCTCAGTTTAACAAATAAATGGCCGGCTCCTTCCGGAACCTGGAAAAAATATCTGGCAAACTGGGCAGCCGGCAAATCACCAGAAAGGTGAATCCTGTGCTGGTTTTCCCAATCCAAGATATAAGGCCTTACCACCGTAACCAGGGCAGTCAAATCATATCCATAGGTGCTGGCTATGTCACCCCGCAAAAAGCCCGAATACAAGCCAGGCCTTTCAGGTATACTGTATTCAACCGGAACAGTCCTTTTTATTCCGGGGGCAATGCGCGTATTTGTTAGTTTAGGCTTTAACCAGTTCACTGTAGAATCCCAGATTACATTAACCGGACTATCCGATAAGTTATTCACCAGAAAGGATATCTCACCCGGAATAAAATCCCTGGCATAAAGCCCCTCGCCAAAAGCCAGGCGTTTGTTGTAAGTTTGTGGTATTAAGGGTTTTACTGTGTCCACCAGCAAGAGCTTCCTCCAGGCTTCTACAACGTCAATCACTCCTGCTCCAACTTCTGCAGGTCCAAAGTTATCCAGGGGTCTTGCCCCTAAAGATATAGCCCTGCGTATATCCTGGGCATTAGGAAATTTGCCCAGCCTGTGCAGTGAATCTCTAAGGAGCGCAACTCCTCCTGCCACATGAGGTGAAGCCATGCTTGTACCCTCAGCCAGAGAATACTTCTGCTGCGACCACATTGGAGCTGTGGATACTGCACTGCCAGGGGCTACCACATCAGGTATCATCAAGCCGTCCTTTCTGGGACCAATTGAACTAAAGTACCACAGGCTGTCATGCTCAACAGTCCAGCCGTAATCTTCCCTCCACATTTCAGGTGAAATAAAGGCGCCCACAGATATGGCTTCTTTGGCGTTACCGGGAGTAGCCAGGGAAGACAGGCCCGGTCCCCTGTTTCCGGTAGCCACTGTAAAGACAACATTATAGTCCCTGCTAACCCTGGCAATCAGCTCAGTCAAGGAATTATTGCCGGCAGTCTCATCCAGGTAATAGCCCAGGCTTAAATTAATAATATGCGCACCATTATTTGCGGCATAAAGAATAGCTTCTTTAAGGATATCCCAGTCGGTCTCTCCCATGGAATCCAAAGCCTTTAAGACCATCAGCTGGCTGCCTGGAGCCACGCCCTTAATGTGGCCGTTAGCGGCAGCAATGCCGGCAACATGGGTTCCATGACCATTAAAATCAATACCTATCTTTACCCAATCACCCTGGCCGGCAATTCCTCCTATAACCAGGTTGAAAACCCTGTTGGGATCAGCGGACAGCAAGGAAAAATATTCTTTTTGGTACTTGTAAATCTTATAGCCCTTTTGCCCGTCAATCCTCCTGTTCCCTTCCATGTCTATAAAGACCGTATCATAGACACCTGCAGTCACCGGGTCGGCAAGAATTATTAAAAACTTATCGTTAAATTTACCATTAAAATTCAAGTCTCTGAAAAGCCTCTGCTCGTCTATAAAACCATAGCGGTATTCTCCGCTCTTGGAAGGTATATTATTAAGGGTATAGGTTTCTCCTGCAATTGTATAATTTCTATTTCCCGCTGCCTTGATTTTCTGGGAAGTATCCACCTTGAGTTCACCGGTAAAGTCAACCCAGTCAATTATTTTAATGTCACCCCTTGTGGTCTTAAGAAGGTCGGGATGTCCTGGGTCAACGCCTGTATCAATTACAGCGATTACCTGACCGGCGCCCTGCGCCCCTGTAGCATTAACCAAATCAGCAAGCTGCATCTCTGCCTTGGTAATCTCCAAACTCCTTCCAGGATTAGTCCCTTCATAACCAACGCTCAGGAAATTTAAATTTCTGGAAGAATTGGTTGTATTGCTCAAAATACTTGCCCCGGCAATATCGATTTGTCCAGAGGGAGTAAAGCCAATAGGAACATGAGATAACAACCATGAATAAGCATTGTTCTCTTTGATGTCCTCAACATATCCGACAATACCCTTTGAATTAATTACAAAGCCTACTTGTACAGGCAGGGCAGAACGCAGGACCTCCAGCCCAGCCGGTTTTTCATCTTTATAAACCGCCAGGTTATCACCATAATTAAAAATATGGTCTTCTCCATTTATTTCAATCCGCAGCCTTTTCCCGGCAAAGTCTATACCCTTGAGAACGCCTTTAAATTCAAGGGTATCTCCCCGAATGGCCAGCATCCTCAAAATAAAAGCAGCTGCCTGGGACCTGGTTGTCAGTTCTCCAGGTCTGAAACTGCCATCAGGGTATCCCGTGGTTAATCCAAGGGCATCAGCCCTGGCAACTGCATCCCGAGCCCAACCAGGAATAGCTTGTTTATCTCTAAAAGTCAACTCTGAGTCATATTCCAATTCCTTGAGAAAATCCAAAGATCTTACTACTATGGCGGTGAGTTCATCTCTTCTAATGGGTCTTTCAGGTCGGAAGGTTCCATCCTCATATCCGTTAATAATACCCAGTTCATGGGCTAATTCAATGTACCCTTTAGCCCAGTGATTAGCCGGAATGTCTTTAAAATAAGAGGGCACCTTGAACAGCGCATAAGCCTCTTCGTCCAGAGCCAGGGCGCTGATAATCATCTTGCTGAATTCAGCTCTAGTAATACTCAGGTTTGGACGAAAACTGCCATCACTATAGCCTCCCACAATGCCTTTAGCTGATAAAAGGTCTATATCCTGCACAGCCCAGTGTCTGGTTGTATCAGAATAAGCTGCATTAACCGGGAGAGATACTAAAAATACAGCCAAGAGAATTGTTGTAAATATAAAGGAAAGAGGACACACCTTTAAGCTGGCATGCTTTAGGAAAAAGGAATGTCCCCAAGTTGTATATATTATGTTATTAAGAATACTACTTCTTCTCTCCTGCATATGCACACCCCAAGAAATTTATCCAGCCAGTCCAGAATATAAAACATTAACAGCCTTTTGAGCTATATCAGAAATATCCTCTGGGATATCATTGGTAAGCACCGCATTGTTGCCAAGGCTGACAATTACTCCTGAAAGAACCTTAGCTGTAACTACAGGGTCGACAGGTCTTATTTCACCAGTTTCCATGGCTGCACCTATCATATCCTGCAGACTTTTAAGCCTCTCTCTTTCCTTTTCCAGCAGCCATTCTTTAAAAGCCTCATCAAGGGGAGGGTGTTCAGTCATGAATACCTTGGCCATTTCCCTGTAATCTATGATAAATTTCAGATGGTTAGCAACCAAGCTCTTCAAGCGTTCTTGAAAAGTATCTTCTGCACTTGTACTGCCATCAAGTTTCGCAAGGTAAATTTCAAGAATATACTTCAACATTTCCTGAAACAAATCCTGTTTGCTCTTGAAGTATTCGTATACGGTACCTTTTCCCACCTTTGCCTCAATTGCTATTTCCTCAACTTTTGCCTTAAAAAAACCTTTAGCTGCAAATACCTTTATGGCTGCTTCCAATATTTGTTCCTTTTTTCCAGAACCGGTGCCATTATCCGCCAAAACTTCCACCACCGGTTTCGAAGATGCTGTTCTTGAACATGGAAACCAGCAGGTTATAGTCATACAGGGCGCCAAGGAGTTCCGTCTTGGCCTTGTCTAGTTCCCCGCCGGCCTTTTCCAACTCAAGCTGTGTGCTCATACCAACTTCATACCTCAACTTGGTTAGACGATAACTTTCCCTGGCTTGTTCCACCGATTTTTCCATGAGTTGATATCTCTCACTGGCTGACAGCAGCTTAAAATATGCCTTGGTTATTTTCAATTCAAGGTCTTGATCAGCATTTTGCAGTTCTAATTTAGCTGTCCTATAGCCGTATTCAGCATCACGATACGCAAAGACATTTGGTGTATAATGCCCCTTGGCCAGGTCAAGCAGCGCTTTTTGAACTTTATATGCCTCATTTAAGGTTATATAGGTCAAATCCTTTTCCTTGGCAGCCTCCATAACTTCATCCAGGTTAAACACTGCGGGTTCGAACTCAAATTCACTGGTCAGCTTAACCTGGGCATCGAGGGGCAGCCCGATAATATTATTGAACTCCATGGTCTTCTCCTGCAGATTATTTTTAGCATAACTCACTGCAACCTCCTGGGAGGCCACCATAATTTCCGCATTTAGCACATCCAGCTTGGCATTGGTCCCCACTTCCATGCCAACCTGAGCCAGTCTCAGCTGCTCCTTGGCCCTGGACAGGGAATCCATGGTATTTAGCAGTTCCCGCTGGGCCTTCAAAACACCGTAGTATGCCTGCTCAACCTGAATTTTAAGTACGTTTACCTTAAACTCCAGGCTTTTTTCATTGATCACTTCCAGCATGGCCTTCTGCTTTGGGACAATACGTTCAACAATGTACATGTCATAGCTGTACAGGCCAATGTCCATCCCCGCAGGAAGTTCTGAAGCTGCTTTCCTGCCATCAACAATGTCCCTTGCAGCTTTATCAGCCTGTTTTAGCTCCATACTGGCCTTATCCAGGGCAATCTGGGCTATCTCAACTGCCGGGTTGTTTTTCAGAGCCATTTCAATGCTTTCTTCCAAGGATAGAGAAATTACATCCTGCTCCTGGCCTGCATCACCCTTTGCCATCCCAACCGGAATAAACAAAACAGCTGCCATGACAACACATAAGCCCAATTTAATTAGTCCCTTTTTTGACAACATTTTTTACGCCCCCTTTTAGATTTGTATATTTGATTTAAATACATTATAAATCTATTGCTGGTGCACATCTATGACAGATTTTTGCCAGCCGATTTTCTTTCTTAGCCAGTTCCCCAGATCGTCAAATAGCGTATAGACAACAGGTATCAAAACCAGGGTAAATATTGAGGAAACCATCAAACCTGATACAACGGCGGTTGCCATGGGCGACATGGCCTCTGAACCTTCACCAATACCTAACGCAGTTGGCAGCAGCGCCAGTATAGTGGTTAAACTGGTCATCAGGATTGGTCTCAAACGAATGGGACCGGCCGACAGAATTGCTTCATCTCTTTTAAGACCTCTTCTGCGCAGAACATTAATATAGTCAACAAGGACTATGGCGTTGTTGACCACGACACCTGCAAGCATGATCAGGCCTATAAAGGTTGGGACACTAAATTCTTTGCCCGTAAGAACTAATCCCAGAATGACCCCAATGAGCGTGGTAGGCATGGTAAACATAATAATAAAGGGATACATCAATGACTCAAACTGGGATGCCATTACCATGTACACCAGTATTACAGCAAGAGCCAGGGCAAGCAGCAGGCTGCTAAATGCATCTATCATTTCTTCCATTTCTCCACCATACTCTATGAAATATCCTCTAGGCACATGCACCTCTGCCGACACCTTTGCCTCTATATCTTTCATGATACTTGCCAGGTCTCTTCCTAAAATCTGGGAGCTAACCACAAATGTCCTGACTTGATCCTCTCTGATGATTTTTGCCGGACCCCTGTCCGCCTTGATTTCAGCTACCATACTTAAAGGAACTTTCATGCCTGCAGGAGATGTAATATAGGCATCCTTGAGTGTTTTTAAGCTTTCCCGGTAGTTCTCAGGATACAAAACTCTAACATCTATTTCAGAGCTTCCTGTTCTATAGCGGGTTGCTACCTGGCCCTCCAGTACAGCCCGTGCAGTACCGGCCACCTGAGCAACGCTTAATCCGTATTGGGAAGCCCTTGCTCTATCCACATGAATTCTGTACTCCGGATCGCCCTCAATTGATGGGACTTCCACTTCTCTTGTACCCGGGACACTTTCTACCACACTTTTAACCTGTTCGGACAATTCCTTTAAAACAGCCAGGTCATTCCCCTTAACCTTCACTTCAATTGGAGACATGCTGCCTCCGTGACCTTGAGAAAAATCTGCTGCTGTTACGCTAATTTCTGCCCCCGGAATTGCAGCAAGATGATTGCGGATCTCATCAGCAATTATTTTTGAATCCCTGTCTCTATGGTTTTTCCTTACAAGTAAGGCACGGATATTTATGCGTTCTGTAGCAGGCGCCCCTGTTCCTGTCATGCCGTCTCTGGATGGCGCAACTGATACAATAACTGTTTCTACCTCAGGAAAAGCAGCAAGATATTCTTCAATCTCAGTAGCCAGGGCATTACTTTCTTCAAGAACTGTACCCCTTGCCAGCTCAACTCTGATGGAGATTTCACCGCTATCCATACTAGGCATGAAGGACATGCCAACCATGGGCATCATTGCAAGAGAACCAATCAGGGCTGCTATTACAACAGCAACTACTGTTTTTCTATGCCCCAGGGCCCACGCAAGAACAACCCGATATTTATCATTTAACCTGTCCAAAAACCTACCCATCCCTCCGGCAGCCCACTTAATAGGTGTATTTCTCGCAGAAACCGGCTTGGCTCCCCCATTGCCGTTTATTACGAGAAGCTTTGACGCCAGCATGGGAACTAGTGTCAAGGCCACCAGCAGAGCCATTGCCAGGGCAATGGAAACAGTTAAGGCAAGATCTTTAAACAATTCTGCTGCAATGCCTTGGACAAAAACAACGGGCAAAAACACTGCTAATGTTGTAAAAGTTGCTGCCATTACTGCATTCGACACTTCACCGGCGCCCTGTTTTGCAGCTTCGATTTTTGAATAACCCTGCTGCCCATGGCGATAGATATTTTCCAGAATCACTATGGAGCTGTCAACCATCATGCCAATACCAAGAGCGATACCGCCAAGGGACATCATGTTTAATGTCAAGTCATTGAAATAGATAAGGGTGAAGGTAGATATGATAGATATAGGAATTGCCGCAGCTATGACAAGGGTACTCCTGATATTCCTGAGAAACAACAGGAGAACAATAACTGCCAGAGTTCCACCCAAAATCGTATTTCTTATAACATTGCTTATTGCCTGGTTGATAAACTCCGACTGGTCGAAACTTATGTTAATTTTAACATCTGTTTGCAGTTCCTTTTGTATATTTGCAATTTCTGCTTTTACCTTGTTGGCTACCTGAACTGTATTCTTTTTACTCTGTTTTACTATGTGCACACCGATACTGGGTTCTCCATTAACCCTTGTTATCTGATTCACTTCTTTATGGGTATCTTTAATCTCTCCCAGGTCTTTTAAATAAATGTGTCCCCCTCTGGGAAGAGAAAGCACCACATTCCCAATATCTTCAATACTCTCATACTGCCCTATTGTCCTTACAAGGAATTCCCTGTTGCCATCTATGACCTGTCCTGATGAAAAATTCATGTTTTCAGAGCGAAGCGCTCCAATGACTTGATCCATGGAAAGACCATATGCATTAAGTTTGGCCGGGTCAATGAGCACATGTATCTCCCTGGTTAACCCACCTGTGGTATAGATTTGTGCAACCCCTTCAATTCTTAAAAGACGGTCCTTGATATCATTTTCTACCAGATCTTTTAAATATGCCAGGTCTTCACCACCTGCAACACCAAGCTCAAGAATTGGCATCATGGAGGGATCCATCTGCAGCACCATTGGTTTATCAATATCACCCGGCATATAGGTGGTTATGATGTCGAGTTTTTCCCGCATATCTAATGTGGCAAAGTCCATATTAGTTCCCCAGTTCATGCCTATATATACCAGAGATGTCCCAGATACTGACTCAGAGTATATTAGGTCCACGCCGCTTATTGTTGCTATCATTTCCTCAATGGGTCTGGTAACTAGATTTTCAATTTCCTCTGGACCTGCTCCTTCATAACTTGTTAGAATTAACGCCCATGGAAGATTAAAATCCGGATACAAGTCTACACCAAGGTTTGTAAAGGAAACAAAACCAAGAATCAGCACTATAAAAACTGCCATCATTACAGTTACAGGACGGTTAACAGAAAAGTTTGAAAGCCACATTACTTCTCACCACCCTGAACCGCCACTGGGTCACCATGGGTTACAATATTCTGGCCTTTAACAATTATCTTATCCCCTTCTGCTATGCCGCTTAACACCTCTACATATTGGCCATCATTTATTCCCAGCTCAATTTTTCTGGAAATTGCTTTCTCATTTTCCACTACAAATACAGCCTGTCTGCTGCCCTGATCAACCACTGCAACCATTGGTATTACTACTATCCCTTTTCTGGTTCTAGTAGCCAGGCTGACTTCTGCAAACATTCCGGATTTGATTTCATGGTTTTTATTATCCAGGGTAATAGTCACAGGAAATGTCCTGGTCATTTGATCAGCTGCAGGCGCAATTGTTTTTACAATACCTGTATAAGGTTCATTGCTGACTGCTGCTATTCTTATACTTACCTTATCTCCAACCTTCAAATTATTTATATACTGCTCTACAACACCTACAGATATCTCCACCTCATCCAGATTCATGACTACTGCAACAGGCATGGATGGACCTGCTATTTCTCCGGCAGTAATATTCACGGCAGTAACCACGCCGGAAATAGGCGAAGTAATAGTGGTATTATCCAATTGGGTTTTGATCATATCTACACCTGCTTGTGCCTGGTTAACCTGGGCATACACGGTTTCAGGATCTGCAAGCTCATACTGCAGCTTTGCTTGTTCTAATTGCTGCAGTGATATGGCGCCCTCACTATAAAGCTTTTCCATTCTCTCCAGAGTAGCCCTGGCATCATCAAAACGAGCCATGGCTGAGTTTTTTGCGGCCTGGGCCATGGCCAAACCGGCCTCTGCCTGCTTTAATTGGGCAAGGAGTTCAGTCTGCTCAAGCTGAATAAGAAGCTGCCCCTTGGATACCCTGTCACCGACACTTACAGCAACCCTTTCAACTTTTCCTCCTAATTTAGGAACAATAGATACGCTTTCCTTTGCCTCAACAACAGCTGTCATTTTTGTCATTTCAGTAATATTTCCACGGAAAGCTACTTCAGTCACCACCGGGGTGGGATTGATTACATTTTCTTCAACAGCATCTTTCGCAGATTGCTTTAGCTGTCCAAGGCCAACTACTGCTCCTATCACTACTAGTACTACGATTAGTAAAACAATGATTATTTTTTTCCCCCTCATTATGTATAGCTCCTTTCAGTTATCAGGTATTAGGGATATTCCTCTATGTTGGGAAGACATTCCTCTAACATCTTATCGATGCGTCCCCTTACCTTATCGGCGTCCCCTTACCTTATACAATTTTCTAGGGATGCGGACAAACTGACCGACCAGACGGTCAACATCCACATCCCATTCTAAATACCTATACGCACAAAGTCAACAAAAAGTTTCAGCCCAGGCTAAAAATATTTATTTATGCAATTTATTTTGATTCGGGGTGATTCGGGGTGATTCGGGGGACGGTTCTCCGATTCACGGTGATTCGGGGGACGGTTCTCCGATTCAAAATTTCACAAAAAATCTTTTTTTGTCAGGCAATTTTTTTCTTGAATTTCAGGGTACTGATAATCAACAGCACCACTGAAAACACCAGTAAGGATGTAACCTGCCCTATAAGATAGGGAAAGCCAATCCCTTTTAACACTATACCCCTGATGATATCAAGGTAATACGTGAGGGGGATCAAATTGCCGATATAATAAATCAAACGGGGCATGGCATCCCTGGGAAACAAAAAACCCGACAACATGATGCTCGGCAGCATGACGAAGAAACCCATCTGCATGGCCTGCATCTGGGTCTTGGCCACATTGGAAATGAGAATGCCAAGCCCCAGGGAAGCTGTAATGAAAAAGAGGGTTAATAAATAGAGCTCCAAGAGGCTGCCCCTGATAGGCACGCCAAAAACGGTAGCACCTATGAGCAGAGCCACGGTAATTTGCAGATATCCCAGTACAATATAAGGTACTATTTTCCCGATCATTAACTCCAGGGATTTGATGGGTGTAACCATCAACTGTTCCAGGGTCCCCTTTTCTCTTTCCCGCACAATACCCATGGAAGTAATAAGCACCATGGTCATGGTTACCACAATACCCAGGATAGCCGGTACCATGTAAAAAGCCGTTATTCCGTCAGGGTTATACCAGGGGCGCACCCTGATATCATAAGGCGGCCCTGCCAACTTAATTTTTTGGGCGAGTATCTCCTGGGATTTGATCAGCCCGATGGAATTAGCTATGGCAATAGCCTGGTTTGCCACCATATTGTCACTTGCATCCACCAGCACCTGCACCTGTGCTGGAACACCCCGGTTTACACTGGCGGCAAAATCAGGTGGAAAAACGATCCCCACCTTTGCCTTACCACTGTCTATCATTTTATTGACATCGTTATAGTTATCAACTACATACGTAATATCAAAATAGCCAGAAGCACTGAAAGATTCAAGCAATGTCCGGCTTTCGCTGCTTAAGGACTGGTCAAATACCACCGTAGGGATGTGTTTCACTTCTGTCTGGATTGCAAAACCAAAGAGCAGAAGCTGGACCAGGGGAAGCATAAAAACCAGACCCAGAGTCATCTTGTCTCGGCGCATTTGTAAAAATTCCTTCTTTAACACTGCAATTATTCTATGCATTACCTTCACAACCTTCCCTCTGACGTTTGGTCAAGGCTATAAATACATCCTCCAGGGATGGAATTATTGGCCTGGGTTCAATTCCTGTGAAATCACGGAGATCACCCATATGCTTTGCATCAGCCAGCAGAATATGAAGCAGGGGACCGTGAATAGAACAATCTTTGACATAGGGTAAATTTTCAATGGCGCTGATCTTCTCAATAGCCTGGGGTATAGCCAATTCAACGAGAAAACCCTGCAGCGTATTCTTTTTCAAATAGTCAGGAGTATCTACAGCCATCAGCTTCCCAGCTGAAATGAAAGCAATTTTATGGCAGCGTTCAGCTTCGTCCATGAAAAGCGTTGTGACCATAATAGTGGTGCCCTCCTTGGCCAACCCCTGAATAATATTAAAAAACATCCTGCGGCTGGTGGGACTTACGCCGCTGGTGGGCTCATCCAAAAAGACAATGGACGGACGGGCAATAATAGCACAGCCCAGGGCCAAACGCTGCTTCCACCCCCCGCTTAGGTTTGCTGCCAGTTCCTTTTCCCGCCCTGTCAAACCGGCCATAACCAGCATTTCCTGAATACGCTCCTGCCGCATTTTCCTGGAAATACTGTAAATACCGGCATAAAAATTCAAGTTTTCCAGAACTGTAAGGTCATCATAGAGACTAAACTTTTGAGACATGTAACCAATCTGGCTCTTAATTTTTTCCGTTTCCCGCAAAAGATCATATCCCAGGATAGCAGCTGATCCGGCGCTGGGTTCCAGGATACCGCACAGCATCCTGATGGCTGTGGATTTTCCTGCCCCGTTTGGACCTAGAAAACCATAAATCTCCCCAGGCCTGATCTTGATATTCAATTTATCCACAGCTGTAAAATCACCAAAAACCCTGGTCAAATCGTGAGTTTCCACAACAAATTCCATCAGACCACCTCTTTCTCAGCCAGGGATACGAAAATATCATCCATGGAGGGCCTGATTACCTGAAGGGATCTTACAACAACCTCCTGCTGTTCCAGGGAACAACGGATTTGATCTGATGCGGCTGCCTCCTGCAGCACCAGGTGATAACGATCCCCAAAAAAGTAGGCATCCTGCACTCCAGGCAGGTTCTGGAGGATAACCCCTTCTTTTAACTGGGCCTGTAGTTCCAGGACAGTAAAAGGAAATTTCTCTTTGAGTCCCTGAGGTGAATCAATTTTCACTATCCTGCCCCGGTCCATAAAGGCCACCTTGGTGCAGAGTTCAGCTTCATCCATATAAGGTGTAGATATTAAGATGGTCATACCCTCTTTATTAAGATTATAAAGAATCCTCCAGAATTCTTTGCGAGACTCGGGGTCTACACCATAGGTCGGTTCATCCAGAACCAAAATTTTCGGACGCGTTACCAAAGAACAGGTAAGAGAAAGTTTCTGCTTCATCCCGCCTGAAAGATGATCAGCAAAACGGTTTTTAAAGGGGAGGAGATTAGTAATCTCCAGTATTTCATCAGCCCGCCGGATTATGGTTTTTTTGTCCAGTTTATACATGGCGCCAAAAAAAAGTATATTCTCCATAACCGTCAAGTCACCATAAAGGCTGAAACGCTGGGGCATATAACCAAGCTGCTCCCTTTCAACCAGCCTGTCAGGGGCTGTGCCCAGGATAGCCACCTGGCCTGCATCAGGTGTAATCAGCCCACAGATCGTACGTATTAGGGTAGTCTTTCCCGCACCGTCCGGACCAACCAGACCGCAAATTTCCTGTTTTTCAACCTGTAGGTCCACATCCTTCACAGCTTGAGTGGGACCAAAGGACTTGCTCACACCCAAGGCTTTAATCATCCTGGTTACCTCCAGGAAAAACCACATCAGCAGGCATGCCAGGTTTAAGGATGCCGCCCTCGCTGCTGATCCTAATTTTTACAGCGAATACCACATTTGTGCGTTCTTTTTTTGTCTGGATGGTCTTGGGCGTAAATTCTCCCTTGGTTGCTATCTCCTCAACTATACCTTCAAAGGACCTGGACAACCCGCTCACTGTAAAAGAAACCTTCTGGCCCAATGTGATTTTGGGAAGATCAACGGTAGGAATATATACCCTAATCCAGAGGTCATCCATGTTAACAACAGTAGCTATAGAAGCGCCTGCTGTAACATACTCCCCTACCTCATAATTCTTTGATAAAACAACGCCGTCAATGGGGGAGTAAATCTTAAGATCTTCCAGCATGGCTTCTGTAGCCTTAAGGATGGCTTTGTTGCGGTCCACTTCCACCCTGGCAGCCTTAATTGCTTCCTGGCGGCTGCCTGCCTGCAAGAGACTAACACGAGCTTCTGCTGCCTCAACCTGTTTCTTACTTATTTCCAGGGCGGTCTGGGCTTTCTCATACTCCGCCTGGGTTACGGCTCCCGCCTCAAATAGAGCTTCTAATCTTGCCAGATCATCAGCTGCCCTGTTTAGGTTATCCAGGGCAATATTCAGATGAGCCTCAGCTTCCTTAATTTCTTGATTCCTAGCCCCTGTCTGCAGGTCTGCCAGGACAGCTTCAGACTTCACAACACTTAATTCATCCCTTTCCCGCTGGGCCACCAGATCATTGCGGCTTAGTTCAGCTACCAACTGATCTTTTTTCACCAGATCCCCTGATTTTATGGTCAGGACTTTGATTGATCCAGGCAGCTTGGCATGAAGGTTTACACTGGTAGCTTCTATGGTGCCGGTGGCCAAGATTACATGCTCATCGCCATTAAAAAATGTCCGCCAGACCTGCTTAATTAAATATACAGGCGAACTATCTTCTTTTGCGTACTGCTCCCCCTTAAAATATGTCTGCCAGACCCAGAAAAAGCCTGCAAAAATTGCCAGCACTATAATTACGGCTGCAATCCTCTTTTTCTTCCCCATTGTTCCTCCTCCTCTTAGAAAAAAATATTATAAACCGTCCTCACATTCTGATTCCTGGCTTCTGACTCCTTAGTAATTAAAAAATATAAGCTTATGGCGCCAGACCTTTGGTAATAAACTCAACCATTTGCTCAATTTCCCATTCATCATCCCATTCATGATCAGGCAGAATCATCAGGCGTGTTCCCACATAACCTAAGCCCAGGGTCATTACCCAGCGTAGTATTGTTGTGGAGGGCAATTTTTTGATATCCCCTTTTGCTTGAAAATGCTCAATGGCCTTCTCTATTTTAGGAAAAATCCTCTCGGAAAAAAGCTCTTCCAGCAAAGCCTGAAATTCCGGATGATAGGATACTTCCTGGATTAAAATCTTAAGTGTCATGGTATTCTTTCGGGCAAACTCCAACCTGTCGCGCAGCAAAGCACGGAAAAAATCCCCAAAGGTTTCATAGGGAGCTTCCAAAATCTTTTCCAGTTTCCTTAACACAACAGGGGCTCCAAGCTTTATGATGGTTGGCGAGACAATACTAAGAAGCAGTCCTTTTTTGGTTTTATAGTGTTTAAAAATAGTGCCTTCCGCCACACCTGCACGTGAAGCAATTTCACTGGTGGAGGCCGCCGCATACCCCTTTTCAGAAAAGATTTCCACAGCAGCCTCTAAAATCCGCCTCTGCTTATCTGTAATTTCGGTATCAGTTTGCAGGTACTGCTCAAAAATGGCGCTTAAAGCATCCGAATAATCGTCTAGCATATGTTCACCTTTCACCTGTTCATCTTTCACTTGTTTATTAACCTTCTTTCTGCATAAATTATTATTTTACAACATGGCAACCATTGGATGGTATTCTCCCTGCTGACCCACCTGTTTTAATAATAATGAGTGATTACTCACTTCTTTTTAATACCAGTATAGTATAATTTATATGAGTCTGTAAAGTGAGTAATCACTCATTTCTTTGAATAAAAAAAATGAAACAGTGATTCAGGGGACGGTCCCCCGATTCATTTTTTGATTCGAAGAACCGTCCCCCGATTCACCGATTCACTTTTTCCAATTCACTCTGATTCAGGGGACGGTCCCCCGATTCAATTTTTTGATTCGAAGAACCGTCCCCCGATTCACAATTTTTTGATTCGAAGAACCGTCCCCCGATTCACACAGGGGACGGTCCCCCGATTCACAATTTTTTGATTCGAAAAACCGTCCCCCGATTCAGGGGACGGTCCCCCGATTCAATTTTTTGATTCGAAGAACCGTCCCCCGATTCAATTGATTCGAAGAACCGTCCCCCGATTCACCCACACAGGGGACGGTCCCCCGATTCATTGGGGACGGTCCCCCGATTCATTGGGGACGGTCCCCCGATTCATTTTTTGATTCGAAGAACCGTCCCCCGATTCACCCACACAGGGGACGGTCCCTCGATTCATTTTCTGATTCGAAGAACCGTCCCCCGATTCACAATTTTTTGATTCGAAGAACCGTCCCCCGATTCAGGGGACGGTCCCCCGATTCACAGGGGACGGTCCCCCGATTCACAATTTTTTGATTCGAAGAACCGTCCCCCGATTCACCCCGATTCACGATTCACGATTCACATTCGGTCCCCCGATTCACCCCGATTCATTTTTTGATTCGAAGAACCGTCCCCCGATTCACCGATTCACTTTTTCCAATTCACTCTATCTCGTACTGACCACTACTATTGTAGTTGCCCAGAACAGGCCGCCGTCATAGTACCCAACCACAATAATCTCATCGCCCTGGGATAGATAATCTATACTTCTTGTACGATTAAAGCGGAATATTGTAGTATTATCATCCAAAAACACCTGACGCTTATTTTGGCTT
The DNA here is from genome assembly GCA_040756735.1 of Bacillota bacterium. GTDB lineage: Bacteria > Bacillota > DSM-16504 > Desulfitibacterales > Desulfitibacteraceae > JBFLYC01. The sequence continues at coordinate 65,325 of JBFLYC010000002.1, read as the reverse complement.
TCAATTTCAGAGATTACAAGCACCATGGCCGCCGTATGGATATTTTCTATGGTTCCTATGACATACCGGCCAATCATTCTTGCTTCAACATCAACCCTAACTGCCTGTTGGCCTTCAATCTGCAATTCTACCCAATCGCCAACACCAATTTCCGTAATTAGAATAGTACTTCCATCCTTACGTATCCTGGCGCCGCTGGCCACAGGATACCTGGCTTCTTCACCGTCCTCGGTCATAATTACTATGGTAGGAGTTGTGGCAATAATTATCTGCTGGACAGTGCCGCTTGCCTTGCTTTGCACCTTGGTAGCGTATATCTTGGTCGCCACCCTGTTCTTTAAGTCAATGTCGACTTCATCTCCAGGCAGTATATCTCTTAGGGTAACTGACTTGCCTTCTCTTCTCACAATGACATTGGCATCAATTTTATATGTCTCTTCTTTTTGACTGGTTTTGTTAAGTATAGTTATGGCAACCTCCGGACTAAAGGATACTGCAGTAATTGTACCGCTGATTGTCTGTTCAAGGTGTTGAGCATCAATACGTGAAGCCTTCAAGCCGGTGGCAATTATCATCACCTGCTGTCCTTCAACTAGGTCTGCCAGGGCATACTCCCTGGTACCGATGTAAATTTTGGTAGAGTTATCGACAGTAATAACAATTTCACCTGCATTTTGCGTCCGATCAACTGTCAATGTTTTGGCCTGGGAATTAACCTGCTTGATAGTACCGTTAATAATCCTTTGAACATTGGATACTTCTAAAGAATTAATAGTCTTCCCGGAAACTTTAGCTGTCACAGGATGTCCAACAACCAACTGAGAGACTGTGGAAATCTCCCCATTAATTCTAATGGTTGCTCCTGTACCCAAAGTATAGTTATCCGCCGTACCATTTTCTTGTTTAATGGATATTACCGTAAGCTGCTGGCCAATGACAATATTTGTAATTTCCCCCTCAATGGTCACATCGTCAAAGGTAAAATTACCCTGCTCAATATATATTGCCCTGCCGTTGCTATCCTTAATAATCTCCACCATCTCTCCGGCGTTTAAGCCGGTGAGGCCTGCCAGGCTGCTCCCTTTAAAAATGAGCACATCTCCCGCCAAAGGGATTGCTTGAGCTATACCAGATGCGTCTTCAACAGTTATGGATGACGATGAAAGGGCATAAATGGAACCCTTCAAGGAATTGGCAGTAAGCTTCTTAACCTGATTATCCACCCTGTTTAGTATGGAAGCAATTTGAGCCCTTGTTAAAGGATCAAAAGGAGCAAATTTCCCATCAGAGGATCCTGCCATAATCCCCTTCTCCTTCATTACCACGACAAAACCCCGGGAAGATAATGGTATGGAAGCTGCATCGGCATAGTTTAAGGAAGCATACTGCTTTAAAGCTGCTTCATCAGCTAAACCCATTGCCCTGCCGACTATTTCAGCGACCTCATGACGGCTGGCAGCTGCAGTAGGATCTTTTTGGAGTAGACTTCCTGTGATAATCCCTTCCCGAACCGCATAAGCCACTGAACCCACAGCATAACTGGAGACTTTATCCCTTTGAGCAAAATTTACCGGGATAGTTCCGGCCGCTTCTCCCTGTTTTCCTATTACCCTGACCAGCATTACTACAAGCTGCTCAAAGGTAACAGGGTTATTAGGCGCAAAGCTGGTAGCAGAAACACCGCTGATTGCGCCCTTTGCTTTCATCCTGTAAACATCTTTAGCTGCCCAGTGACTGGCCGGCATATCGCTAAAAAGCTGACTGGCGAAAGCCATACTGCTGCTAAGGGCAAAAAACACCAGAACCACCAGGGCTATTAAACTTTTCCTCATCATCTTACTCCTGCTCATTTTTGCTACCACTCTCCCTATTTAAACTAATTGAAACTAAAATATTATTAGCAGCAGAATACAGAATTCAGGAGCCAGAATTCAAAATAAATTCAGTACCCTTACTAACTTCTATATTCTGACTTCTGTATTCCCTTTTAAATAAATACATACTTCCACAAATTTCCCTGAATTCCTCCATGGTTTGCAATTCTTTAACACAAGTTTTAGCTTAAAAAACCCTTGTCCACAAAGATGCGACAGGAGATGTTCTCCTGTCGCATCACCAATGACTAATCCAGGCTTATACTGACCTGCCCGTTAGACCAACTTACTTTTGCTCCAAAAAACTCGGCAATAAAACGCAGCGGCACAAAAGTAACCCCATCCTTTACAACCGGCGCAGCAGATAACTGTCCCTCTTTGCCGTTTTCTGTGACCCTGGTTTTACCAATCCACATGACAAGCTCTTTTGAACCCTTATTTAAAGTAATTTTGCTGTCTGCCGCCTTGTAGTCAACTTTATAACCCATCAATTCTGCAATACTCCGCAGCGGCGCCATGGTAGTCCCCGCATTTAAATAGGGAGCAGCGCCAATGGTCTTCACGGCTCCATCAGCCCAAACTTCATTTTTACCAATAGTTAGCTTTAATAAATCAACACCACCGCCTGATGCTTTTATTTTTTCTAAAATAATCTCCACAGCTTTCGGCAGCTGCTTGTCCGGGTCTTCCTCCAGAACGTCAGGCACAATGCCAACCCCTGAAATCAATCTCTTGTTCGGGGTTAAATACTGGGCAGTTGTAACCTTAATTGCGCCGCTATTTGGCAGCTCATGAAGGTGCTGTACAGAAGCCTTTCCAAAGGTTGTAACGCCCACAAGGGTACCAACCCCGTGATCCTGAACCACACCCGCCACAATTTCACTGCCGCTGGCGCTCCCCTCATTAATTAATACCACCAGGGGCATTCCCAAAGCCTTGGAAGTGGAATAATAGGTATTATCCCCATCAGCCCGGCTTTCAATATGTAGCAGGTTGTCCCCTTCACCCACAAAACTGCTTGCCACAGAAAGGGCAGAGCCGAGGTACCCGCCAGGGTTATTGCGCAAATCCAGGATAATGCCCTTTGCACCTTTGGCACGCAGTTCTGCTAAAGCCGCGTTGTATTTAGAAGCGCTCAATGTGGAAAAACCGGTAAGTTTAATGTAACCAATGCTGCCTTCCAGCATTTCGCTAACTACCACTTCCATCTGGATTATTTCTCTGGTAAGCACAAATAGCATGGGCTCTGCTGTGTCATCACGCTTGACGGTAATTGTAACAACTGTCCCTGGTTCACCCCTGATTAAGGCTGCAACCGGCTGGACATTCATCCCAACCACATCTTTTCCATCCACTTTAATGATCTTGTCCCCAGCTTTAATACCAGCCTTTTCCGCTGGTGTCCCCGGCAGCGGCGCTACCACAGTGATATAATCGCCCATCTTCTCTATACGCATGCCTACCCCGCCGAATTGACCATCTGTCTCCAGCAGAAACTCGGAATACTCCTCACCATTCATATACTGAGTATACATGTCCAACTGCTGCAGCATACCTTTTATGGCCATTTCCTCCAGGTCCCTGGGGTCAATATCATCAACATAGTTATCAAGGATATATTGAAAGGTTTCTTTAAACAAGTCTAGAGAATATGCAGCCTTTTGATCCTGCGCTTGTACCGGCAAAGCAAAAACCAGTAACAAAACCAATACTGCAACTAACCGCCAACACCGGTTTCTATGTGACATGACTTCATCTCCCCTGTAAAATATATACCTATACCTTATTGACTCCTGTATTCTGATTTCTATATTCCATTTAGCATTATACATTCTACCAGGTAATCTCTACCAACTGTTTCTGGCCTACCCAGTTTACCCCGGCGCCAAAGGCCTGGCTTACAAAACGCATGGGCACCAGTGTCCTGCCGTCTACTATTTTTGCAGGCACATCTAATTTATGATGGACGCCATCAACCAGGGCAAAGTCCTGGCCCACTACAAGTTCCACCTGTTTGCCTTTGCCAATCAGGGTAATCTGCTGTGTTTCCTTCATCCAGGAAACATTGACTCCCAGTGCATCGCTAACAGCCCTGATGGGCACCAACACCCTGCCGGCATCCATGATAGGCGCAACGTCAGTGTCAACCAACTTGCCGTTAACAGTTATTTTAATGCCCGGCAGTTCACCAATGTCAATGGGAGCTGGTGAATCATCAGGAGCAGCAGGCACATCTGCTAAAACTGCCAGAAAGAGGTCCTCCCTGAGATTACGGTCATCCATAAATACTACCCTGTTGCCGCTTATCGAAGGCCTGGCTTGATGCCGCTGCTCGGTACTTATGGCAAATTCTTTTTTGGTCTGCAGATTATAGCCGTATACATCCCAATTTTGATTGCGAAAATCCTGCCATACAACAATCTGTCCGGAAATCTGCGGATACTCCTGATTTCTTTGTTCTCCGCATATTACACTTCTTTCATTAGCCTTAAAGTCATATAAATGAATGTTCCACCTCTGTTCCCCGTTATCCTGATAAACCAGCAGGTCCCCCTGCAGATGAGGATTAATCTGGTCACGAGCTGCCACCACCACTGCAAATTCCTTGCCTGTCTTCAAATCTGCTCCGTACAAATCCCACTTGATATTCCTGTAATCCGCCCAAACAACCCTGTCCCCAGAAACTGTGGGGGTCACTTGATCAGCACTGTGTCCGGCTACCAGTTTTGTCGTCTTGTCTGTGATGTTGTAAGCATAAATGTCCCATTTACCACTGCGGTTATCAGACCAGACAACCCATGGAAAATGAACCTTAGGCTGCCTTTGTTCGGAACCAAGCTGGGTAATCCTTGTGGTTGTCCCATTTTCAATCTCATATAAGTAAATATCACCCTTGCTGTCTGCTGTATCTACCCAGACCACGTATTTGCCGTCGGTATGGGGTGCATACTGGCTGCTATTGTCGCTGCTGATCATTTTGGTCTCACCGGTGGAAAACTTATGTAGGTAAATACTTGGATTATCCCCTAAATGATCTTCCCAAACAACCACATCACCAGCTACTGCAGGAAACTTTTGATCCTTTTGCTTATCAACCAGGTAAACCGAAGAAGCCCCTGCAGGAACTGAAAAGAGGATCGCTACAAGTACAAGAACAAGAAGCATATGTAATTTTCTTGGAAACTTTTGCCTAACTGTCATCCAATCTCCCCCTTTTCAAAAAATTATACTTTTAAATATATCTCCAGTATATTACATCCGCACAAATTGGCACTAACATATGCCGCTCTTATATTCCCAATACTTTATGATTCTTTTATAATTCTTTAGACGACACAAACACATATTAGTTGCAGCTTTCCTAGAAAATTTTAAAAATCCACCTCCTGCTTTAACCTTATCGCCAAGAAGTCTCCCATCCTCTTAAGGTGGTGAGATGAATTGTCAAACATTTGTTCTTGTGATATAATAAAGTTATGAAGCGTTCTCTTATAACTGAATATATGAGGTTGCATGGAGAACTCGAAAAACTCAGAATGGGAAAACCAAACAATGAGTTTTTGCCTTCCATGTGTAAAATATCCAAGGCGCCAAAGAATCTGTTACATCGGACATCTAGGGCAGGGATTGCCCGAAGTAAAGACTGTGGAGAACGCATAAGACCTAACCCGTTAGGCTGTGTTCTAGGAAGCAGGAAAAGTTCTAACACCCGATGTTAGAAGCTCCCACTTCAGCGTGAGCAAGTGGTGAGTAGTTCACATTCTATCAGAAGATGGATGTTAAAGATAATGGAATTTCTTGGAATATACGAAGCCTCTCAACTTGCCGAAACTTTTTCCTAGCTGCCATCTTCCACCTCTGCATGTTATATGGTTTCGATTATGCATCTACCAGCACTTTTTCGGTCTCAGCGTCTAAGTTAACACTAAACTTATGTTTGTGATTTTTAATTTTGATAACGTCTACATAAATCTGGTCCATTTGATTTCTGGTTATGGGCCTGTCTTCTTCCCAGGCCCTTAAAATCTGGTAGATTTCATCCTGTCTCTTCTCCAGGACGGAGAGTTTCATCCTCATATCATCCTGCTGTTTTTCTAACACATGGAGTCTCCTGGCCATACTTATTTGCCTTTTCTCAATGATATCAAACCTGTTAAGCCGCTTCTCCATCTTGTCTTGTCTCTGCTCCAAGCCGTCCATTTTCTGCTCGATAGCATCCATTCTTTTCTCCATAGATTCCATTCTCTGCTCCAA
>JBFLYC010000002.1:47250-59097 GCA_040756735.1 Bacillota bacterium | reverse complement strand
GCCTTTTCTCAATGATATCAAACCTGTTAAGCCGCTTCTCCATCTTGTCTTGTCTCTGCTCCAAGCCGTCCATTTTCTGCTCGATAGCATCCATTCTTTTCTCCATAGATTCCATTCTCTGCTCCAAACCGTCCATTTTCTGCTCGATAGCATCCATTCTTTTCTCCATAGATTCCATTCTCTGCTCCAAGCCGTCCATTTTCTGCTCGATAGCATCCATTCTTTTCTCCATAGATTCCATTCTCTGCTCCAAACCGTCCATTTTCTGCTCGATAGCATCCATTCTTTTCTCCATAGATTCCATTCTCTGCTCCATGGAATCCATTCGTTTTTCAATGGAATCTACTTTTTTCTCAATGCCATCCAGCCTCTGGTCAACACCATCAAATCTCTTCAGTATAATTTCAAACATTGTCTTAATTTCCTGGTTGTCCACTTTAGCACCACCTTTGAAAATACATAAATACATAATTTAATGCTAGTTCAAACCTAAAAAATCCCAAGAAAAACCGTCATTATAAGTACCTATGCAAACATATGTTCTATATAAGATTGTTCTATATAAGATTGAAAATTCCTGCTTTTTTTATTAAAAAATCATAAAGATAAAAAAATACCCTTTAATAACATTCTATCAAAGGGCGCTAAATTTATAAACACCATTTACTGAAAGAGCATGATATTTTCCCGGTAATCTCTCTGCAGGTCTCTTTCCAAAAACTCTAAAAATCTGGTCAGCATGGCCGAGGCTTCGGCCCTTGTCATAACCTTGTTTGGATTAATATTGCCAAAATTGTCTCCATGGACCAAGCCGATTTCCCTGGCCACATAAATGCTGTCCTTGGCCCAGGAAGGTATCCTGGCATCATCAGTAAAGGAGGTACGGTAACCTGGACTTGGGGCCCTGCCCTCAAAACCCAATACCCTGATGATAATGGTGATGGCCTGAGCTCTGGTCAGCGGGTCATTAGGCTTAAACTCATCAGGAGACACTCCTTTGATGATACCCCTGTCCACGGCTTCCTTGATATATTTGAAATCCTGGTTCTGTGACTCCACATCCACAAAGGGAGATTCCTGCACTACTTGCCCCCGTGTCCCTCTGGCGGCAACAGACGATGTCCCGGAAGCAGCGCTCTGTTCTGCTGCAAGCCTGATATTGCTTGCCCTCATAATGCCCTTGGTAAACTCCACCCTGGTCATGGGGATGTCAGGCAGGAAAAAATCTGCTACATCATCAAAAACATCCAGGGAATACAATCTCCTGATATTATCCTCCGCCCAATGGCCCCCGATGTCTCTGAACTTGGGGACAATGAGCCTTTCAATTTTTGGCGCCATCTGCTTGGAAAGCTGGATGCTGCCCCTTTCCCTGCTGCTGGGATGGGGCAGGCCATCCGTCATCCTGGGGAGGTTATAATCATAACGAGAAACCATTTCACTATTGGTAATACGCATGTGACCACCTTCAAAGCTTGAGAAATGAGTCTCATTGTCCGAATACCTCAGATTTTTGGTCATGCTGTCCGAAGCCTGCACCCTTACCCTGCCCTGCCACGAAACCTGCACGGTATAGTCCGCCTCACCTTCCTCACCCTTGACCAGTACTTCACGTTCAGTATCTATCACATAATCTATGACCTGTGTTTCCGTACTTCCCCAGAAATTGTGGTATCCCACATTGCCGCCTGACATTTCTACAATGACTTTACCCTTGTTTTTGTTAATGGAATAGTATTTACGACCCTGCAGATTACCCGAATAAAAGTCTGAAGCCGGCCGATTGTCAATGATATCTGATTTGGAAAACTGATAGTCCTCCAGAACATACTTGTCCGAGCCAATTTCAACTGTATCCTTGTAGCTTGTCACCTCTGTCTGCCCAATGGTCTGGCCTTTGTCGGTACGCTTGGTATAATTTGTAGTATAGGTGACAGTCCTGTCTACTTTTCCCTTGATCTCAGGATCTTCAGGGGCAAGCTTGAACCTGTAGGTGATAACTTTGCCATTTGCCCTGTCTCTTTCTGTTACAGCTACAGTTCCGGTAAACTTGATGGGTGCCCCTGTCAGGAAAATGACTTCTTCATATTCATATTCGTTATTTACTCCGCCCAAAAACTCAGGGGGAGCAGCCATCATCGCTCCTGCTCCAAGAAACAGCATCCCAAGCATTCCAAGCAGCAAAACAAACCGTCTCATCGAATTTCCTCCTTGTTCCCCACATACTTGTTCCCACTTCTCTATTACTTGACAATTACAACTCTCGCCTGAAAATCATCCCTGAGCAAATACAGCCTATCACCCCTGCGCAGCTCATCAGGTCCTATCATCTTTCCATACTTGACAATTAAAGCTTTCTCCAGATTTACCCTCACAGGAGCGTTTTTAACCATCCACTGTTCATTCCTGGCGCTCCAATCCCTGGCATCCATAAGCCTCATGGTCCAACCTACCAGGGCATCATCCTCAATTGACTCTATAATTCCAGTTGAAACCCTCTGCCCAAGCAAATTGTCAAATTCCTTGACCAGTCCCACAACTGCAGCTCTTTCGCCATCAGCATAAATGTACCCGTACCAGCTGCTCAACTTGTTATCCCAGGTATAGCTGCTGTCCTCGTCGACAGCATAATCCCCGGAGTAAAACTCTTTGGGGCTGACCTGCCTCCCCACTTCCATATCATAGATATAAGTATCGTTGTCATGGTATAAGTCCTTAGCTTCTGAATAGGAAACCCATCTGTTCTGCTCCAGCACAAAAAACTCATCAAGCCGGAGAGAGTCTTCCAAAACCCTGTCCAGTCTTCCGGCAAAAAGATGGCTCTGCCCTGCATTTGAATTATTAATACCCACATCAAGCACCTGCACAATACCTGCAGTCCTGTCAATGCCATATCCCTCAGCCATGACCAGGACAGCAGCCCCTGCCCCGAGGACATACCTGTCCACCAGCCTGCCATTCTGCAGGACAATAGTGCTTTCATTAAAAAAGAAGTTCCTGTTATCTTCCAGCTCAAAGCTCTCGGCGAACCAGTTGATTTCCCTCACCTTATCAGTATGCATGACTTCCGGACCAAGTTTTACCATGATTCTCTCAATCCTGTCACTGCCAAAAAAATCCTTGACCACTACATAAATATCACTGCCGGTATAATACTTCAGGCTTTGTGAAAGGATTCTACGGCCCCCTGCATAGACAGGAGCATCCTGTACAAAAGGCAAGCTTAAAAAAGCTTTATATTCCTGCCAGCTGCCATTTCTGAATACCTCCACATCCTCAAGGCCAAGTCCGTTTACATGCCTGTGATTAATGGACAGCTTGCCCTTGTAGATATCCTTAACCGTAATAGAATCCCCTTCAATCTCCAAACGGCTGACAATAGTCGAATTAATCTCGTCAAAATACAGCTTCACCCGGTCTCCAACATAAAGAGTATTTAGCGGAACCTTCACTCCCTGCTTTCTCACAATTGTGCCGGGAAAGGTAAAATAGATTTCCTGTCCGCCGGTATCCAAACTCACACTAATTTGATTCCTGTCGATATTTACAACCAGACCGCTTCTTGCTTTACCCCCTGGTGAAATATATCCAAGATTTGTTGTGGAATACCCCTCAAGGAGGATCACCCTGCCATCCCTAACCTGAGCGTACACTTCCATGCCAGGCTTGAAATCCTTCAGTGATGCAGGCGCCTTGTCAATGACAACCACAGCCCTTTCACTGACAGGAAGCAGATAGGAGACACCTGCATATTCCTCAACAACTATACTTCCATCACCTTTTTCCTTCAGGTAGCCCTCCAATGCCCCCTGGAGAAAGCTTTCCTGAGAAGCATGCAGCCCGCCAACATCCGTCAATGCTATAACCACCGCCAACATGCCCAAAAATATGCACAAAGCCAGTAACTTCCTCATCCCTCTTACCTCCTGCTGCCAATAATTAAATATTTGCCAAGCCTGTCCACCAGGGCCATAACCGAAGAGCTCCCCGTTTCATGAATGCTGTACGTTGTAGGCTCCCAGGAACCCTTTTGCTCATCATACCTATACAGGCTCATCTGGTTAAGCCTGCGCATATCAGCTTTATTCTGATCGTAATCCAGGGTCACCTGGATAAAGGACCTCAGATAGTCTATTTCCATACTCTGTTTTCCTACAAAAGCGCTGGCCTCTAGAACATACGGGGCAGACAGGGAGTTAAAACCCGCTGCATCAGGATTACCCGCCAGGGGAGAAACCTTCAATTGAACCCCTGCATCGGCCCTCCCGCTGTTGCTGCTCAAAAAGGAGTTATTGAATACGCCTGGGTTAAACCTGATCATAAAATCCCTGCCGAGTATTACAATATCGCCGGCCACGCTGCTTGCAGCCACAGAAGCCGGTATGCTCACCACAACCTCCTTGCTGCCTGCCAGGGTACCCCGCATCAGGTCCACAGTAATGGTATCCCCATGGAAATCATCGGCGCCAATATAGACAGATGCCCTATCCCCATTCTTGCTCATCTGGGTGTTTTCATTGAGAGCGCCATCAATATCCGGAGGGCCGACACTGCTTCCCGTTCTAACCATATTGCTTTCAGCTGAAGGCCTGGATGAGCCAAAATTGCCAACAGCCTTAATCACAAACCGGTAGGTGGTCCTGGGTTTAAGATTGCCGAAAAAGTAACTGGTTAGTTGAGTAGCGCCCGCAAAACCTGCCGGTTTTCCATCTTCCTCCATAAAAACCTCATATTCTGATGCCCCTTCCACTCCCTGCCAGTGTATTCTGATGTAGCGGTTAAAGACTAGTTCAGCCACCACATTGCCAGGAGCATCAAGTTCCGGAAGGTTGTATGTCAGGCTTCCATAAATGCCGCTGGCGCCCCCGTCAGTGTTTACTATCATTAGCCCGCTGCTGCCCAGCCGGCCCTTGGGGGTTTTTACCAGAATGGTTTCAGAATTTACCACAGTAATATTTAGCCCGTCAGTGCCCCCAATGAGCATGCGCGCAATGCCGTCCACATAGATCACATTTTTATGTGCTTCAGTTTCCCCAGACTCTAATGGCCTCACTTTAGGGTCAAAAATAACCCTGGCTCCAACCATGAAACCGGCGCCCTTAAGCTTGATTTCCTGGCCCCCTTCCACTGATATGGTCTCTATGACCCTGGTTTCCCCGGGATCCCTGGGGTCTACCACTGCAGTGATGGTCGGGCTGCTGATGTAAGTAAAAAATGCGCTGGGTATGGATATAGAGCCGTCCATGTTTTCCACCCTGACCTCAACAGGTCCTGGCTCTCCCGGAGGTGTAACAACCATGATAGTCCTGTAGTCAATCCTAAGCACATTCTGAGATGGAACTTGTACCTCTCCAAAGAAGACCTGGGGATTCTCCCTGAAATCCCTGCCCCTGATGATTACCTCAGCGCCTCCCTTGGCAGGTCCCCTTGCAGGCTCAAGCTGCTCAATGGCAGGGGCAGACTCCCCTTTAACAAAAACCAGATAGATGGGTTTTGGCTGGACCTCGTCAGAATAAGCCGCTCCCCCGTCTTCATTGATTACTATAACCCTGTGCAGCTTATCCAGCTCTTTTTCTGCCACTGCAGGCATCCTGAAAGTAAGCCTGCCCGGCAGTGCGTATGTAATATCCTTGGGTTGAATTGTCATTATATCGGAAATCTGTATTTTAGCATTTTCTCTAAAATCAAAACCAAGAATGCTGACAATATTTCCTCCCCTGTAGTCCAGGTAAAGCGCTTTGACATCCTGCCCCCCGATTTTTTGTTCCTCAGGAAGTCTGCCGTCTTTGGTTATGTTGGTAATATATGGTTTGCTGTCCGGATTAAGGTAAGTAAAAGCGCTCCTGGCTTCCCCTCCGTCAGGGTTAAAGAGCATGACTTCAACAGTCCCGACAGTATAATAAGACGGTGTTCTTACCCTTAGCTGGGCTGAGCTGATAAAGACTACCTCAGGGGCATATCCCCTGTCCACAATAAGCCTTTTATCATTAACCTCCAGGCGAATTAATTCATAACCCTCATAACCAGCCCCTGATGCATCCGTCAACAGATCTGCCGGAATATATACCACAATATCTTCATAGTCAAAGCTTCCGGCATAGGTTTTGCCTAGTTCAGTTATGCTCACATGAACTTTGCCTTCAATCCCGTCATAAATAACCTGCAGCCCGCCCGCAAGATTAACGGTGGTCCTGCCGCTGTCAATACGGCCGGAATTGGGCTGCGCCCTGGGGATGTCTCTATTGGTAATGCCTCCAAAACGCACCGGCACTATGTACTCTCCAGTTATCTGCAAATCACCGTCTTTATCCAGGCCATAAATATTGACCAGGCCCTGGACAAAACCGCTGCCCAGGATATCCACCCTGTCCTTGCCCTGCCTTCTGCCCACATCTGGATTTATCATGGTAATCTTGGGGTTGGATGAAGTGTACCTGAAGGATACTTTATTAGAAATACCTGAATCAAAGTTTAAAACATAAACTTCTGTTAAACCTTCCTGTCCGGGAGGTGTGATCACCTTCAGGTAATTCCTGGAATACTCGGTCACAATAGCCCTTTCCCTGCCAAAGTACACATAAGGAAATTCGCCGCCCTCTCCCAAACGAAAGTCAGAACCCAATATTTCCACGATTTCCCCCCCTGCAGCACTGCCCTCTGCAGGAGTAATATAATTAATAATAGGATGGCTGAAAGGCACTATATAGGTAAAACCATCTGCTTTACTGTCGCTGGCTCCATCTGGGTTTACTACAACTACCGGTACCGTCAGCCTGTCGGTACCTTTATCCTTAACCAGGTCGCCCGGGTAGGCGGGCACCCTGACCGTAATTTTCTTTCCGTTAATACTGACAATGGTATCGGCGGCTCCAATTTCCTGGCCGTTGATGAATACCCTGGTCTTTTTACCCCCACTGTCCTCAAAATCTTCCCCGAAAATTTCAATGTCATAGCCTCCGGCAGTGGAACCCTGTGCAGGCTCTATGGCCAGGATTTTAGGATTTGACAGGGGCCTGCTGTAATAGAAAAATCCGTTGGCGCCTGTCTTACTGGACTTTTGAGTATCCGGATTTACAATGGAAAGGTCATAGTAGCCGTCTGCAGGCATGGCAGGCACTACAAAATAAATAGTAGTGCTGTCCACAACTTTTACCCTGTTGCCCACGATCCTGTTGTTTTCATCCACTTTATAGGCTGTTTTCAGGGAAAGTTCAGCATGGACCAAGCCTGAAGCTATCTCCTTGATAAGCAGCCTGCCCTCATCGACTTCCAGCTCAAAGACCCCTGCCCCTTCCTTGTCCGCTACTAAACCTGTTTTAGATTCATTTAGTTTGATAATATACCTGTTTAACCTGCCGTCAAAAAGAATTGCCCTGCCCTGAGCATCCACATCCAGGGTATAGTAGTTGGGCACACTTTCTCCCGGGATATTATCCACCAGAACCACACTATGATAATAAGGGGCCACCACCAATTTCTCATTTTCAATCCTTAACAGCAGGTCATCCACCGGAGCATTGTATGGATTAAAAATTACACCCTTATGGTCCGGATGAATATTGTAGTCATTTACATCCACTCCCCCAAGAAAAACCCTGGTTCCCAACAACTTGTATGTCTCCCAAATTGAAGGCATCTCCGGATCCAGCTGGGATGTGGGGTCAGCCTTCAAAAAGTTGTGCCCACGGATAACTACCAGGGTGCCTGCAGTTCCTGACTTGGGGGCAAAATCCGCAAGATTCGGCTCAGTATAAGTCTTCACATAGATAAAAGGCCAGGTGGCAATACCCCCTTCAGGATTCATCACCTGCAGCTGGGTCTCTCCTTCCCTGCCGGGCGGAGCAGTGAATGTCAAGACTCTGCCGTCTCCTGAACGAGTTACTCCAACAATCTCTTTGCCATCCAGGAAAACCCGTACGCCCCCTTGAAAATTGCTTCCCAAAACAGTTATGGTTTCTCCCCCGGCTTCTGCAACAATATGCGGGGTTACACTCTCAATTACCGGCACCTTAGATTCTTCAACCTTTACAAATTCAATCAAATCAGGCACACTATGACTTAAACCTTCTGCCTCAGAATTTCGCACAGGGTTAATCACCCCGGCAGGAGCCTTGCCAAGATTGCTGACTTCAGTCCCAGCCGGTATGTAGACTATGATTTTTACACCAAGGTCATTTCCCCTTGACCCATCCAAAATGTTGCCATTGGCGTCAAGGACAAACAGCTTGAGGTTGGCAGTTTCCGGATTATTCTTATCTAATCTCACATTACCCAGGCGTACGATGGGATAGCGCACCACAGTCTTTCCATCTTTTTCAAACCTGTTGATGAAAAAGTCTTTACCGTAGATCACTGCCATTCTCTCATCAGTAACCAGGTATTTGCCGCCCACTTCCCTGACCTGAATTTTTTGGGGAACTACCGTATTTACCACCGGCTGCACCCGGCTGACTACATAAGTATACCCCTTCTCTAATACTGCTCTTTCCTTGAAAATGTATTTTTTGTCGCTGCCCTTCTGGTACAGCACTGTCTCAATCTCTGCAACCACATCCTTGACAGGATTTGTATCAGCATCAGTAACCTGGGGAGTTAAAATCTGAAACTTATCCAGGTCATCCAGGATGGGTTCTTCTGTAAAAGTAGCCCTGTTGCCAATAATAATTTTCACTGTTTTCTTGATATAGGCTATTTCAACACTGCCCATGTAATGGCCAATGACATCCCCTCCAGCCTCACCATACTCAATACTTAAGATTTCGTCCCCAATACCGCCAAAGACCGGGCTTGAACTTCCGGCAAACTTAAATCCGTCAACATTAAGGCTGCCCACAAACAAGCCGGAAACCTCCGCCGGAGCGCCTGAATCAGAGCCTTCATTGGGCTGAATATTTAAAACCCTGGCCTTTTTCTTTCCATCTATAATGGTGAACTTTTCAGGGTCAGATGCCGGATCATTGTTGTCAATCCTCACCACCAATTCCTTGACAACTTCCCGCATGGGGTCCTTGCCCGGTGAGATTTTATTAGTAATAACAACATAATACTCACCAAGCTCAATATCTGGCGCCTGGACGGTAAGGATGTCAAGAAAACCGTCGGCATTGGGAGCATAAGTAGTATTCAGCCCCCTGTTGCTGTTTGTATAAGGGTCAGTGCCGTCAATCTGCTGCAGGAAAAACACGTCATATTCATCCAGGTTGGGCGCTCGAAAATACACTGTTTCACCCTTCTCGCCCCGGTTTGGAAACATCTCCAAATCCGGTATGTGCAGTTCCTCAATTAACCTGAATTGATCTATGTAAGTATAATTGATGCGAATCTGTACAGTATTCTCATTAAGCTCATTAAACTTGATTGGAGCAGTCACTGTCTCCCTGGTGAAAACCACATCCTGCAGCCCCACTTCTCCAGTCATGTTAGGTATACTTACAATCTTATTATTATCAAACAGGGATGGATCAAAAGAAGAATAAGCGCCGCCCCTGCCGTACCTTGCTTCAACGTAGGCTTGTTCCATAACTGATCTAAGGTTGCTTCCTGTGATTACCAGAGTGTCCCCTAAAGCAACCCGCCTGGTGATACCTGTCATGGTAGGCATGCTGCCCTCATCAATGGGGATGGTTTTAGTGCCAATGCGCAGGTGCTGCCCCATGATCCCTTCATCAAGCTCAAACTGCTGTACCCCATTCAGGTTTACCTTGCGGTAAGGAGCCAGATCAACAAAACCACCTGCATAATTAATAATGCCTATCTCAGCGTCCGCCAGGTATTCTCCCAGGACCGTAATATACATCTTTGACAGGTTTCTGTTGCGGTCATAAGTTTTACCCATGATGATATCGGTCACCTTGTAGGCTGCCGGGTCAAAAGCATTAACCCGGTTAAATCCCACAGGGAATAAATTCAGCAACAGCGTAAACACCAATAAATATGCTGTAACCTTGTTGATTGTTTTTTTCATCCCCTCGCGCCCCCTTTACTCTACAACCACAAAGATGCCTGGCTTTGAACTAAGAACCTGCACACTTCTGTCTGACAACACTACCGTATAGATTTCAACCCCCAGCCAGCGCCGCTGTTCCTCATCATAACGCAGTACCTTGAGGTCTGTGCCGTTGCTGTTTGTATAAGGTATCTTGATCAGGAACATATCTGCCTTAAAGTTTGTGCCTGTTACCTGTATAAGTTCTGATTTCACGCTGTATCCATGAAGCCTGGAGAGAAGCTGCTGCTGTACCTGGGGCTCCACCCTGCCAAGCTTAACAACCACCTCGCCGCCTGCAGAGCCGCCCTCTGCAGCCAGCCCATAAACAGTAATGTCTGCCCGGCGGGAAATGGTCTTTAATTGCCCAATGGCATCCCATCTGCTGCCCTCAAAGTAAATTTTCCTAACCCATGCATCATTTCCCATGACATCATCCATATTAAACTCGAGGTACCCTGTATTGCTGTGCCTTGCATTCAGGTAAAGGGTGTTTTCACTGAATATCCTGTCGCCAAGAACCCTTCCTTCACTTAGTTCATTTATCAGCCAATACTCATTCTTGGGATAATAAAGGCCCTCCGGAACCACACTAAAAGAACTGTAAGCCAAATATTCATGGTGCATGCTGTTAGTCACAATTACACTGTACATACCGGGTTTCAGCCTGCTGCTGCCTGTGGGCAGGTAGACCTCTAAATAAGGCGGCCCCGTATCAGGCTCTATCAGCTGCACCCAGTCGGCCCTTGTCCCCTCAAAATACACATCTACATTGGGGCCGTAAAAGAAATCACCATAAATATAGATAGGCCTGTTTCCATCATACCACTCGGTCACACTTGCAGGAGAAATCCTGGATACTATCGGCCTGGCCATGGTAGTAAAGGACCATAAGATGGGATAATTGCCTATCATACTTCCAGATTCCTCTTCGTCATCCTCTGCAAGATACACTATATTGGGGTTAATCATCACCTCATAGACAGTATGTGAACTTAGCAGCTTAATGGGGATAAACAAGTAGGCTTCCCCTGCTTCAGGGGCCTTTACAAATATAAAACTGTCAATAAATTGCCTTCTCAGATCATCCTCCAGGCCCTCTATAAAAGCCAAGAAGTCCGTATCAATAAAAGAAAGGTCCCCTGAACCTCTGGGGAATATTCTTGAATTCTTAAGGCATCCAAGACCTCCGTCGTCATTAAAGCTTAGCTTATTATCCGCATCCTCAAAGGTTACTTTCAAAAAATAGCGCATAACCCCTTCTATAGCCTGAGGACAGAGGCTTTTCTCATCAAACCAAAGGCCCTCTCCTGAGGGATATACTGACTTGACAATCACTCCTATTTCTTCTGACGGATCGTTCGAAGGTTCTTCTAAAGGTTCTTCTAAAGGTTCTTCTTCTCCCAATGCAGACACGGAAAAAGAAAGCATTAAAAACATAAGTACCATATATGCAACAAGTAAAAACCTTAAATTAGTTTTGTTTCTGAATGCCATAGATGCTCCCCCAAAAGTGAATTATATTTATATTATCTATTTATATTATCGGCAGCCAACAACGAGACCTTAACCATCTTTACGGGCTTTTTATTGTTGAGGGAGCCATGGGAGGGAGCCATGGGAGGGAGCCATGGGGACGGTTCGAGCGTCACCGTAGCGCAGCGAAGGTCCGAAGGGAAGACGATGGAACCGTCCCCGTGGCGTCCGCGCAGCGAAGGTCCGAAGGGAAGACGATGGAACCGTCCCCGTGGCGTCCGAAGGGAAGACGATGGAACCGTCCCCGTGGCGTCCGCGCAGCGAAGGTCCGAAGGGAAGACGATGGAACCGTCCCCGTGGCGTCCGCGCAGCGAAGGTCCGAAGGG
>JBFLYC010000002.1:0-47150 GCA_040756735.1 Bacillota bacterium | reverse complement strand
ATGGAACCGTCCCCGTGGCGTCCGCGCAGCGAAGGTCCGAAGGGGAGACGATGGAACCGTCCCCGTAGCGTACCCGTGGCGTACCCGTGGCGTACTGGCTGTCCCAGCAGGCGCCGGCTCCTCACTTTCCGTAACAGGTTCCCTGGGGGCCTCGCTCCTGGGTCTTGCAGCCAAGGTAACCTTGAAAAAACGCCCAGATTACGAGAAACATCCTTAAAAAAGCTGGCTGAGGAATCAGAAAAAGCCTCGGAAAGATTCTAAACCCTCGGAAAAGAGGACATTGCGGCATACAAAAAGGTTATTGCCAGAGAACCTAGCGCCAAAGAAAAAGCTGTGTGCATACCCATAGAGATGGCGCAAATGGCTCTCAAGCTTGTCAAAAGCTATGAAAGGGTCATTCATGACTGCTATGAGCCAATTAAGGGTGATGCCTGGCTTGGCATTGAACTTCTGAAGACATGCACAAAATGTGCCGTGTAGATAGCGGTTTTAAACATCAGCTTCCTCCAAACAGACAAAGCTCCAGAATTTAAAGCAGTTATTGAAAAAATCGAAAAAAAAATAGGGGTTTAGTGCAGTCCCGACGGCTGTTCCATTGTCACAGGTACACAGGAACATCGAATGTTGCCAAATAAATAACGGGGTATAGAACCCCGTTAATCTATTAAAATCCAGCATAGAGTTCTGCAACCAGGACTCTATGCCAGAGGACTTATCCATATTTTAAATTGGTCAGGACTGGACTGGTATCTCCAACAAAACCTTTTATCTTGCCCTTTTGAGTGTAGGGCACCAGTACATAGAAGCAGGCTGCTTCCTTTAACATGTCATCATCCCAATCAGCGGCAACAAGGTGCAGACGGGTGTACGCATTTCTAATCATTTTGGCATCATCCATTATAGCCTTGACGCTTTGAGGAAGCTGAAGGACATCCAGGCTCTGCCCGCTCTCAAAAACAACTCTGGTTGCATTCTCAATCTCCGGATGTTTTTCATAGGCTAAAACCTTTGCCATGACTAGATACCCCCATGCCCCGTCTTCGCGTCCCAGGGGCTTACGTGCCTTGACAGGAACTAAAACCAGATCCCTGTGCAAGGGTATGGGCATTGAATTCTTCCTGCCCACAAGCCTGGAATAGTTTTTCCTTGCAGCCTCTATATCTACTGCAAACAGCTTGGCCAGGGCTTTTAAAACACTTGCCATTCTCCTTTGATCTGTTTTCACGGAACCGTCTTCCAAATGCAGTTCGGTTATATTACCACCGTTTTCATCATAAACCGGCAGCAGACAGTTTAATTTCTGCCAGATTTCCTCTAAATTACACCTTTTCATGAACCTTCCACACCTCCTCCATGGAACTTATTTTAAACCAAACATGTGTTCGTAGTCAAGACCCTTTTTTGGCTAATACCCCTCTTAAAATGTATTTTTTTCTACCGCTTTTCCCAGGTCATTTATGGCTATGGTGAGCTCATCAAGCTTCTTTTCCACCCTCACCAGCAGGTAAATGGCAACTACCATAGGAAAGCCGAAGTTTCCAACCTGGGTAAAAATCATTTCCATTTTTTTCACCTCCTTAAGGTAATTAAGGTCAGGGGACACACCTCTTCAACAGGATGCACGATGCATGAGGCAGGAAGCAGGATTTGTTCATGCCTCTTGCTTCATGTTTCTTGCTTCCTGAATTGGGGAATGTCCCCAACTTATTTCAGCTGTTGCCTTACTACTCAGTCACAGCAAATTCGCTGACCTCTCTGCTCACAAGCCTGGCTCCAGCTATGGCCACCAGGTCCCCGTTGGCGCTGGTAAAAGCTCCCTGACTTAACATCGCCTCCATGGCAGATTTTACTTCCCCATCAGTCAGGTTATCTTTGGGATCAGCCAACCCAAAAGTTACTCTGGTCCCGCCTTCGTTAAAAAACTGAAGTTCCAAACGTTTAACCGGCATTTTCTCACCCCCTCTCCTCTGTTATGACGCTTACACTAAGGCCGCTGGTTAAGCCAGCCCTTCCAACCCTGCCTAGCCTTCAAAGACCAGGTCCACTTCAGCAGTTCTCCTGACGGCTGCAACAGGATGCTCCTGCAGGCTTCCCAGGACTACGGCAGTATTATATACTGCTTCGTCAGATGCATCTGGCTTAACCCTGGCGAAATTCCTGGAACGGATAACAGGGTTGCCCTTCTCATCTATCCCAGTCTGCACCATCAGCTTCAATCCTGAACTAACAGGCGTATTGATTACCGGCATTTACTTCACCTCCCTTCTGCCTCGGATTAACTACATGATAAACCCGGAGCAGAAAAAAGAAAAAATCCGACCTGCCGGCCGGATTAACATGTTTGCCCATAAAATATTTAAACCTAACGGTATTTTGTTTCATACTCATATACAAATAGGATATTTTAGCATCTACTTTTTTACTACTTGCAGGAATCTCTGCTATTTCCCTCTTCCCCTAATTTTCTTTCCACTACCTATATAGTTTTTTACCTACAGCTTACTTTTCTAGCTTATCTTCCTTATCTTCCTTTGCTTTGTTCTCATCAGTTTCGTCGCTTTTCTTATTCACCGAACTCCTAAACTCTCCAATGGCTTTACCAAACATTTTGCCAACCTGGGGCAGTTTGCCAGGGCCAAAAATGATCAATACTATGGCCAACACCAAAATAATTTCCCACGGACCTATAGGTAGTATTCCAAACATTTAATCACACTCCTGCCTGTTTTTTAAATAAAACTAAACATCTATTTGCTGGTAAGTTCACTAAATACCTTGAGAAAAACATCAAAATCCTTCAAGTCATTCTGTAAAATATCATAAAGAATATCATCATCAATTTTCCAATATACATGCACCAGCCTATTTCTAAATCGAGCCATTTTGATTAAAGTGGCAGCGAAATCTTGAGTAAAAAGTTTATTTTCAGCCATCACATTAAAGGTATCAGTATAGTCCTCTGGAACTCTATATCCATTTTTGCTAATAATATGATTGCAAATATCAATTATTGCTTCAATAGCAATGATTAGATTATATTTGGCACTAGAGACCTTATGAATATCTGTTATAAAGATATCCTTACTGATGGACGATAATTCTCTTAATAAACTTGTGGAACTATTTAACTCTGAAATAATGGGCGTAATCTTTTCTATATCATATTTCATGGAACAAGACCTCCTTTAAATAACGCCTTCTAAATGGTAAAAAATCGAAATATATCTTGAAGGTCTCTGTTTCAAAGCTTACCCTCATATCCTCATCTTTATCAACCAGTTTAACGCCATTTTTTATTACGCTGTATCTAAAGGAATAAGGCGAATTATTCAAAACTCTTACGTCAACTGGAAGAGAAGTTAATTTTCCCAACAACCCATTTAAATTAAACTCGTAGTCAAGGTATTTGTTCTCCGGCAACCCTTGCACATAAACTGCAATATCAATATCACCAAAATTATTTCTATTTAGAAAAGAACCGTGCAAATAAGAAAAGACGATTTCTCTCCGCTTCTCTAGTTTTTTTGCCAGCAGGCTAATTAGATGATTATATTCAGTTTCACCTATTTTATGTCGTTTTACTTCAAACACATCACTCACCATTAGCCCCTCACTTAATATGACAATGCTTATTCTAATTGTAACGTAATCTATACATAAAATCCACTATTTTGCCCACACCCACACCTTGCACCACACCCAGATGCCAGGAGGTGCCCCATGGGGCACCTCCACCTACATGCAAATTAATCTAAGGAGTGTTGGATTTTTTGCTCTCTTCTGTATCCACCAGTTTAATACTGTCTTTCACATCTTTAACACTATCTTTTACATCTTTAACTGAATCTTCCACATCCTTTACAGAACTCTTGAATTCACCAAGTGCCCTGCCGAACATCTTACCCAACTGGGGTAATTTTCCAGGCCCAAAGATAATCAAGACAATGGCTAAAATTAAAGCTATCTCCCATGGACCAATTGGCATAAAACCAAACATTTAGACCACTCCTTATTGTTGGTTATTCTTTTGCTTTTTCACAAAACAAGCTTTTCTCCTAGAGCAGCAGCATACATTCTGCTATCATAAGTAAGTATACCAAGTTCAGGCAAATCATGCTGCAGTGTTTTGGCAGCTGCAATATGCCAAAGATCTGCTCCCCTCAGCGGCCATTTTTCAGCCAGTTTCTTCACTATCTTATCATCCGGGGACAGCTTAAGCTGTCTCCATGGACCTGTTTCCAGTGCTTCAAAAGCAGCTTCAATAAGGACATCCGCTAACAGCCTTTCTCTCCTGAGACGGTTTATAGCCGCATAAGTTTCTGCTAGAGCCAGGCTGGAAATGAGGTGTATTCCATTGGATCCAGCATACTGCAAGGCCTCTTGACTATGATTATCCTTGAAAAGCGTAGAGATAACAGCAGATGTATCCCAGTACAATACAAGAGCATCTTTCTTCTTCATTGTTCGTCGCGATGCTCCTGTAATATTGTTTGAGCTTTTTGTTCCGCCAGAGGGAGGGGAGGGGGAAGCTTCCTAATCTTCTTTTTTTGCGGCTCAATTAATCCCGTTTTTTCAAATTCTGCTATTCTTTGTGTTAAAGAAAGGTTTTCTTTCTTGACTTGAGACAAACATGCCACCGGATTGCCTCTATCTGTCAAAATTATTTCTCTCCCATTTTGGACATCTTTAATAAGTTTGCTCAAGTTTATTTTAGCTTCTCTTACACCTACACTAATTTTCTCCATACAAATCGCCTGCCAATTTCGAAATTTACCTAATTATTTTATATTGTAATCATTATTTTATATTGTAATCCATATAATTACTTTTGTCAAGTAATCACAAGAACCACATGCATTACAGAAAAGCCACTTCAAACAGTTCCCGGCCCAGTTACATTACACCTTTCCCAGAAACATCATGAATAACATACAAGAATAGCATGCAAGCTGCCCATTGGCCGTATAACTTAGTTTCCCTTGTAGTGAAGGATTTTTCCTTTTTAATATAGAAATTAATTGCAGTACCTTAGACAAAGAACGCATTCCGGCAGCAGTACAATACAGTACATAAAGAACACGCTTGAGCAAAAGCACAAAAAACGCACAAAAGCCACAAAAGCATCAAGGGAGGGAGATTTCTTGAACAATCCAGGACGAAAAAGGGGACTCGTGTTTAGCTTACTGGTTTTTCTTGCTTTTTCTTTCTTTATTCTGTTTCCTGCATCAGCAGCATCCCCGGCAAATCCCATTGAAATCTACATATACGGAGAAAAGAAGGACTTTGAGGTCTATCCCCTACTAATAGAGGGTACTACTCTTTTGCCCATGCGTGCTATTTTTGAATGCCTGGGAGCTAAAGTTGACTGGGACCCTATAATCAGGCAAATAACCGCAAACAAAGGAACCACAAACATTCTCCTTACAGTTGATAACACAACAGCTTATATCAATTCAGTTCCACAGCAATTGACCAGACCGCCCCAGACAAGGGGAAAGTAACCGGCATTGGTACCGGAAATGCCTCTATCCCTAAAGACGGCTTTGTTGTTAACTTCCTGGGAAGTGAAAAATACTTGTTAAATCGTTTTTCCAAGGATACCCCAGTTCACTACCGTATCAACATCACTCCATCCAGTACCGACAAGGCTTTCTGGGAAAAAGCCGCCGGTGCGGTAGGAGCAGGCCCAACCCTGGTGAAAAACGGTGCCGCCAGCACAAATCCCGAGGGGGAAAACTTCTTCGAGGACAAGATCTTACGATTTATTCAACACTCTGAAGTATTGAGCAAGAAGGATTATTTAAAACTAGAAAATGAAGTTTTTGGTGATATGACTTTGGATGAAATTTATGACAACGCAAAAGAGCACTGGGACGAAAAGTGATGGACACAAAGGAACCGTCCCTTTGTGTCCTTTATGCGAGTCAAATACTCAAGGAGACAATAGGGGGCATTCCTACTGTAATAATTGAAGAGAAAATGCAGGGAGAAGAGTTTACCTTTCAGGCCCTTGTAGGCAGCGGAGAAATACTTCCCTTGCCCCTTGTAAAAGATTTTAAAAGGCTGGAGGAAGGAGACAAGGGTCCCAATACAGGCAGCATGGGTTCCTTCAGCAATGGCGACGGGCTGTTGTCTTTCTTAAAAAGTTCAGAAAAGGAACAAGCCCTTAATATCATGAAAAGGACCATTGATTTCGTTGATGAGTATTATGCCGGGGAGAGCTATTGTGGTTTTTTGTACGGCCAGTTCATGATTACTAAAGACGGTCTGCGTCTGGTGGAGTATAATGTAAGACCAGGAGATCCGGAAATCTTAAATGTAATGAAGATTTTTAACGGAGAACTACTTCCCCTTTTCAAAGCAATGCTCTCAGGTGGTCTGGAAGAAACAGCAAGAACAGTAGATTTTTCAGTTCAGCCCACTGTCTGCAAGTTTATTGTCCCCGAAGGCTACCCCTTTGAACCCATTGATCCCTTTGACATGAAGGTTGACGAGATAGAATAATAAATTTGGAGACAAAACCATAAAGCTTGCTGAGGAAGAAGCAGCCTTCAACCATTATCGTTCAGGCTCAAACCAGGTAATACTGGTGAGAAATATTGCCTCCTTTTAAGGCTTAAGGCCTCCATTTTATTGTATGTCATGGAGGCCTCTTATTCTATCGTTTTTCTTCGTCGAGGGTAATAAAAATGGATTGCAGCCAGTTTTGCCGGGTGTGCAAGACTCTGGCAATTACAATCCGATCCTCTAATATCCGGTAAAAGACCATGTAAGAGGTTATTACAATGCGCCGGTATCCACGCTGCGCACCGGGTGCGTCTTCCTCAGGGATAACCGCTCCAATCTCTGGGAAGTCTACCAGTTTCTTGATACCCTCATAGATGCGCACACGCAATTTTTCAGCTGCCTGCTTACTGTCCTGAGAGATGTAGGCAAACATGCTGTCAATGTCGTAATAGGCAGCTTCAGATAATACGATTCTCTTACGCATTGTCTATCCTCTTTTGTATCGCTGCAAAAGTGTCCTCAAAATCCCGCATCGGCGCACCTGAAGCAATTTCACGGTCAACCTCCGACAACATCTGCCCCAAACGTTGGCGGGCCATCATCTTCTGATAAGCTTCATGGCTCATTACCACCAGATCGGCTTCACCGTTTTTAGTCACTACCACAGGCGCTTGTGTTTCGTGACACATTTTGGAGAAGGAATTATAATCATGACGAATTGCTGTTGAGGGCTTGATATTCGTGATAATACTATCTTGCCGACTCATTGCCGTTCACCTCTTTAGCCATTATTATGTCAATATTATAGCACCCCTACATGTAAAATGCAAACTCCAGGCGATGTGGCAATCTCACTCTAGGGCATCCTCCAAATCCTTTGCGCGCAGACCTTGCTTTACATGGCTGAACATGAATTTGCTGTTTTCCTTGGCAAGCTGTGCTGGGATGGAGCGCCATATTAAGGATAGTTTGGGGTATTCTTTTGCTGGCGCATGCTCTGCAAAATCCAATTCGTAGCTGTCGAGTATTTTCTGCTGTATTTCTTCCACTACCTCAGGCATACCACGGGTTTTTTTGTAAATTAAGATTTTCTTTAGAAAGAACGTTGACATCATTATGAATACACATTATTATGGATATGAGGAGGTGTATAATTATGCGCACCAATATTATTATAGATGATACACTTTTATCAGAAGCATTAAAATTAAGCAGAGCAAAGACAAAAAAAGAAGTAATTCATCTAGCGTTAGAAGAATATGTTAGGAATAATAAAAAGAAAAATCTAATTGACTTAAAAGGCAAAATCTGTTTTTCAGAAGACTTTGATTATAAAAAAATGAGAGAAGGCTAATTTAAAAAATGATATTAGTTGACTCATCGGTTTTAATAAATTTCTTTAGAGGCGTAGAAAATGAACAGACGAGAAAATTTGAATTAGTACTGCAGCGAGGTATACCTTTTGGTATTAATGGTATAATATATCAGGAATTGCTGCAGGGAGCAAAGTCTGACAAAGAATTGAAGATGTTAGATGAATATTTATCAACTCAAGTTTTTTATAAACTTCGGAAAGGAATTGAATCATATAGAGCTGCTGCTTCAATATATCTAAAATGTAGAAAAAAAGGTATTATAATACGCAGCACTGTCGACTTAATAATTGCTCAAACAGCCATTGAAAATAATGTATACTTATTACATGATGACAATGATTTTACTAATATAGCTGCTGTCGAAAGAAACCTTAAAGAATATTAGGGTAATAGATTAATATGCTCCTGATGGATGGGGAAAAGGAAAACCATGCGGAAAACCTTGTCCAGAGGGAAACAACCATCAGCGCCTGACGTATGGGAAATGAATCTTGTCCGGAGGGAAAGGAGGTTAAAACACAAAGAATTTAGTGTGCCCTTTCTGTGCCGTCAGAAAGGGCATTTTCACATCTATTTGATCTATTTGATCTATTTGACATCTGGGTTTTAGGCTCAAAAAAGTTTGTCAGGGAGGGATAATTACAATGGATTACATGGATTATATCCAGGAAGAAAAGATCTTTCAACTGCTGGCTCCTGAAAGCGCTCCCGAAAAGCCCTTATCTCCAGTTGAGTTTAGAGAAATCATTGCCAGGGCAAGGGAGTGCAGGGGACTTGGCCTTAAGGAAACAGCCAGGCTCTTAGATGTTCAAGAAGCTGATTTATTACATGAGCTCTTTGATGCAGCAAGAGATGTGAAAGAAAATATCTATGGAAAAAGAGTGGTCCTCTTTGCACCTTTGTACACAAGCAATGCCTGCACCAACAACTGTCTTTACTGTGCTTTCAGGGCTGGCAACAGAGAACTGCACAGGAGGACCTTAACCACTGAAGAAATTGTCAGCGAGGCTCATGAAATTGCAAAGCAGGGACACAAAAGAATCCTCCTGGTTTGCGGTGAAGATCCAACGAAAACACATATCACACATATTACCGATGCTTTATCTGCAATCTATGCCAATTGCGACATACGCAGGATCAATGTAAATGCCGCACCCATGACAGTTGAGGACTTCAAGGAATTGAAAAGGGCAGGCATTGGCACCTACCAGCTTTTTCAAGAAACCTACCACCGGCAAACATATAAAAAAATGCACCCCACGGGAATGAAAAAAGACTATGATTGGCGTTTATCTGCCATGGACAGGGCTCTGGAAGCAGGAATAGACGACCTTGGGATAGGAGCCCTCCTGGGCCTTTATGACTACAGGTTTGAGGTCCTTGCCATGCTGCAGCACTCCAACTACCTGCTGAACAAGTATGGTGTCGGTCCCCATACTATTTCCGTTCCCAGGCTGCGCCCTGCCCTTGGGTCAGTTTTGAACGAAAGCCCATATCCAATAACTGACCTGGATTTCAAAAAACTGGTTGCTGTCTTGAGGCTTGCAGTGCCCTATACCGGAATTATCTTGTCCACCAGAGAAAATGAGGCTTTAAGGGATGAACTCCTCAGTCTTGGCGTATCCCAAATCAGTGCCGGCTCCAGGACAGGACCAGGGGGATACGGGCATGAGGAAGAAAAATCCGACCAGTTCTACACCAGCGATCACAGGACACTCAACCAGGTGATCAAAGCCATCTGTGATTCAGGATACCTGCCCAGCTTCTGCACAGCCTGTTACAGGCGCTGCCGGACAGGCAAAAACTTTATGGAAATAGCCAGGAAAGGTGACATTCATATCTTCTGTCAGCCCAATGCCCTTTTAACATTTAAGGAAAACCTTTTGGATTACGGAACACCCGAAAACAAAAAACAAGGTGAAATAATTATTCAAAAGGCCCTGGCTGAAATGGACGATGATGAGCTAAAACATGCAACCCTTGCCAGGCTTGAGCTGATAGACCAGGGACAGCGGGATTTATACTTCTAAATCTAAAAGGGACTAAACAGAAAACAAGCAGGAAGGGGCTTAACATGCAGGCATTAGACAAAGATTTCCTGAAAGCTTTGGAAAAAATTCAATATGGAAAAAACTATACTGTAGAAGATGCAGCGCTAGTCCTTGAAGCTGAAAGAGAGGTCAGTGCAGCGCTTTTTGAGGCTGCTGACAGGGTTAGAGAGCAGGTATTTGGAAAAGGTGTGTACCTGAGGGGAATTATAGAGTTCTCAAATCACTGTCAGAAAAACTGCCATTACTGCGGCATCAGGGCGGCAAACAAGATAAACCGCTACCGCATGCCCCAGGAGGAAATCATTGAGGCAGCACGACACATAAAAAATGCTGGAATTGGGACTGTTGTGCTGCAGTCCGGGGAAGACCCATGGTGGAATCCTGAAAGGATGGTTCAGCTGATAAAAAATCTAAAGGATATGGCAGGAATTACTATCACCCTGAGCATCGGTGAACGGGATTTTCAGGAATATGCTCTTTTTAAAAAAGCAGGCGCAGACAGGTTTCTCCTAAAGATTGAAACAACCAGTGAAAAGATTTTCAGTGCAGTACACCCAGATGATCAGCTGTCCCAGAGAATGAAATGTTCCAAATGGCTGGGGGAAATCGGCTACATGAACGGCTCAGGCTGCATCATTGGCTTGCCCGGACAGACAGCCACAGACATTGCCTCGGATATCCTCTGGTTTAAAGATATGAAGATGGACATGATTGGTATAGGCCCCTTTATACCAGCCCAGAATACACCTTTAGCAAATCTTGCTCCTGGAAGCACATTTATGACGCTAAAAGCGGTAGCATTAACAAGGTTGATCTGCCAAAAGGCCTTTCTTCCTGCCACCACTGCTCTGGAAACCCTGGAAGATGAAGGACAGCTCAAGGCTTTAAAAGCAGGTGCAAATGTAATCATGCTTAACTTTACTCCCCCGCAATACAAAAAGGACTACAATATCTACAACAACAAAAAGGCCATTGGGCTAGAAAATGCCCTAAAAACCATAGAAAGAGCAGGAAGGTTTTTACAAATGGAGGTGCAAAACAAATGAATGACATTAATGCAACACCTGTTTCATCCCGCCTGCACATTGGCATATTTGGCAGGCGCAATGCAGGAAAGTCATGCATCATCAATGCCCTGACCAACCAACCCATAGCCCTGGTTTCCCCTGTTCCCGGGACCACCACAGATCCGGTCTTTAAGACAATGGAGCTTCTGCCCATTGGTCCCATAGTTTTAATAGATACTGCCGGGATAGATGATGAAGGCGCCCTGGGAAACATGAGAATTGAACGCTCTTATAACATACTTAACAGTACCGATCTGGCAATACTGGTAATTGACGGTGAAGTAGGCGTGACAGAGTTTGAAATCAGCCTGCTGGGCACTATCCGCAGAAAAAACATACCTGTTATCGGGGTACTAAACAAGATGGACTTGACAAAATTTGATGAGGACCTCCTGGAAAAGTGGCAGGAAGACCTGGGCCTCAAGCTGGTAAAAGTATCTGCTTCTGAAGGAACAGGCATTGATGTGTTAAAGCAGGAAATCATCCAGAAAGCGCCTGGTGAGGATATGGAGCTTTCACTGGTGGGAGATCTGGTGAAACCGGGAGATTTTGCAGTACTGGTGGCGCCAATTGACACGGCAGCGCCCAAGGGTAGATTGATCCTGCCCCAACAGCAGGTAATCAGGGATATCCTGGACCATGATGCAGTGGCTGTTGTAACCAAGGAGCATGAATTAAAACAAACCCTGGAAAACCTGAAGAGCAAACCTGCAGTTGTTATTACAGATTCCCAGGCCTTCTCCAAAGCAGCAGCTGACACGCCAGAAGACATTTACCTGACCTCCTTTTCCATCATCATGGCGCGCCATAAGGGAGATTTAACCGCGCTTGTCAACGGAGCAAAGGCCATAGATAAGCTAAAATCAGGCGACCGGGTACTCATAGCAGAAGGCTGTACCCATCACCGCCAGTCAGATGATATTGGCAGGGTGAAGATACCCAGATGGCTCAGGGAAAAGGTGGGAGTAGAATTGGAATTTCAATGGTTTAGCGGAAAGGGATTTCCTAGTGACCTGGAGAATTATAAATTAATCATTCACTGCGGGGCATGCATGCTTAATCGCAAGGAAATGCTGCATAGATTGTCTGTTGCCACAGAATATGGAGTTCCCATGGTCAACTATGGAGTACTTATTGCATATATTCACGGCATCTTGCCCAGGGTCCTTCAACCTTTTCCCCCAGCCAGAACGGTCCTGGAAGGATGAAAGATGCAGGTGGAGCAATTTTATGGAAAAATGATGGCAGGTGAAATGAATGGGTGAACAAAAAAACAAAGAAACAAGAATCGCTGTGGTGGGAATTGTAGTAAGCAACAGGGAAGAAAATGCCAGAAGGGTCAACGAGATACTCACAGGTTATGGTCATCTTATCGTTGGCAGAATGGGTATCCCATACAGGGACAGGGGAGTCTCTGTAATATCCCTGATTGTGGACGGGACTAATGATGACATAGGGGCACTGACAGGAAAGCTGGGAAATATAAAAGGCGTGAAGGTCAAGTCCGTAGTTGCTTATTAAAGAAAAATACTACTTTGCTAACTTTTCCAGCTTATCTACCCTGGCAACCAGGTATTTGGTGTCGGCCAAAATTGCTCCGACTGTATTTTCCAAAGTCGCTTGCCTCTTATCGATTACTTTAACAGTATGTTCTAGATTTTCTTGCCTCTTATCGATTACTTTAACAGTATGTTCTAGATTTTCTTGCCTCTTATCGATTACTTTAACAGTATGTTCTAGATTTTCTAGCCTCTTATCGATTACTTTAACAGTCTGTTCTAGATTTTCTTGCCTTTTATCGTTTAGTTTAACAGTATGTTCTAGATTTTCTAACCTCTTATCGATTACTTTAACAGTCTGTTCTAGATTTTCTTGCCTCTTATCGATTACTTTAACAGTATGTTCTAGATTTTCTAGTCTTTTATCGTGAAGCTTAACAATATGTTCCAGGTTTTCTAACTTTTCATTGTTGACTTGAACTGCTTCAAATACAGCTATAATTTTGTCGTTGACTTCATGTTCTATGCGTGTTTCGAGTTTTAGCTGACCTTGTTTTAATTCCTTAACTTCATTATCAATACTTGCGACTTTTTGGGCTATTAGCTCCAGCAGATCTCTATCAGTCACTTAAATCTATCCTTTCCATATATCTAGAAAAGTCTATGTTAGATTACCACCTTGATATAATTTAGCATTTCTTGCTTTGCCTTTTGTAAAAGTATACCATAGCAACAGTTTTCTACTCAACACTTTATTTCAGTTACAAATCTGCCTAAATAGTCCTTCCTATTTACCTGTTAAACCAGGCATCCTGCATGTTCTTCACAGCCCAGAAGTTATCCTCAAAGCCCGGCTCAGCTTCCTGGGCCTGCTCGTAGTACCTGACTGCATCCTCAACCATCCCCTGCTTTTCCTTTACCAGCACAAGCCACCACAGGGCTTCCTGTACATTGCCCTCGACAGCCTGCTGTAAGTATTCCCCTGCAGTCTCCATGTCGCCGGTAAAATAACTGCCAATGCCCGAATACATGAAGATATCAGGAGAAACCTTTAAACGCTCCCTGATCCACAAACGGTTTTCCCATTCTCCCAGAGAAGCCATCCTGGCATTGATATCCCCGGGTATGGCAGCCACTTTTTCCAAATATTCCTGAGCTAGAGCATAATCCTTTGCCTCAATGGACTTAATACCTGCAAAAGCATATGCCTGTGCCAATATATCCCACTGCTCCTGATTCCACCGGTAATTATCCCTGGCCAATTCCAGGTGATAGACAGCCTTATCCATCCTGCCAAGATTCCAGTAAATCTGACCGGCTTTTTGCTGTATCTTCCAACTATACCTGTCTCTTGCCACAGCTGCCTGGATATTCTCCGCGGCTTTTTCCTCTTCACCCCTGCCCTGATAAAAACCTGCTAAATCTATCCTGATGCCTGCAGCAAAGGGGTCATATTTCTTGGCCTTCTCAAAATATGAAATAGCATCATCTATATTTCCTCTTCCATAGGCCCCCGCACCTTTTTTAGCATAATTATCACCTGCTGCAAGGCTGGCTGCCAGTACCAGCTGGACTACCAGCGCCAACCCGGTTAATGTCAGGACTATAGTCCTTGCTTTAATGACAGCAGTTTTCCCAGGATGATTCCACCGGTACATTGCCGTAGTAATTCCAAACAACACAAAAAGCGCTATGGTTACTGCACTTAGTGCAAGGTCAAAATCAATGAAAGCATGGGCCCCCAGGGACAAGGCAGCCACAAGGACAACCCATTGGACATTTTTAACATGTTCATCCAGGGCTTTGAAGTTTTTAAAACCCAGATAAAGCATTACGATCCAAAGTCCTACAAAAAATGTCAAGCCTACATAACCGGCTTCCATCAGGGTCTGGGCAAAATCATTATGGACCTGGGTACTTTTATAGAAGAATCCCTGAAAATACATGTGAGACGCCTCCCAAACACCGCCCCCCAGACCGAAAAGAGGATTCTCTTTAACCATTTTGAAGGCCTCCAAGGACCAGTAAATCCTTAAACCTGTATTAACATCCTCAAAACTGATACGCTTTAACCTGTCAACCATCTGGTCCGGCAGGACAAACTGCCAGGAGAATATGAGGATCAAAAACAATACAGCAAGAATCCCCAACACTATTTTTCCTTGAGGCAGGCTTTCTTTTATCAAACCCTTGTCCTTAACCTTCTCCAGTCCATATTGACAAAGGATTACCACAGCCAGGCCCATAAAGAACCACAACCAGGCAAGCCCTAATTTACCCCCTACTATATTTGGAATAAAACCATAATTAGCACCCAGAGACCCTACAAGCAGCAAAGACCATAAAATAAAAGTATCCAACTTCTGCTTCAACCAGGGATTAGCAAGGGTCAGTACCAATACAACCGGCAGCAGCAAAAAGGCCCCCCTGG
This sequence comes from Bacillota bacterium, assembly GCA_040756735.1. Taxonomy (GTDB): domain Bacteria; phylum Bacillota; class DSM-16504; order Desulfitibacterales; family Desulfitibacteraceae; genus JBFLYC01. Next base: position 32,219 of record JBFLYC010000002.1, on the reverse strand, counting down.
AATTTGTCCCAAAAAACACCAGCAGCAGCACATAAGCTGCACCGGCATAAAAATATTTATACCATTTATCTGCATTTTTATGTGCATTCTGCCACAATCCTATAACCAGAACAACCACGGCCAGCAGATAGCTTCCAAGGGTATTGGCATATTGTAAGGTAGAATAAAAACGACCGTCTACAAACCCATCCTTTATGTATATCCAGTCCATGGCTGTAAAAATACCTGCAGCAGCCACACCCAGAGCGCTGAAAATAATAACATGCAGAATTGATACTATACCTTTATAATCCAGCAAAAGCCTGCTCGCCAGCCAGAAGACATTAAAATACAACAAATGCTTGATGATTTCCACAACTGCAAGCTTTTGATTAACTGCTCCAAAGTAAGCTATGATATAACTTGCCAGCAGGCCAAAAACAAACCAGTCCATGGGGTTATTCATTATGTCCAAACCTTTTTTCATCAAGGTATAAAACCACCAAAGAGAAAAAACGATAACTGCAAAAATCAAAGCATAATACTGTTCTGGAACAAAAAATAACCCTCGAAAATAAGGAGGAAAAAATATCAGAGCCCACAGCCCTACAAACGCCAGCCAATAAATAAAACTTTCAGTTGAACCGGCTTTAATCCCTTTATCCTGTATAACCTTTGCAGCTTGTGCAGCTTGTTTCTTTTTCTCCCTTTTTACCTTTTTCAATGAATACCATCCCCCATCTCAACAGGCTGATTTTTGCCCTATCCTATCATTTTAACAGCTTGTTCACCTTTAAAATCTACAAAAAACTTCTTTAAAAGCATAACTGTTTTCTCTTCATTATCAGGGATAAGCCCCCTGTGCATATCCATGATGATTTCTTCAATCAGCTTTTCATCCAGGTCATTTGGTTTTGCAACAAAAATCTTTTTATGAACTGTTGCGTTTACACCTTCCTCAGCAGTCAGCAATTCTTCAAAAAGCTTCTCCCCTGGACGAATACCTGAAATTACAATATCAATATCCTTACCGGGCTCACAACCAGAAAGCCTAATTAGCGTCTTGGCCAGATCCATAATTTTTACAGGCTCACCCATATCAAGAATAAATATCTCCCCGCCCCTGGCCATGGCCCCTGCCTGTATGACAAGCTGCACCGCCTCAGGTATGGTCATGAAGTAGCGAACCATATCTTCATGGGTGACTGTAACAGGGCCGCCCTCAGCTATCTGTTTTTTAAATAGAGGAACCACACTACCCTTGCTGCCAAGCACATTGCCAAAACGAACTGCAGCAAAACAAGTATTGCTTGTCTTATCCATCTGTTGGACAATCATCTCAGCAACCCTCTTGGTAGCGCCCATGATGCTTGTCGGATTGACAGCCTTATCTGTAGAGATTAAGACAAACCTTTCCGCCTTGGACTTATCAGCAGCATAAGCAGCATTATATGTACCCATAACATTGTTTTTAATAGCTTCCTCAGGATTAAGCTCCATTAAAGGCACATGCTTATGAGCAGCAGCGTGAAATACCACTTTTGGCTTATACCTTTGAAAAACCATTTCTATGGCATGTCTATCCCTGACATCCTTAATTAAAGGTATTATTTCAACATAAAGGTTTGTCCTTCTAAGCTCCATGTCAATGTCATAAATGTTATTTTCACAATTATCTAGAAGCAGCAAGCGCTTTGGAGAAAAATTAATAATCTGCCTGCAGAGCTCAGAGCCAATGGACCCCCCTGCACCGGTTATCATGATTACCTGATTGTTTAAATACTGGGAAATTTCATCAAGGTTGACCTTCACCGGTTCCCTTCCAAGCAAATCCTCCACCTGCACTTCTCTTATATGGCTGACCGTAATATTTCCCTCAATCAGGTCATAAACACCAGGTAGGATCTTAACCTCAGCATCTGTCTCATGGCAGACATCCACTATTTCTCTAATAACTTTTCCTGAAGCTGATGGTATAGCAATTATTATCTCTTTTATTTCATGTTTTTCTACCAGTTTATATATCATATGCCTGTCCCCAAGTATAGGAACACCAAGCACTTTTAAGTCCTGCTTCAGTGGGTCATCATCAACAAAGCCAACTATGTTAAGACTGCCCTTATAATGCCTTCTCAGTTCCTTTACCAGCAAAACTCCTGTTTCACCGGCGCCTACTATTAAAACCGATCTGCCTCCATTATCTGAACCAAACCTAAAATACTCGTCCCTAAAAAGGCGCCATGCAAGTCGAGAACCTCCTATGAGCAGTATATTTAACATCCAGCTCAATACAAAAACACTTCTTGGCAAAGGAAGCCTACCGGCTTCAATTATAAAGTATGCTAAGGAAACATTAATAATGGTACCTGCGCTTACAGCATAAATTATGCTGACCAATTCACCGATACTGGCATACTGCCACATACGCTTGTATAAACCAAAAGCATAAAAACACCCAAGTCTTACCATTGTAAATATAGGAGTAAGTTTAAAAAAAGAATCCAAATAATGAGGAGGTATACTGGCAATCCCTTCAAACCTTATTACTAGAGCCCCAAAAAGGGCAATATTTATAATAATAATATCTATTATTAATAACAATGCAAACCTGATATACTTAAACATCTATACACCTACCTATTGCCCTATAAGTCCAACCGTTTCCTTCCAGAAATTCCCTGTCAAATATATTGCGCCCGTCAACCATAATCTTGTTGCAGACCAACTCTCCCAGGCAAGAAAAATCAATCTTTTTGAATTCTTCCCACTCCGTCAACAAGGCTATAGCATGTGCGCCTTTAACCGCATCATCAATACTCTTGCAGTAATTTATGGTCTCACCTAAACATTTTTTTGCCTCATCAACTGCAACGGGGTCATATGCTTTGATAATCGCCCCTCTTTCTATTAACTCTGGGATAATAACAAGGGACGGGGCTTCCCTCATATCGTCGGTATTCGGTTTAAAGGCTAACCCCAATATAGCTATTGTCTTTCCCTTCAAGTCACCAAGTACATCTTCAAGTTTGTTAATTATTTTTAATTTCTGTAGTTTATTTACCTCTTCCGCAGCCTTAACAATTTTTAAATCATAGTCAACCTCTTCAGCCATCTTAATAAGAGCCTGCGTATCCTTTGGAAAACAAGATCCACCATAACCAATCCCTGCATTTAAAAACTTGTTTCCAATCCTTGTATCAAGTCCCATACCCTTTGCAACCTGGTTTACATCCGCCCCAACCTTTTCACAAATGTTGGCCACTTCATTTATAAAGGAAATTTTGGTTGCTAAAAAAGCATTAGACGCATATTTTATCAGTTCTGCACTTTTAATGTCTGTGACCAAAACTTCTGTATTTATCCTCTTATATAAATCCATCATTAGTTCAGCAGCCTTTTTATCACTGCAGCCTATAACTATCCTGTCAGGATACATGGCATCATGAACTGCAGAACCCTCTCTTAAAAACTCAGGATTGGATACCACAGCGAAGTCTTCTGACCCGGACTTCTCCTTGATAATCCTTCTTACCATTTCTCCAGTACCAACGGGAACAGTGCTCTTCGTTACTATAACCTTGTACCCATTGAGACTAGCTCCAATCTGTACGGCAGCAGCCTCTACCTGAGATAAGTCAGCTGAACCATCTTCCCCTGGAGGAGTACCTACACCAATAAATATTACCTCAGAAGCTTTAACAGCCTCAGCTAAATCAGTACTGAAAGAAAGCCTTCCCCTGCCAACATTCTTCTTAACCAGTTCGTCCAGCCCTGGTTCATAAATTGGTATTTCTCCTCTTTTTAACATGTTGATTTTTGCTTCATTTATGTCTACACAGATAACGCTATGCCCTATATCTGCCAGACAAACCCCGGTAACTAAACCTACATAACCCGTACCTGCTACTGCAACCTTATACATGCCTTCCTCCCTGTTATCCCGTTTTACTCTCAATGCCATTATTAAATTCACTAACAACCTTTAATAAATACTTTTTGAATTCCTCCTGCAGATCTTCCCTTTGCAGAGCGAATTCCACCGTGGCTTCAAGATAACCTAATTTATCGCCCACATCATATCTCTTACCTTGAAAAATATAGCCGTATAATTGTTGATGCCTATTTAGTTCCCTTAGAGCATCCGTAAGCTGTATTTCCCCTCCTGCTCCGGGTTTAGTGCTTTCCAAAATATCAAAGATTTCTGGGTCAATTACATACCTGCCCATTATGGCCAGGTTTGACGGTGCAGCTTTCTTTTTCGGTTTCTCAACAAGGTCTTCAATCAAAAATATACTATCTTCAATTGCCTTTGCCTTGATAATTCCATATTTACTTACATCTTCATCCGGTACAACCTGCACCCCTATGACACTGGTCTTATATCTTTCATAGATTTCTATCATCTGCAACAAACACGGCTTTTCCGAAACAACAATATCATCGCCAAGCAAAACTGCAAAAGGTTCATTGCCTATAAATGTTTTAGCGCAGTGAATGGCATGTCCTAATCCTAATGCCTCTTTCTGCCTTACATAGTGTATATTAGCCAAATTTGCTACACCTTGTACTATTTCCAGAAGGTTATGTTTTTCTTTTCTTGCTAATTCTTCTTCCAATTCATAGGATTTATCAAAATGATCTTCAATTGCCCTCTTGCCGCGTCCTGTAATTATCAGTATATCTTCGATGCCGGAGGCTACAGCCTCTTCTATTATGTATTGAATAGTGGGCTTGTCCACTATAGGAAGCATTTCCTTTGGCTGCGCCTTGGTGGCTGGCAAAAACCTGGTTCCCAAACCCGCTGCCGGAATAATTGCTTTTTTAACCTTCACCTTATCTTCCTCCTTTCACCCAAACATTTATTGTTTCTACTTAAAAAACAAAAAAACCTCTTTTTGAGGCATATTCCTTCTATTTTTCTGCTTATTTAATATCTGAACCAACTGCCACTTGACTAAAAGTCTCGAAGATAATCTTCAAATCTCTTATCAATGACCTCTCTTTTAACTTTCTAAATACTGCTCATCATACATTACTTTATCATTATCACCTATATTATCCCTGCCATTTAACTGTGCTATTCCATTTATCCTTGGTACCAATTTATTTATACACTTTTCCTTCTTTTCTCTATCAATTCATACTGAGAGCAATTATAGGGCCTACAAAGTTCCCCGCGGTCTAACCCCTTAAGATTAGAGTCTTGTCCCTTATTGCTAACTAATTCTTAGAATATCTAATTATTTCACTATTTCTTTCCTCCCCCTGTAAAGGATAATCTTTCAGGCCTTGCAAATTGTAAAGAGTACGGCCTACGCCCTGCTATCGCAGCTCTTGACAATTTGCAGTCCAAAGATTTTATAGATTTTGAGGAGGAAAAAATTAGACTTTTATAATAATATCTAATATATGCCCAGCAGCAACCTGCTGGCTAAACTCTAACGGTGATAAGTCATTCAAGCTGCCATGCATACGCCTTTTGTTATAGAAATCAATGAAATCTGTTACAACATGATAAGCTTCCTGGTAACTTGCAAATTCATATTTTGACAATCGTTCTCTTTCTAGTATTGCATGAAAGGATTCAATATGAGCATTCTTATTAGGTGTTTTAGGTGGTATACGCTCATGCTCAATATTATTACTTTCACAAGTTTCTTCAAAGGCATTGCTAATAAACTGTGGTCCATTGTCAGTTCTAATCACAGGTCTTTGCTCTTTTGTTAATAGTTTTCTTCTCCAAAGGCTTCTTTGGACTAAAGAGGCAGCATGTTTGCCTTCACAGTTAAGTCCAATATGATAGTCTATTATGGCTTTATCAAAGACATCAATTATACTCATGAGATAAAAGAAACGGTTTTCTAAAGCTATATAGCAACGTATTTTACATCTATTTCCCAGAGCTGATTTGAACCTGTTATTTCTCTATTAATTGCAATTCTACGCGGATGCTTTATTTTCTTTTGTCTCTGGGGTGCTAATATATCTAGTTCTTTACAGAGTCTATATACTTTCTTTTTATTGATGATCAGATTATATTGCTTTTTTAGGCACAAGGTCAATTTGCGGTAGCCGTAAGCACTTTCTTCTCCAACAACTAACTCTAACAACCACTCTTTAATCTGCTCATCACTTATTGGCTTATTAAATTTATTCAACGAGTAGCCTGGGATAGGCCTTCCTCCGCTAGATACTTTATTAGTAACATTATTTTTCTTGCGGTAGTAGTAGGTGGCTTCATTAACACCGACAATTCTTAGCACTTTGGCTATAGGGTATCCCCGGTCAATCCACTTGTCGGCTATTTCAATTTTGTCTGATAGCCGGGGTTTTTCTTTTTTAGAAGATCCCTCAAGATTGAGATCTCAAGATCTTTTTCTCCTAGTAATTCTTTTAGTTTGGTATTTTCGCTTTCTAGTTCTTTAAATTCTTTGGATGAAGGAATGTATTCTGACATTTTTTTAGCATTATCAGGTGTTATTTCCCATGCTTTATGGTTATTATCTTTAACCTTCATCCAACCATAGATAGTTGTAGGAGCTATATCATGACGTTTGGCTACTTGGTGAACACTACCTATTTCTTTTGCTTCTTTAATAATTTGTTCTTTGAGTTCTTTTGGATAGCTTTTTCTTTGCATTATTTATATCCCCCTCTAGTATGTAATAAGTTTATCTCATTAAGGGATATTACTCAAATTAGGTTAGGGGGCTAGATAGCCCGGACCACAAAAGAGATCAATATAGATAATTTCTTTTTTGTCTTTGCCAATAGAACGGTTAATGATTGGGAAATAGGCCTTTAAAAAAATCAGTTATAATTAAAGTATTTATTTTGGATTTTAAGAATCGAGCTCATTAAAGAATGCAACCCTTAATGCCAAGAAGGTATTAGTGAACAGTTTAATTGCTTCAGCTTCTGTTGGATTGGTAAACAACACATCAATATCTTCTGTCGACGCTCCATGGATAAGAAGGTCCGCAAACACTTTAGATTTCTCAGACTGCTCTCCAACTAGATTCTCGAAGGGTAGCGATTATCATAAAGTGCGCTGCCTTCTCTCAAGAATTCTAGAGAAATGATTATTTTCTATTTCAAACTTCTTTTATAGATTCTGATATCCAACCGGCACAGTCGGACTTGATAACCATTATTGCATACGGATAAATTTGCTAAGGCATTTGCTATTACCGCTTCAACAGTTTGTGTATTAAAGTAGTTCTTCTCAAAATCATAGTTTGTTGGCATTGAAATGATGACATACTCAGCATCATTATAGGCTATATAGTTGTCTGTAGTTGCCTTCAAGTTTAAATCCTTAGTTGCTAAATACTCTTTCAATCTCAGCATCGATGATGGGAGATTTTTTGTTGCTAATCATATCTACTTTATCTTGGATAATATCAAGAGCAGTAACTTCATTATGTTGGGCCAGTAGGATTGCCTTGGAAAACCAACATATCCTGTACCAGCATTAGTTATTTTCATTTCAAGCGTACTTCCTTATTTTTATAGTGCAATTTATTTGTTAAGCTATTAGTCTAAGCCTTCAGCTTTTGCTATGCACTTTATAATAATCCTTGTACCATTGTACGAATTTAGCCAGACCGTCTTCAATACTCGTAGATGGTTTGAAGTTTATGTCTCTCTCAAGGTCACTTACATCAGCATAAGTTCTTAAAACATCACCTTGTTGCATATCCATATAGATCTTCTCCGCTTCTTTACCAAGTGCTGACTCCAAGGCGTTGATAAATCTCATGAGTTCAACCGGGTTATTGTTTCCGATGTTGTAAATCTTATAAGGCGCAAAGCTTGTACTTAAGTCATCCTTACTTTCATCCCACTCCTTTTTTGCTACAGGGGCTTTTTCTATTAGCTTGTAGATCCCCTCCACGATATCATCAATATATGTGAAGTCACGCTCCATCTTTCCATGATTAAACACTTTGATAGGCTTGCCTTCCAGAATATTTTTTGTGAAAGAAAAATAGGCCATATCAGGTCTTCCCCATGGTCCGTATACTGTAAAAAATCTAAGGCCAGTAGTTGGAATACGATAAAGATGACTGTATGTATGAGCCATCAATTCATTTGACTTCTTTGTGGCAGCATAAAGACTAACTGGATGATCTACATTATGATTCGTAGAAAATGGCACTACTTTATTACCACCATAAACAGAACTAGAAGAAGCATAAAGTAGGTGCTTCACAGGATAATTCCTGCAAGCCTCTAAAATATTTATAAACCCAATTAGGTTTGAATCCACATAGGCATAGGGATTTTCAATAGAATACCGTACTCCAGCTTGAGCTGCTAGGTTGATAACATAATCAGGTCTATAAGTGTCGAAGATGTTGCCTACTGCTGGCTTATCCTTAAGATTGACTTTATGGAACGTGAAATTGTTGTTTTTATTAAGGATTTTCAGTCTGGATTGTTTTAATTCTGGCTCATAATAGTCGTTTAGGTTGTCAATTCCTATCACTGAATAATTGTTATTTATTAGATATTGTGATAGGTGAAAGCCGATAAAACCAGCTGTACCTGTGATTAATATTTTTGAGTTCAATCGTCTTGCCCCCTTTTAGTTGCATAGTATATCTACAATTCTTTTATTTGCAAAATCATCGCTATAAGGATTGCTTTCTTTACTCATCTTCTCGTATTCTTCTTTATCTTCAATCAGAAGTTTAAATGTATAATAAATAACTTCTTCATCCGTACCCATAAGTTTAAGTGTTCCTGTGAGCCATTCTCCCTTTTTCGGCCACTGTTCCGTGAGCATACCTTAGCTTTACATTAATTGATAGTATTTAATCCTAATAGCTCACATTTTCTATGTTTTGGAAATTTGCTTTGGGGATTATATTTAAATTTCCGGCGCTATCAAGGGTAAAATGAATGGCTTCGCCGCCCTTGACATCACCAAAATTTAAGTTTCTTTATATTTAAGCAAATCTTCCAAATGTATTTTTATGCTACAAGATCTTCAGCAAAGAGTTTCTTATATGCTGCTGGTGTTAGCCAGCCTAAAGCTGTTCATGGTTATAAATCTTCTCTAACATTTGTTTTAAGAGCATCTATTGCTGTATTTCCCGTTACATGTATCGTTGATGGGCCTTTGCCTTCATTTAGAAGATTTTCTTTTGACATCTCTGTCGGCGCAAAATTGTATTTAGCTACGATTCCAACAGCCTGTCTATTTAATTCTTCTAGATAAGGTGAATATATATTATAGGTTCTTAGACCTGCCTCAACATGTCCAACCGGAATCTGAAGATAGAAACAAGCTAGTGCCGTGACAAATGTAGTAGATGTATCACCATGAACCAAAACAACATCAGGTTTTACTTGTTCAAGAACAGATCTCATCTTTTCGAGAATATTTATTGTTACATCAAACAGAGTCTGTTTTGTCTTCATGATGGAAAGGTCATAATCCAGTATTACATTAAAAGCATCAAGTACCTGATCAAGGATTTCTCTATGTTGCCCAGTAAGGCATACAACTATTTGTCTCTAGTCTTAAGTTCTATAACCAATGGACACATATTAATTGCTTCTGGTCTAGTACCATATACTACCATTACTTTTTTACTCATCTCATTCATCCTAAAAACTTTCATATTTGTTTATTCTTTTTGTAATATTGTTGATAGATCATAAATTGTGTCACAAATAATATCCGCTTTTGTAACATATTCATTTATTGGATGTCCACTTCTGACAATAACACATTTTCCAATCCCTGCATTTTTCCCAGTTTCTACATCAATTTCTTTATCTCCTACTAAAAAACTGTTTTCAAGGTCAATATCATATTCATTCATTGCTTGTTCTATCATTCCAATATTAGGTTTTCTGCATTCACATTCAACACTGTATTTTTCAATAGTACCTTGTGGATGATGTGGGCAATAATAATAGGAATCTATATATGTCCCTTCAGCTTCTAATAGACTCTCAATGTAATCATGAAGCTTCATTACGTCACTTTCGCCATAGTGACCTCTTGCTATACCTGCTTGATTTGTAATCACAATAACTTTATATCCTAATTCATGGAACACTTTTATGGCTTCAATAGCGCCTGGAATAAAAGCAAAGTCTTTTATACAGTATAGATAATTCACTTCTTTATTTATAGTACCATCTCTATCTAAGAAAATAACTTTATCCAATGTTATACCTCATTTCAAAAAATCCTTTTGGGCTTTATAATAGTCCTCTGGAATACCTATATCTATAAAATAACCATTGCTTTCAAATGCAAAGATATCATGTTTTGAACTTTCTAAGATTTTTTCTTCAAAAGAAAAAGAAATATAAAAAGAAATATTAGGTATTGTATTGAAAATATTCTTGTTGACCAGATATATTCCTCCATTTATTTTGCCCTTACCTGTTTTCATCTTTTCTCTGAACTCAACAATTCTTTCGTTCTCAACAATAACGCTTCCGTATCTGTCATAATTTACCATAGTTTTGACAGCTATTGTTAACGTGCTTTTATTATTTTTATGGAATTGACTCATATCGAATAAGTTTACATCAAAAAATGTATCCCCATTTAGAATGAATATATCATTATCATTACAGTATTCCATTCCTTTCTTTATAGCTCCACCTGTTCCTAATGGTGTATCTTCTGTCGAATATATAATACTTATTCCTTTATATGAGTTTTGAAAATATTCTTTAATAACTTCATTTTTATATCCAACAGCTAATATTATTTTATTAAAATTATATTCCAACAAATAATCAAGTATATACTCTAGAAATGGCCTATTATTAACAGGAGCCATAGGTTTTGGAACATCAGAAATGACATGGCTTAATCTAGTCCCAAATCCTCCTGCCAGTATTATCGCCTCCATTATTTATCCTCCACCGAAAATATTTCATTTTCAACGGCTGCACATAATACATGATAAATAGGCAAATGATACTCCTGAATTATATAAGTCTCATTTGAAGGAACATTTATGAGAATGTCCGAAATCCCCTTCAATTGTCCACCACTTTCCCCAGTAAGAGAAATTACTTTCATTCCTTGAACTTTTGCCATTTGCGCTGCATAGATTACATTTTCTGAATTTCCTGACGTACTTATTACAATTAAGATATCCCCTACTTGACCATAGCCTAATACTTGCTGAGCAAAAGATAAGTCTGATGCTTTATCATTCGCATAGGCAGTTAGTAATGAGGTCTCATTAACCAAAGAAATTGCAGGTAATGCACCCTGTAGATTATCAATAAAATATGATGCACTTTCAGGAAAAAGAGACTTAATTTGATCTTGCTTTACCTTATCTATCTTACGTGGTAAAATAAATCCTTTCATTAATTCACCTACAATATGCAAGGCATCTGCTGCACTCCCCCCATTACCACAAACTAATATCTTATTATTGTTTTTATAACAACTAACAATTTCTTCTATTGCGCAAGCAATAGGTAATTCAATCATATCAGGATATCTAATAAATAAGTTTTCTATAAACCGTTTTGTCGTTTTTTTCACCATATCTCACCACCACTACTTTTAATCATAAATTGTCCAAGCTTGTGCTCCTCTTTCTATGAATTGAGGTGTCATTACTTTACCATGAGTTTCTTTTAATTTTTCTACTAGATTATATCTTTCAGTGGGGTTGCATAATATCATCATGAATCCACCACCCCCAGCACCTGAAATTTTTGCTGCTTTCCCGCCATTTTTCATAATAAATTCATGCATCTCTTCAATCAGCGGATTTGAAATTGATGAGGATGTTTTCTTTTTTGATTGCCAACCTTTGTTTAGACTAGTAGCAAGACCTTCAAAATCACCTTTCAATAATGCATTTTTCATATCAACTGCATATTTTTTAAGTTCATGCATGCCTTCAATACTACTACCACTTTTAGAAGTTGTGTTTTTTATTTGATCATTTATAATAGTCGCTGAGTCCCTCGATGTTCCAGTGTAGTATAAGATTAATGAATTTTCTACTTCGTTTTTTATCCAATTCTTTATTCTTAGTGGATTAACTATTACTCTATGATTTTCATAAAACTCAATATAATTGAATCCTCCAAAAGTCGCTGCATATTGATCTTGTTTCCCACCAGATAACTGTAAATCTTCACGTTCAATCTCATATGCTAACATTGCCATGTCATATTCTCCAAGTGGAAGATTCAGCCACTCCATATAAGCTTTAATTATCGCAACTACCATGGTAGATGAAGATCCCAACCCTGACCCAGGAGGAGCGTCAGAGTATGTTGTCATTTTAAATGATAGTGGGTTTCCTTTATTAAAATCTCTCACTATTCTATTATAGACACCTTTATGAAGTGCTAATTTATTGTCAATTGGCAGCTCTTTAACTGCTTCATATTCCTTATATATTCCCATATCTCTAGCTGAAAAAATTACTTTCCCATCAGTTCTAGGTTCAAGAGTACAAAATGCAAACATATCTATAGTTGCGTTTAGCACGGCACCTCCATATTCATCACAATATGGTGATACATCTGTTCCTCCCCCTGCAAAACCTACTCTTAGTGGTGCTTTCGATCTAATTATCATGCTATCTCACCTCAATTTCCCAACTTAAAATTACAAACTAAATTATCTGGTTAAAAATTGCTCTCCTTTATTTACTCTTTCTCTCCAGTAATTTAACAAATCACTCATTGTCTTCTCGAAAGGTATTTCTGGCTTCCATCCCGTGTGGGTGGTAAATTTAGTTGTGTCTGGCACCTGAAGATCTGCATCAATAGGCCTTAATCTCTCTGGATCTGTTTCAATAACAATATCTTTTCTTGTTGACATGCTCAATAATGTTGATAGCATGTCTCTAACTGAACAAGTATAAGTTCCACCAATATTATAATACTCACCTGCTATCGGGTTTACAGTCACTAGCATATAATAAGCTCTAACTGCATCTCTTACATCTGCCCAAGTTCTTAATGAATCAAGGTTTCCAGTTTTCACAACCGGCAGTATCATCCCAGCTTCAATCATTGCTATTTGCTTTGCAAATGTGGATTCGGCAAAAACATCTCCTCTACGAGGACCAGTATGAGTGAACATTCTGGTAGTCATTACTGTCATTCCATAAGCTTCCGCATAGTATCTACCGACTAAATCTGTTCCAACTTTAGATATTGCATATGGAGAAGCTGGATGGAATGTACACTCTTCATTAATGGGGAGTTTTTCTTTAGGAACTCTACCAAAGACTTCACTAGAAGCGCAAACATGGATTATTGGAGATATTCCAGCTATTCTAACAGCTTCAAGAAGTCGAGAAGTTCCAAGAATATTGATATTCATTGTATCTATTGGGGCGCCAAAACTTGTCTTTGGATAACTTTGAGCAGCTAAATGAAAAATGTAATCGGGTCTTGTGTCAAGCATCATTTTAATCAATGAAGATTCATCATTCAAATCAGCATAGTGCAAAAACACTCTATCTTTTTTATTGACTCTATCAAGCAAATGTGAAATGTTGTCCATTGGGCTTCTCCACCTTGCTGCTCCATGAATTTCCCAGTCAGAATTTTTAAGCAAAAAATCAGCAAGATGTGAGCCAACCATACCTGTAATGCCAGTAATTAATGCTCTTTTCATTTTTGTTTCCTCCTAAATGATTAACGTTTTGTAAACCTATTTTAAATATCTAGTCAATAAAACATTTATATATCAAGAGTTTCAAGTTTTTATGGTAAATAAAAACAATGACCCCCCTTATTTTGGTATAATTGAGTCGCTCAAAACACCAATAATCCCAAAAGAAAGGGTGTGTCATTGTGTACTCAATTATATCAGGTTTACTACTATATAATCAAATTTTACTCAAACAAATCCGGCAATTACTTTTGTTTATTGTTAGGAACATCCCTGCTCTGAAAGATACTAAGCAAGATATCTATAGTCCCAAGTACTGTAAGCATACTGTAGACAGGCTCCCTTTTATTAAGCAGCCAGAGAAGCTTGATTACAAACAATTGCTTTATGAATATATATCCCAGCATGGCAAAGATCTTAATCCTGTAAAGTCTCGTGGTGGTACTCCTGTGCCAGCTGATATTATTTGCCACAGATGCGGTGCTCCTCATACATATCTCTATGACAATACTGGAGGCCGTGGGCAACTCTGGTGTAAGGTCTGCGGTTTAAAATTTAACAAGGATAAATCTGATTTTAAGATAGGATCTTTGCTATGCCCCTACTGCGGCTGTATCCTTGTTAAAAAGAAACAGCGTAAGAATTTTAATATCCACAAGTGTATTAACAAAAGGTGCTCCTTCTACCTCAATTCTCTTAAAAGCCTTTCCCCTGAGGATCTGGCAGAATACAAGAAGGATAAGTATAAGTTTAAGCTCCATTATATCTACCGCGAGTTTACTATCAATTTTTTTGAAGTAGATTTGAATAGCATGCCCAAAGGTTCTGCTAATCTCAAATTCCGTAATTTTTCTCCCCATGTACTTGGACTTTGTATGACTTATCTTGTCAACCTCGGGCTCTCTACTCGTGCTACTGCCAGGGCCATTTGGGAAATCCACGGTGTTAGAATTTCTCATGTTACGGTGAGCAAGTATGCTAAGTCTGCTGCTGCTTTAGTTCAGCCTTTTGTTGATAGCTATAATTACAAACCTACTACTTATCTAGCTGCTGATGAAACCTATATCAAGGTTAAGGGTATAAAACATTATGTCTGGTTCATCATGGATGCCCTCAAAAAGTCTATCTTAGGTTATCGTGTATCTGCCTCTAGGGATGTAGGCCCTTGTATATTAGCTATGCGCATGGCTTTTGCTAAGTTTAAAGAGTTTCCTGGTAAGGCTCTTAGGTTTGCTTCTGATGGCTATAGTGCCTACAAACTTGCTCAACAGCAATTTATGCTCAATGATATGGATTTTGATCTCATTCAGGTAATTGGCCTTACTAATGATGATCCTGTTTCTTCGGAGTATCGTTGGCTAAAGCAAATCATTGAGCGTCTTAACAGGACTTTTAAATTCTCCTATCAAGTTACTAATGGCTATGGTAGTGGTGAAGGTTCTAATACTCATGTGGCCTTGTTTGTAGCCTATTACAACTTTTTGAGACCTCATTCCTACTCCTACTGGCAGCCACTCAACTCTATTCCAGAGTTAGATGGTATTGATAGTATGCCTGCCAAATGGCAGAAATTAATTGAGCTTTCTCAGCAGCTTATCCTCTCGAAGCAGTTAGCTTAACCCACTCAAAACTCAAACCTAATCATTTCAACCTCTTAATCATCTTTAAACAATGCGGTGCAATGACTGTCAAACTCCCCCCAAAGCTAGACCCCTTGACAGGCATTGTGCCGGCATTGTTATGCTCTTTGAAGAGGTTGACTAGCTTTTCTGTGCTCTTTTTAGATGTTTTTTCTTGTTAATTGCTGTTAAACTAAGATCCTTACCTTGTATTCTTGACCTTTTTTAAAAAACTCTAGTTTTTCATACTTCAGTTAACACTACCATGATTAAATAGCCTCTCGAAATTAACCGAGGGTGATGGCACAAGGCTTTGTTTGAACCATCGTTATTGAATTCCTCCTACTTTTTGTAAGGGGAATTTCATATAAATGAAAATCCAACTGGAAATTCTCATCCAAAATTTTGTTGCAAAATATCTCAAAAACACTTGACTTTTTCAAAACACCCCCAAAATCGACTTGGAAGGAATATTTTTCCATACTAACAACATTTGGGGTGTTTTATAGTGAAACCTATTGTTTTTCCGCATGAAACTTATCAAGACTTTGTTATCAAACAACTGCAACAACACTATACCGGGGGCTGCTCGTTCTAGTTAATAAGGACTGGCCCCTCATCTCTAAGCTCTGGATCAAGACCTGTCTCACATTACAACGTTCATTAGGGATTGTTACAGCGCCAAAGGTCCTGCTCCACGTGAATCCTGCCTCCATGCTCAGTTCGTTTGTGCTCATTTTGCTGACCAAGCCGGAAATCGGTATTACCACATGGGTGGATGAACTGTACCGTGTTCCCCTTTATGCCATTCTCAACGGGTTTGAACCCGGTAACGTTCCCGGTGTTGGCACGTTCTATGATTTCTTGGCCCGGTTATGGGCTGCGTCTGAAAAAAACTTCAAGCCTCGTGAGCAAAGACGTAAACGCAAACCCAAGAAGGGAAAGAAGGGTGAAAAAGCTCCAACCACAACATCTGGCCGAATTAAACGTTTAGTCAACTGGATGATGCGCCATATGGTTAACCAAAGGTATTGCCCATGGATCGTTTATTCCACTTCTTCCAGTCTCAATTTCTCGCTGTATCAGCAAGACTCGGATTGCTCGGGGATATGAGCACACTCGGTATCGCCAGTGACGGTACCCTGTCGTTACCGCAATCTATCCCCGCAGAAAAGCAACTTATATTTGTCATGCCCAAGGCTTTGCGAAGTACAACCATCCCCGCATCTATTCCCAACCCGACTGCAATTCCGGCTGGGACAGCGCACGGGAACGCTACTTTAGTGGATACCACCTGTACATGTTGACTGCATCAACCAGTCCGTATGACTTGCCGTTGTATCCTCGTCTACACCCTGCTTATCGACACGATGCAGTTAGCTTTGTTGTCAGTTCGGTTGAGTTTTCGCAACGTTTCACCTTGGGCATAGTGGGCAAGATTCTTCTGGATGCCGCCCATGACGCTGGGGCCATCTATGATCTCTTACTCCACCACAATATTGAACCTTTTATAGATCTCAATGTACGCGGCATGAAGAATCTGGGAATTGATGGTGATATTAAGCTTTCCCCCGATGGCATCCCGATTTGAAGATGAAGCATTACGGCTTTATCATTCTCAAAAACGTCATAAGTGGAGATGCTCGTAATGATTAAGTGGACGACCAACACCTGCCCAAAACCCTGCTCTACCGCTAAATTCGGTAGAACGTTCCATACCTGCAGTAAAGACAATCCCTGACTGTTTCCGAAAATACCAGGGGGTTCGGAGAAGTGGAAACTCATTTACAAGCGACGTACAACCGTCGAGCGCTCTAATAAACGTGAGAAAATTGATTACAAACTGGAATCCGGTCGTCACTGTTCTACTAAAATGTGGTACATACGCATCTACGGTATCATGATGTGTCAGCACATTGATGCTTGGTATGCCCACCTAAAAGAATATCTAAAGGTTCTAAAACAAGTTATCTTCCCACAGGCTGCTTAACATAACCCTAATACTCATTTTTTTTAATAGTGGCCGTTAGGTTTCTTTGACATACCCATTTTTAGAAACGTTGTGAAATGAACAGTCTTTTTAGCCTGGCATGACAGATTTTTCCAGTCGCTTTTTCCCAGATTCAATTATTCCTCCTTCTAATTCTGAGAGGCTATTTAATAGTTATTTTTACATTTTGTTTATTAATTGACTTCTTAACCTCATAGAAAATGGCTTATAGTGATTCTCTAAAATTCTATTCAGGTACAAACTTGACATTTCTGTAATTTGCGGTCTATTAATAAAAAACTTTTCTGATGGGTACACTATCTTATACTTAATTTTAGTTTCACTTAATCGATTAATCTCATCAACAATTGCCACCCTGCTTACAAGTTCACACCCACAAATATTTAAAAAAGGTGAAGCAAACTCACCCCAATTATTTAAAAGCCAAATTAAGGAATCTGTAACTTCAGATAATGTAACGCAATTCCTATAAAATGGGTGAAATACTTCTGCAACATTGCCTTGTTTTTTACATTCGAATAAATATTTAATAAATTTATCTTCACCAGAAATTACATATGACAGTCTGGCTGATTTAAATAAAGTACTTCCATAATAACTATCTTCGATTTCTTTCTTCATTAATCCATATGGAGTATTGGGATTAGTGTTGTTCTGCTCATTAAAACAAGTCCCTTTATCAGTTCCATACACCGCATCAGATGATAAAAATATAACTTTACAATTTCGATTTATTGCTTCATTGATAACATGTTTTGTACTTAAAACATTTATTCTATATGCCTTTTCATATGATTCAGCACAATAATCTGGATTAGAAATTGCAGCAGTAATAATGAGAAAATCACATGAATCTAGGATATCATAATTAAAATTCTGTGGTTTCTCTAGATCTAAAAAATATTCGCTAAGACTATTTCTGTTTATTTCAACAGCTTTGTAACTTTGTTTTGAGATTGAATGTACTAGATGACTACCTATGAAGCCACTAGAACCTAATATCGCAATGTTCATATCTCCCAAAATATTAGCCTCCAATAAAACATATTTTCAATTACTATTTTTTGTAATTATCTTGTTGCTGAGACCTTATTAAATATATTCTTTGATCCAATCTTAATCATTTCAAAGATATTCGTTTCAAATGCACTAATCACTTTTGATGGCCACTTCCAATTGTTATAAATTGCTTGAGCTAAAATTTGTGCGATAATCAATCCCCAAACTCCCAAATTGGTACCTCTAACAAGTAGTATAGCCAATATAACACCTAAAGCACCTGAGAAGAGAAAAGCTTTAACATAAGGAACGTTATTTGTATTCGATATAAATGATGCATAGTATGAATGATGTTTTAGTAAAAATTCGTAAACCGAAATTGCAATTAGAATCGGTAAACTAAAGACCGTATTAGGCTTAATTTTTGATAAGATTGGGAGCCCAATAGTACTTAATATAACTATTCCAATCCAAAACATTAAAATATACACTGTCATCGCTATTGACATTAAGGTTTTTGATTTGTTCGTATCCTTATTTATATAAGCAGCCTGGAGAGAAGGTTGATATGATGTATATAACGCTCCAGAAATTGAAGCTATTGCTGTGACTAATTGAATAGATATTGAATAAATTCCTGTTTCAGTTAAACTCAAGTACATCGATGCAATTACTACTGAGGCTTGTTTTGATAAATAACTAGAAAGTGATACTAATCCATCACGCCAAGCATTATGCCAGATTACATTAAATGTTTCTCTAATATCTTCATTGGTCACTTTACTATTATCTGTTTTTAATTTTTCGCCAATATTATGGAACCTATAAAATAATAATTTTGAAAAAAGTCTAAATATCATACCATAACCCAAATAAGCCACAGCAACTGCGATTAACCGGAAATCAAAATACAACAAGACAATAGACGCAATAATTTGAAATGTTCTTGCTGAGATTATTGCAATATTTATCTCCTTAATAGCACCAACACCTCTTAAAAAAGTTGCATAATATCCGTAGTATAAATTTAAAAAAACAGCAAAACTATATATTATCCACGCTATCATATGATCATATCCACTCATATTTTCTGAAATATGTAGAACATATAGTGTACCAACTGTTAATAGAACTAACAAAGCAATAGATGAAATTAATAAATAGATTTTCTTTGAGGTATTCACAATTTTTTTAAGTAATCCAATGTTGGGTTCACCATTATTAGTAAATATAGCATCAATTTTACTTAGTTTTTCAGCGCCGCTCCAGCTATATGCTACGTTTCTAGCTAGTGTGGGGTTAAAACCGAAATCGAAGAGTACTACGATACCGCCTATACTTAGAAACACGCACCATAACCCTAAAGATTCACCATCTAAAAAATATATTATAAAAGGAAGTAATAGAAAATTGCTTCCAAGAGACATAATTGTTCCAATATAATTCCAAATAACATCACTTTTTCTTATCTTCATCTTTCTCAACCCTCACGAAGGCCTCTTTGAACCTTTTTCTAATTATGAGTCTACTATGATCATCAATAAAATCCTTAAAACTGTTAGTATCTTTATTGCTATTATTCTTATTCTCAACGACTACATTAAAAAAATCATCTACATTATTAATTCCAATACATATCTTCGGGTATCGTTTTTTATATTCCTCGACAATTGGCACATTATTCGCAACAACGAATTTGTGATTCGAAAAAGCATCAAATATAGCACCACTAACTCTATAATTATAGGTTTGTGGTAACGGTACAAAGACTAATTTGGAGCTGTTAATATAGTCATCATAATCGCATTTTTGCAGAAACCCCGAGATAACTTTTAAAAAACCATTATCAAACTGGTACAATTTAGATCTTAAAACAATATGTAAATTATTCCTCTTGGTAAAGCATGATGCCCTTTCTATTTCAATTATTTTCCTAATAAATTCATCATCGTTACTATTACTTAATCCTACGCAGTCATATTTTTCCAAAAAATTCTTTGACTTCGCTTGATTGAATACTGGATGAGGAACAACAAACACTCGATTTTCGTGGACACCTATCTCTTTAACTAAGTATGTCTTGAAGATTTCCTCAAAGACAATATGATTAACTTTATTCATATACGATTTGAAAATCAATCTCTTAATTGGATCTTTTAACTCATCAATATTCTTATGATGCATTAGGAATAATTCATTTAAATTAAGAGAATAACGACCTAATCCAAATGCAACTGTATCAAAAGTAAATATAATCTTAAAAGAATCGCTATACTTATTAAACTGTTTACGTGTTTTAATCATTGCAAATAATGCATTAAGTTTTCTACCAAGCATAGAGTTCTTAAATTTAGTTAATTGTAATTCTACAAATGAGACATTTTCAAGATTAATTTCCGAAACAGAATAATAACCTTGGTTCGCTACTACTTTAACCTTTCCAATACCAGCTAATGACTCGATCAAATTTTTATTCAAATTAAAATGATTTTGAGGTGAAATATAATCATAAACTTCTATTTCCATTTTTCACACCCCCTGACTCATGCCCACTTTGACGGACACCATATCGTGATAGCTCTGGAAATTTAAGTATAATACCTAATGCAAATTTCCAAAACATAGAAAATGTGCGCTATTAGGATTAAATACTTATAAATTAATGCAAATTAATGCAAAGCTAAGGTATGATCACGAACCGATGTCCCAAAAAGGGAGAATGGCTCAACCTAGCCATTAATTTTTGATTTCAAACTATATAGTTGCCTCACGAGGTTTGATTTTTCTTCGTTCTTATCAATATCTATATCATACAAGCCTACTATAAATGCTGTAGCACCAAATATCGATATAGTTAATGAATATGAGTAGAAAAGTACAAACCAAAATCCTCCAACTAATAGCCAGGGTGATTTCGAGAAATTCTTTAGAATAATTTTAAAGATCATTAAGAAATATATTAATCCAAAAAAACCATTAGTTAAGAATAATGTGTTTAGGGTCTCATGCATCACGTAATACACTCTATGATTCAATTCCCATGCTGAATAAGAAAACTCATTAATATTACCAAACATTTGCAAATGATCCTTTATAGTCCCCATAAAGCCCTTTCCAAACAAAAAAAACCAAGGTTTTTCATAATACTCATAAATAACATTTAGAAACTGAGCAATTCTAATCTTTGGAGAATCAGGCATATTATGCAACCAACCACTCTCCCAAAATGCAAGCATTGAAGTTGCTTGTTCCAATTTTATGGCAAATAATGGGCTGCTGGCATTTAGTAATGGTATTAAAAGGTTAATAGTCAATAATATTCCAAAAAAACCAATAAAAAATATAAAGAGAGCTGTTTTATATTTTTTATTTCTAAACAACATGAAAATTATTATTAGTGGAAGGACCATTGCAATGATTATCATTTTCCCATTTGTATTATATATTAGTCCTAAAATAAATATCACAATACTCGAAAAAGCAATAATCATTCTTTCTTTGAAAACAAAATCTTTATAGAAATGAATTATGACTGCAGAAATCAGTAACATTACCAAATTACTTACTTGTAAAGATGGTAGTCCTCCCCTATTCCCGTAGTTTTCAAACATAAGCGACATAATCATTGTAACTGCTAAACTAATTATAATGGCTACAAGAGCTTGTTTAATTTCGGTCGTATCTTTTCCATTTCTTTCAATAATAGTAGCTATTACAATTATCTCAACCGCTACAAATACAAAAATATAACTTGCATAAATAAACATAGTAATACTAGTCATGTAGTTTGCTACGTTATTGTCGTTAATTAGCAAACTAAACAACCCCATAAATAATGCTAATACTGTAAGCAATAATGCCCCTTTAATAAACTTTGAAACATTACCGCTAATTTTAAAAGCTTTATTAATTGAACCATTTGCTATAAGAACTATCAATATCAGCAAAATGAAAATTGCACCAAGATTAACACCCGCAATCTTGAAGTTTTTAAATCCGTAGAAAACATCTACTCCAACAAACGTTGATGATTCCATGCTGGTACTGAGAAAAATTGTAAAATAACATAGGTATTTAATATACTTTTTTGAGATTAAGCATTTTAGTAGCAAAACAACTTCTACAATTGCTAGTCCTAGCATCACAGAATAATTAGCATAACAAAAACTATTTAAAAGACTCACAATTATTGCGATTATAATATATTTAAAATGTAATGATTTCGCTATTATTCTTGACTCATTATTTATTGTCATAACATTCCTCTTTCGTTCCACTAGTCTGATAAAGAAAGATTATCAACGAAACTTTTCAGAGTATATTCAAAACTACTGCTATATAACAGTTCTTTTCTTTTAGCTGAATCTTCAATAAGAGTTTCATTCCTACCAAAATATTCAGCTAGTTCTGAGCAGTAATTGTTTAAATCAATAATTACTCCAACATCATAATTTACTATTTCCTCAGCAACATCAAAAATATATGGAGTACTTATTACTTTCATTCCACTTTGAACATATTCAAGAAACTTGTTTGGGTATGCAACATTATTCGTAATATAATTTTCTCTGATTAGTAATGCAAAATCTCCCATACACAAAGCTTTATTAACCTCATCAGAACTTAGGCTATCTACAATAATATTTTTATCGTCTGCCACTTTTGCCCGGATTATGTCTGCTTGATGTGAAAAAATCATCATCCTCGCTCTTAGATCTTTTTTTTCATTAATGCGTTTAAATATTTCTATTGATTTATCTATACATTGCCAGGGAGAAACACCTCCAGAATAAATAAAAACGGTCTCATCCATTGCTATGTTATACTTTTCTCTATAATAACTTTTTAGTAACTTCTTCTCTTTGTCATCAATATTATTATTGTCTATTGCACATGGGACTACATATTGATTAAGATTGTCTAAGCCATATTCTTCTCTTAAATTATTAGCTAGTGCCTTAGACACGACTAAAGTACCATCTGCTTTTATTAGATGTTTATTTTCGCTATATTTTGTATAGTAATATAATGCCGTTTTAAGCATCTTTTTAAATGTACTCCCTGTATTGTATTCAAGAAGCTCTTCTTTAACACCGTGAATATCGACAATTATCGGGATGTCATTTGAAACCTTTCTTATACTTGGTATATATTCCAACATGCCAATACCTGATAAGATTATACATTTATATTCTTCGTTTCTTAGTTGGTCTAGCATATTGCGTTTCCCTTTAACAAACGCAGAATACACACTTATTGGATTATTTTCAAAACCAATTGAAGTTACAAGACTGTTGGAACCGAGCTCTTCATTTTGTGATTCAATTTTTTTATTGCTACAAACGACAATAAACTCAGTTTGTACGTTCCACTTTTCATACAATGTTTTTGTTCTATTTTTTATTAAACGAAACTCTCCAGATGTATTAAGAACATTTCGTGTTGTAATAAATAAAATTCTATTCATATGTAGTCCCCTTACTCATTAAATGTTTTTTCATCATGAATAACGTTCATAATCTCTTCCTTATACGCATCAATCACTATCTGCCTATCAAATTCTCTTTCAACTTTATTTCTGCCAGCCAAGCCCATCTGCTTCTTTGTTTCATTATCTAAGTCTAAAAACTTCTCAATCTTATCAATAAGGTCTTGGCTATTTTGCTGATCAATTACATATCCATTAATGCCATTATCAACTATTTCTTTACAGCCAATTCTATTAGTAGTTATTATAGGCCTACCGCAAGCCGCACTCTCAAGAAGTACATTGGACATCCCTTCGGGATAATATGTAGGATGAATTGTACAATGAGATATCTCATGAAACTTTCTTACATCACTTTGCATTCCGTGGTATTGAATGACACCTCTTGCATTCATTTCGTTTAGCTTAGCTTCATATGCGTGTTCACAAAAACCTAAAACATGAAATTCAGTTTTAGGATATTTACCTTTAATGTATTCAGCCGCATCTAGATATTGATCTATTCCCTTTTGCTTCATAACTCTTGAAATAAATAAAAAGTTAATTATTTCATCACTCGGATAGTCTAGTACCTGATAATGGTTTAAATTGACACCTGAGCCAGGAATCAGCCTTTGTTTTCCTCTAACGATTCCTTTACTATTAATGAAATCCGCATTTCCTTTATTCTGAAAAAATATGCAAGAAGCTTTTTTTAAGGCTACTTTATACAAAAATATAGTGACACTTTGTAAAACCCCACCGTTCTCTACAGCTGTTCCAAGGCCTGTGATATTAGCGAGATAAGGTACCTTCATTAATCTGCACATCATTCCACCATAAACATTTGGTTTGATTGTGTATGTCAGGACCACATCAGGCTTGACATGTTTTATGATTTTCTTATATTCCAACATTAACTTAAAATCAGTAATCGGGTTAGTTCCTCTTCTACTAATTTGTGTATCGATAAACTCGCATCCTAGATCAACAAGCTGTGATACAAACTCCCCATCTGGAAGTGAAGTTAATACCTCATTATCCTTTAAAAGTTCTTCTATCAATTCTTTCCTAAATTTATATAAACCAATATCATTATTTGTTAATATCAGTATTCTCGCCATTGTTTAACTCTCCTAGCCGGAACCCCTACATAGGTTCCAGTTTCAGTTATATCCCTAACCACCACCGCACCTGCACCCACTTTGCATCCACTGCAGATGTTTACGTTATTGCTTACTACGCTTCCAATGCCTATCCACGATCCTTTTGCAACCTTCACAGTTCCTGCTAGGTTTGCACCAGGTGAAATATGAACATAGTCCTCTATCACATTGTCATGATCTAAGGTTGCACCAGTATTGATAATGCAGCCCTTTCCTATCCTGGTGCAGCAGTTAATCACGACTCCTGCCATGACCACTGTGCCAATTCCTAATTCAACCTGCTCTCCAATAACTGCATTTGGATGAATTACCACAGGAATGCTTCCTCCAGCAGTTTCAAGTCTCTCCTGAATCTTTTCCCTTGTAGCGTTATTACCTACCCCAACAAAGATGTCTGAGTTCTCTATATATGTAAAGGCGTCATCTGACTTGCCGATTACTTCTAATCCCATAGACATCTTTAAAGTCTCATCATCGTCTAGGAAAGCGATGCTCTTCCATCTATTCATTTTAAATGCGATTTCAGCGATGACTTTCCCATGGCCACTGGCACCGATTATAAGCAGTCTATCTTTCATAGTTCCACTCTTTCCACTCGTATTTAGTACCGAATTAAATTTGTTGAATTCGCAGATATTGAAGTCTGATTTATTGGTTCAAGTTAGTCCCCTTAAAAGGCTCCATCGTTGATGCAGTATCTGAGTTGATGCCTTCCCTCACAAAAACCTTCTTTATAGTAAGAAAGATAATCTTCCAATCCCCAATAAGACTAATACTATCTACATATTGTACATCTAAATCAAACTTAGCTTCCCAGCCAATAGCATTCCTACCATTGACTTGAGCTAAGCCAGATAATCCTGGTCTTACTTCATGACGACGATCTTGGTGATGATTGTAAAGCGGTAAGTACTCCACTAATAATGGTCTAGGCCCTACAACGGACATATCTCCTTTAACGATATTAAAAAGTTCCGGCAACTCATCAAGTGATGTAGATCTCAAGAACTTACCGAACCTCGTAAGCCTTACACTATCTGGCAATAATTCCCCATTTTCATCTCTGTCATCCTTCATAGTCCTGAATTTATACATTGTAAAAATCTTCTTATTAAGTCCAGGTCGCTTTTGTTTAAAAATAATTGGATTACCCAACTTAATCCTAACCAGTAATGCAACAGTCAAAAGAACAGGACTTAAAATAATTATTGCAATCAGAGATAATATAAAGTCCATCGGTCTCTTAATATATCTTCTATATATTCCACCCTCACCAGGCTGAAAGGATGGGTGTATATTCAGTCTAAGTTCAGTTTGCACTTATCTCCACAACCCTTTTATAATCTTTACAACTCTCTCCAAATCCCCATCAGTCATCTTCGTATCAGATGGTAAGCAAATACCATTCTCAAATAACTTCTTAGACACTTCTCCGCCGATATAATCATGCTCCGCAAAGAATGGCTGCATATGCATGGGTTTCCAGATTGGCCTACTCTCTATATTCTCAACTTCTAATGCTTCCATGATATCCAAAGGTCTAACCTTACCACTCAAAGTCATACAGCTCAGCCAGTAGTTTGGCTCATTCCACTTATTAATTGTCATGAACTCAACGCCATCCAGTCCACCAAGTTCTCTTTTATAAAACTCAAAAATATATTTTTTCTTCTCAACTCTTTGCTCTAAAACCTTTAATTGTCCTCTACCAATCCCCGCAACAACATTACTCATGCGATAATTAAACCCTAATTCGCTATGTTGATAGTGCTTTGCTGGATCTCTTGACTGAGTGGCCCAAAATCTAACTTTAGCTATTCTCTCTTCATTATCAGAAACAAGCATCCCACCACCTGATGTAGTAATAATCTTGTTTCCATTAAATGAGAAAACCCCGTAATCACCAAAAGTACCTGTATGCCGTCCTTTATAATAAGTACCTAAGCTTTCAGCAGCATCTTCTATTAAGACTACATTATGCTTCCTACAAACCTCTACTATCTTATCCATGTCTGCAGACAAACCATAAAGATGCACTACGATAACTGCTTTTACATTCAGATACTTTTCAAAAGCCTCTTCCAGTGATTTAGGACACATATTCCATGTTTCGTAGTCACTGTCTATAAAAACAGGAATTGCATTCTGATAAATAATCGGATTAGCTGTAGCAGAGAAAGTTAACGTTTGACAGAAAACAATATCTCCTTCACCCACTCCTGCTGCTCTTAAGGCTAAATGGATAGCTCCAGTACCGGAACTTAATGCTACAGCAGCTTTAGATCCAACCTTGGCAGCAAGTTCATTCTCAAACTCATTGACATTCTCACCAAGAGGTGCAATCCAGTTTGTATCAAAAGCTTGCTTTATGTATTGCATCTCATAACCCTCATCACTCATATGTGGTGAAGAGAGGTATATCCTTTCTCCCATGCCACTAGCCATCCTTCCTCTATTAAATCAATATATACAAATATATATAATTTCATCTATTATCTCATGTACTCACGTCAAGCCATCCATAGTGATGGGCCCTCTAAGCTTAAATATCTAATTTATCTCTGGGCAATATAAGAGGACGTATCCATTAGCTAACCCAACATTTATATAAGAAGAGTAAAATAAAAAACACTTTGCCACTTGGAATAATAAGTAAAGATATCGCTATCATCTCAAATAGAAAAGTGCATATATAAAGCCATCAGGAAACCTTGTAAAAAGCATTGCTATAAAAAATCACCCATTGGGTGAGCATATTGTCTGTGTTAATATGAAAAACTAGATATGATATCAACACAATCTTAATAAACCTTACCGGCAAGCTCACTTTATTAAGATCATCGCACATCAGCAAGTAGTTGTTTCCATATCCTTTAGTAATTTATTTACCCCATACTACTAGTGCTTTTTCTGATTCTAAGCATTTTTCAAATTTATTATATTCATCTTTTTTTAGTACTAAAGTACGAATTTTACGATTGGATAAGCTTTCTGCTTTTTCTACAAGTTTATGTAAGTAAGTTTTATCAATTTCTCCCACTATACATAAATCTATTATTCCTGAATCAATACCTTTTGCATAATCACCAGTAATTATAGCCAGTTCTACATTTCCAAGCTTTGCTACTATTTCTTCTATTACTTGGTCTAATCCAAGGAACTTTTTTGCCAAGTTATGTAGGTCTGAGAAAATGCTATTATTAACATTTGCACGATACATAACTGTTTTGCCCTCATCGCTTTTCTCCAACAAACCTGCATCTGTTAGACGATTCAACTCCACTCTTACTGCATTTGATGATTCCCCAAATTCATCAGCAAGAGCTCTCAGGTACGATCTGCTTTCTGGATTTAGAAAAAACTTTAAAATAAGTTTTACTCTTGTTTTTGAGGTAATTAAGGAATCAAGCAAATAGTATACATCTCCAATACAATAAAAAATACTCATTTCTGAGTACTATTTTTACTCATTTATGGTTGTTTGTCAACAGTTTATCCATTTATTTGTATTGAATGTATGCGTTTCCATTAATGATTAATTTTACGGTATTGTGAGGAGTCAAATCTAGAACATTAAGGTTATTCTTTCTTGCCAGGGCTTCTTCTTTCTTCTTTTCTTTTTTTCTCTCACGCAATCTACTTCTATCCGGATGACCCATTGCTAGTTCCTCCAAAAAAATACTATTTGTCACTAATTGTCTATATTTAGATTTCTAGGTTATTCATTGAATTCCTGCCTGTAACTATTATCAAATTCATCAGGTTTTACCAATATGCCCGGTCAATGATCCTCATGTAAAACAACCCACTTTCTGTATGTGAAATCAAAAAGTGAGTTGTTTAAATAGCTGCTAATTAAACACTTAAATTGGCTTTCTTTGGATTACTGTTTATCCAGAATTCACGGAAGAATACTACAAAGACTCCAACCATTATTCCTAGTACTCCAGCTATAGCCACATTCAGCCTTTTCTTGGGCGCAATAGGTTTCTCGGGTACCTGTGCTGAGGCCATGATAGTAACTGTATTGTCGCCCATTTCAGCAGATGCGGCAATTCTAACCTCCTCATATTTTCTGTCAAAGGCCCGGTATGTACCGCGCAGGGTATTGACCTTCTGTTCAAGCTGCTCATGTAAAGTTTTCTTCTCGGCATATTGCGCCTTAAGCTTCTCTAACTGCAAAGTTAATGATTTTATTTCACGATCTAAACCTATTAATTCGGTTTCAATCTGCGAAATGGTTATATTATTAGAACTAATTTTTTGCAAAAGAGAAACATATACAGGATTAATCTCTTCTGTTTCCAACCCTATTGCACTTAAGGAACTAGTATCCGTGTCTTCTGTATCCTTTATTAATCCTGATAATAAAGGATCATCAATTACTGACTTTTTAGTGGTTAATGTCATGGGAGTTTGCTCCAGTTCTTCTAGTGCACTGGACAAACTGGCTTGCAGCTTCTCAAGCTCAAGCTGTTTGTTTACCATAGATGTTTTGAATCCCGTTAACTGCGTTAATTTAGCGCCAATATCCTTGCTCAATTCATCTACGCCTGGAGATTGGGACAAAAATTTCTTCATTTCAGCTACTGCTTCATCCAGCTTTAGACCTTCTATTTGTATCTGCTTTTCCAGGAATGATACTGACTGACTCATCCTATGCTTGTTTTGCTCATTAATGAAATTAATAAATTCCTGGGATAACATATTGGCAATTTCTGCTGCAAAAATAGGGTCCTTATCATTGACAGAGATCTCCAGGAGTCGTGTGTCCTTCACAGCCTGCACTTCTATCTTATCTGCAAGACTTGCCGATGTCATTTCTTCTCTACCAGCCTGTACACTATCAATAACAGCTTGAAGTACATCAGGATTTTTCACCTGTCTACGAAGAGTCTCCATTGTCATGATGGGATACTGTGAAACAGACTCCAATAGCACCGAAAACATGCTGTCAGCTTCCAGGGCCCTGACATTTGGTTGACTAATCAAAAGTGTTGCTTTTGCCTGATATGTAGGTGATATTATAAAAAAGCTGAAAACACCGCTCACTAACACCGCCACTATTGTAATTACTGCAATAAGTACTTTGCCCCGTATTAAGACTTCGATCAGTTCTCGTAAATTTATTTCTTCTTCCATAACCTGAATCACTCCTAGAGTTCGACTGTTTCTGCATCAATATGAGTTATTCTATATAATCAACACATTTCCTGCCTAAAACTCATATTTTTTCCATAGATTACATGTAGCAGCTTTAATCAAGCCCATATTTATGTCCATGAAAGATATAAATAAAGGTAAAGGATAACGTCAAATAAAAAAACCGCAGGATTTTAAGCGGTTTGATCCTGCGGCGTTATATCTCTACCCAACCGTTGGAGGACTGATCTTATTTGGATTAGTGCTTATCCAGAATTCACGGACAAATACTGCAAAAACTCCCACCATTATACCCAGCACTCCGGCAATTGCAACATTTAATTTCTTGTTTGATGAGGATGGGCTATCAGGCGCCTGTGCAGTAGCCATAATGGCTACTGAATTGTCGCCCATTTCAGCAGATGCGGCAATTCTAGCCTCCTCATATTTGCCGGCAAAGGCCTGGTATGTAGCGCGAAGGGTATTGACCTTCTGTTCAAGCTGCTCATGTAGAGTTCTCTTTTCAGCATATTGTGCATTTAGTTTTTCCAATATAAGAGGTAGGCTGTCAGGCTTTATATCAGCTAAAGATTTGGCATTTCTTAAGGCTCCTTGATTATTGTCTTTTATAGCTTGTAGATTTAATTTATCTTCTTCAATTTCATCACTAACGCTAATAATTTCATTAAGTATTTCTCTTATCCCAGCCGTATGATTCCCATTTTTAACAGAATATCTTAGTATCTTAACATTGTAACGTTCCTCCATCTCAGTCCGTTGTTCTGGAGAAATATTGGCTAATAAAATATAGTGCCTGGCTTTTAATTTTTCGCTACTAACTTCCAATACCCGCTGGATATATTCATCTTGCAAAGAAACTCCGATGAATAATATGGTATACCTCTCTCTAAAACGCTCAAGCACAGTTCTAAACTCATGATTGTTTTTATATAAGTTATCGTATGATTTCCTTGACAGAACTATTGAAGAAGGTTTACTAAAATCACCATGCAGATTATAAACTATCCCTTCATAAATTTCATCATCCCACTCATTGCTAAACTCATTGTATAAATGAGTAATATCGCTTGGTCCTTTTTTTACAAAGTCTGATAAATAGTTATCGTAGTTTGTAGTCAAATACTTTATACAATTAATATTGGCAAGGTCTTGATAAATATTGTCCGGCAGGTCACTCCTATGCATATCCTTTTTTCGGTTTATAGCACTACAAATGGCAAATTTTAAATCGTCTTCCGAAACGCCCGCTTTTAATATTTCGTCTGCCGTATCTAAATATCGATTATCCTCAATAAGTTTCGTAATTGCTTCCTTTTTCTCTATAAGATACTCATAATCAAATCTTGCAGAGATTTCCTCAAGCAGATTACCCCAACCAGGCATCTTTAAGGGAATTGATAAACCGGCTCCGACAAATGGAACTAACCAGTGTTTTCTATATGCTTGTTTTAGTAGCTGCGGCGACATATCATCCCCTTGATATATCCTGTGGTAATACTTCTTAATATACCTGGCATTTCCTTCATTTTACATAGTTTATTTACGAGATTTTTAAAAACGCTTACAATAAGGCTCCATATATATATTTTTTTACTTTCTGCACAAACATTTGTTCCCTCTCGCCTATTTTTTTGCTATAATTTAATTATAAATTGCTGCTGCGCATAGCTGTAATATTTCTATCATCCAACCATTTGTGGTAAAATAATATAGAAAGGAAGAATATCATGACAGTTAAACAAGTTAACCCTCTTAATGATTTTTTTTAAAAAGTTGCTGGGAGAAGAAGATTCTAAGGATAATCTTGTTGCTTTTCTAAATGCTGTTCTTGACCCTGAGGATAAGAAGAAGCTAGTCTCTTTAGAAATAGTTGATAACAAGCAACTCACAAAAGAGCTTATTGAAGATAAAACTGGCAGATTGGATGTTAGAGCTAAAACTGCAGATGGTACCCAGGTAAACATCGAGGTTCAGCTCACTAACCAATATAATATGGAAAAAAGAACTTTATTTTACTGGGGAAAGCTATTTTTGGATGGAATTAAACAGGGTGATGATTATATTAACCTACAAAAAGTGATTACTATAAATATCCTGGAATTTGATTTTTTAGACCTGGAGAAATTCCACTCAAAATTCCACTTATGGGAAGATGAAGATAAAGAGTATATGCTAACTG
>JBFLYC010000019.1:0-65712 GCA_040756735.1 Bacillota bacterium | reverse complement strand
GCCCTCTTCCCATTTTTTATATTGCGGCATGATTTATCACTGCAGTATTAAATTCAACATGTTGATTTGTAAGATTAAATTCTACGTTCTACTAAAAAGTGGGTGGAATTTACTTTTGCAATTAAGGGGCACTCAAAACAGTGGAATTTTTTAATATTTGGGACTTGCATTTTTTTTAAAAAATGCTAAACTTATTTTTAAGAAATTTCGCAAAATTATATATAGATTAGGCTTGAGACGCTGAGAGCCGTACTAAGCAACCTATTATTATAATAGGACTATTAGTGCGGTTTATTTATGTCAACCGTAAAGCAGGTGTTTGTGGGTATTTACGCTGTGATAAAGATAAATAAGTAATTTATTTTTACATACAACTAAAGACATTTAAAGGCTTGAGAACTGGAGAGCCGCACTTAAATCCTGATTATATTAATATTTTCAGGTTTTGTTGGTGCGGTTTTATTTTTTGTAAAACCAGGAGGTGATGCTCTTCCAGGAAAATGATTAATCACTGTTAATTATCAAATGACGAAAGGGAAGAAAAAGCAGTAAACAATTGGTGCTATGTTGCAAGAAGACTAAAAAATCAAATAATAAAAAAGGAGGAATTATAACATGTCGATGTTTCTAGCAGAAGTAATCGGTACGATGATCCTGATTATTTTTGGTGGTGGGGTTGTAGCTGGCGTTGTACTTAACAGAACTAAATCTCAAAATTCCGGTTGGATTGTTATTACTATGGGTTGGGGACTGGGGGTAGCAATGGCTGTTTATGCAGTTGGCGGTATCAGTGGAGCTCATATTAACCCTGCAGTAACCATAGGTTTAGCATCAATAGGTTTATTTGAATGGTCCAATGTTCCTATCTATATTCTTGGCCAAATGCTTGGAGCATTTATCGGAGGAGTAATTGTGTGGCTGCATTATTTACCCCATTGGGAGAAAACTGAAGATCCAGGTACAAAACTGGCTGTTTTTTCAACGGGTCCGGCTATTAGAAATGTAGGAGCTAACTTGATTAGTGAAGTAATCGGCACATTTGTTTTAGTATTAGGGATACTGGCTATTGGCGCAAATGAATTTACTCAGGGACTAAATCCATTAATTGTTGGCTTCTTGATTGTAGCTATCGGCCTTTCTCTCGGCGGAACAACCGGTTATGCTATTAACCCGGCACGTGACCTTGGTCCTCGGATTGCCCACTTTATCCTGCCCATAGCAGGTAAAGGTGATTCTGACTGGTCATATGCGTGGATACCCGTTATAGGGCCAATCATTGGTGGCGTCCTGGGAGCATTGTTTTTCGCAACCTTTTTCGGAGTATAACCTAAGCTGAGGGTTCACAATTCAATACTCAAAAGAATAAAAAGAAGGAGGAGTATAACCAATGGAAAAAAAGTATGTGTTAGCCCTTGACCAGGGGACTACTAGTTCCAGGGCCATAATTTTTGATAAAGAGGGGAAAATTGCAAGTGTTGCGCAGAAGGAGTTTGCACAAATTTATCCCAGGGCTGGCTGGGTAGAGCATGACCCCATGGAAATATGGGGTACCCAGAGTGGAGTGGCCAGAGAAGTGCTAGAAAAGCGAGGAATTAGCCCGGAGGAAGTTGCTGCCATCGGTATTACTAACCAACGGGAAACCACAGTAGTATGGGATAAAAACACCGGGAGACCTGTATATAATGCAATTGTATGGCAGTGCAGGAGAACGGCAGGGATTTGCGACGATTTAAAGGCCAGGGGCCTGGAGGAATATATTAGGGAAAATACGGGCCTCGTTATAGATGCTTATTTTTCTGGAACAAAGGTAAAATGGATACTGGATAATGTGGAGAATGCCAGGGAAAAGGCGGAAAAAGGAGAATTGCTTTTCGGAAATATTGATACCTGGTTAATCTGGAATCTAACCAGGGGAAAGGTTCATGTAACAGATTATAGCAATGCTTCAAGGACCATGCTGTTTAACATCAAGGAATTAACGTGGGATAAAACAATATTAAAAGAATTAGGTATACCTGCTGCTATGTTACCCCAAGTGAAACCTTCCAGTGAAGTCTACGGTGTAACTGATCCTAAAACATTTGGTGGAGCTGAAATTCCAATAGCAGGTGCTGCAGGTGACCAGCAGGCTGCTCTTTTTGGGCAGGCTTGTTACAGGCCGGGAATGGCCAAGAACACTTATGGAACCGGTTGTTTCATGTTAATGAATACTGGTGAAGATCTAGTTCCTTCAAAGAATGGATTGCTTACTACCATTGCCTGGGGTGTAGATGGCAAAGTAGAATATGCATTAGAAGGAAGTATCTTTGTTGCAGGTGCTGCTGTCCAATGGCTTCGTGACGAATTAAAAGTTATTCATAATGCCAGAGATAGTGAATACTTTGCATTACAGGTTAAAGACACCAATGGAGTTTACCTGGTGCCTGCATTTGTGGGACTGGGTGCGCCTTACTGGGATATGTATGCCAGAGGATCTATAGTTGGTCTTACTCGTGGAGCCAATATAAACCATATCATTAGAGCTACTCTAGAGTCCATTGCTTATCAAACCAGGGACGTTCTGGACGCCATGCAGGAGGACTCGGGTATAAGATTACAAGCGTTGAAAGTAGATGGTGGAGCAGTTGCCAATAACTTCTTGATGCAGTTTCAGTCTGATATATTAGGAGTCCCTGTTGACAGACCTGAAGTTACAGAAACAACCGCTCTGGGTGCTGCTTATCTGGCCGGTTTAGCAGTAGGTTTCTGGTCCAATAAAGAAGAAATTGCTGAAAAATGGAAAGTAGACATATCCTTCAAACCAGAAATGGACAAAGCTACCAGGGACAGACTATATTCAGGTTGGCAGAAAGCTGTCCAAAGGGCTCAAAAGTGGGCAGCAGATGATGAAGCAGCCGCTGCTAAAAGCTAAATTTATATATATTTAAAGGCTAAGAATCAGAGAGCCGCACTGGTGTACCTATCTAAAAAAGCTAGGTAGTAGTGCGGCTCTTGACCATAAGGAGGTAAACGTATGGGCCACAAAGTCCAGGTGGTTGTTATCGGTGGCGGTGCGACTGGGGCAGGCATTCTGTGGGATTTGACATTAAGGGGAATTGAAAGTCTTTTAGTAGAAAGAGATGATCTAGCTACAGGAACAAGTGGTCGTTTTCATGGTCTTTTACATAGTGGTGCTCGCTATGTGGTTAATGATATTCATTCAGCCGCTGAATGTATCCAGGAAAACAAGATATTAAGAGAAATTGCACCACATTGCATAGAAGACACGGGAGGCGTTTTTGTTGCCACCACTGATGATGATTTTGGTTATATTGAAAAATGGTTAGCAGGGTGTCAAAAGGCCGGTATTCAAGCCGAAGAAATATCATCAGGTGAATTATTAAGCCTTGAACCTGCATTAACTGGGGACATAACTAAAGCATTTAACGTTCCTGACGCAGCTGTAGATGGTTTTAAGCTTGTAACAGCAAATGCTGTTTCCGCTCAAAAAAAAGGAGCCAAAGTTAAGACTTATACAGAAATTATTAATTTTAAAATTGAAAATGATAAAGTGCAAGGTGTATATCTTAAAAACAAATTTAGTCAAAGAGAGGAATTTGTAGAATGTGATTTTGTTATTAATGCTACAGGTGCTTGGGTAGGTCAGGTTGCGGCATTGGCAGGACAAGACATAAATGTTTCACCAGATAAAGGAGTACTTGTTGTGGTTAATCATCGGATTACTAAGAGAATTATTAATCATTTGCGCCCACCTGGAAATGGAGATATTTTTGTACCGCATGGTACTGTTACAATTTTTGGAACCACTTCCAGGCCAACCTTCGATCCCGATGATAGTGAAGTTTTTCTGGATGAAGTGTTAGAACTGCTAAACGAGGGTACAAAATTAGTTCCAGAATTAAAAGAAATGCGAATAATAAGAGCTTTTGCAGGAACGAGACCCTTGTATGAACCTGATGGAATGGCTAAGGGCCGCCAGGCTACCCGAGAGTTTTTCCTGATTGACCATAAAGAAGCCGGCTTGGATGGTCTTGTTTCTGTAGTAGGTGGCAAGCTTACAACCTACCGCTTAATGGCGAAAGCTGCTGTAGATTTTGTTGCAAACAAATTAGGCGTAGATAAACCCTGTTGCACCCATATAGAAAAGCTTATTAATCCTTTAACAACTAAAAAGCTAGGATACGGACCATATATATGCCAGTGTGAATTGGTCAACAAAGAAATGCTGGATCAGGCTGTTATGGGAAAGGAGCATTTCATTCTAAGTGATGTGGGAAGATTAACCCGTTTAGGGTTAGGTCCCTGTCAGGGGATCTTTTGTAACCTTAGAGCTGCAGGATAT
Source organism: Bacillota bacterium (assembly GCA_040756735.1). Classification (GTDB taxonomy): domain Bacteria; phylum Bacillota; class DSM-16504; order Desulfitibacterales; family Desulfitibacteraceae; genus JBFLYC01. The sequence continues at coordinate 61,370 of JBFLYC010000019.1, read as the reverse complement.
TATCATCAGGCCAGGAAACTAGAGATTTCAGAAGCTAATAAACTTCTTAAAGATAGGGTTCAAGAACGCTGGAAAGGTAATAGAGCAGTTTTGTGGGGTGAACAAATTAAAGAAGTTGAGCTGAGCCGTGCTGTTTATTTAGGTTTATTAAATTTAGAGCATTTGGATAATGATGATTATGAACTATGATGTAGTGATTATAGGGGCCGGACTTGCAGGGTTAAGCTCAGCTTTAGCAGTTATTAAAAAAAGGTTAAAAGCAATAATTATTTCAAAGGGACTGGGGAATCTTTATTCTTCCTCAGGGTATGTGGGTTTGCTGGGATATTATCCTTTAAATTATACATGTCCAGTTTTAAGTCCTAAAGCAGCATTAAAAAAACTAATCACAGAAAAACCCGAACATCCCTATGCTATGGTAGGGCAAGATTTTATTGAAGAGGCACTTTCTGTTTTTTTACAAACAACCAGGGACATGGGGCTGCCTTATTCAGGAACATTAGATGAAAATATTTTATTACCGACTACTGTTGGAGGATTGCTTCCAACAACCCTTTTTCCGGATACTTCAGCAAAGGAAATAGGAAAAGCTGAGGAAATTATTGTTCTTGGTATTGAAGAATTAATTGATTTTTGTCCTCAATATGCAGCAGATAATCTAAAAAAGCGTATAAATGTAAAAATATTTGCTCTATGGGAAAGTCTGAGGATAAATTATTATCGTGAGATAAATAGCTATGATCTTGCTTTGTTAATGGAAAGAGAAGAAATAAGAGAGTGTTTCATAAAAAGGCTAAAACCAAGAATAAGAAAAGGCTCCCTGATATTAATTCCAGCTGTATTGGGTATCACCAACTGGTGTAAAATTATCTCGCATTTTGAAAATACTTTAGGGTGTAGTGTATTGGAAATACCCACATTACCTCCTTCAGTAATGGGTTATCGATTAGCTGAAGCCTTAAAGGGTTATTTGAAACAAAATGGTGTGGAGTTTTTAATCGGCAGTCCGGTAACTGATTATACATGTAAAAAAGGTAGTATTTCTGAGATTTTTATCAATTCTATTAATAATCGCCAAATGAAGATTAAAGGTAAAAGTTATGTTTTAGCTACTGGTGGAATATTGGGTGGCGGGCTAAGAGTCTATCCTAAAGAAATCAAAGAAAGTATTTTTGGGCTACCGGTATTTAAGAATCTTCCTGTTTCCCATAAGAACTTTTTTAACTTAAATGGTCAGCCTTTTGCTTATTCAGGTATAGCTGTAAATAATAGTCTTCAGCCAATTAATCTGGGTAAAGGAGAAGTAGTTTTCAATAATTTGTACATAGCTGGAGCTCTTTTGTCCGGCTATGACCCCTTTGTGGAAAAAAATGGTAATGGTGTAGCGCTGGTATCAGGTTACAAGGCAGGTTTACAGGCTGCAGCAGGGGGGGGAGCTCAATGAGCACAGCAATGGATAGGAATCTAGATTATTGTTTAAAATGCAATATCTGCAGTACCCAGTGTCCTGTATCAAATAATAAATTAGATTTCCCCGGGCCTAAACACCTTGGCCCCGAACTTGAAAGACTTCGTCTGGCATGGAGAGAACAGGAGCCCATAGAAATTGAGGCAAGCCTTGGTTATTGTACAAACTGTAAAAGATGTGACATCGTTTGTCCCCATGGGGTGAGGCCGTCATACTATAATGTAAAAAATAAAGCTATAGTAAAAGACACTTTTTCCCATAAATTTCGTGATTGGATTTTAGCCCATAATGTTTGGTGGGGAAAGCTGGCCGGTAAAATGCCAACACTGGCAAATATGGGGTTAAGCTTGCCTCTAGCTAAATCCCTTTTCAGCTTACTGGGAATGGCTAAAAGGGATTTTCCACAGTATAGTAAACAAAGGTTTAAATTGTCTAAACAAAAAAAGGTAAAGAAAGTACTGTATTTCCCCGGTTGTTATGCAAGTTTTAATGAACCGGAAATTATTCAGGCAGCCATAGAAATTTTGGAAGCATATCACTATCAGGTGGAATTAGCCCCTGAAATTTGTTGTGGAACTCCCATGCTTAGCAACGGGTTGTTAAATGAAAGCATGAAATTAGCACGGAAAAATATGAATTGCTTTTTGCGATATATAGATAAAGGATTCCGGATTATTACGACTTGTCCCAGCTGTGGCCTGGCATTTAAAGAAGAATACAAGGATATATTACCGGGCGAAACAAGCTCTATACTTGCTCAAAATGTATGGGATTTATTTGAACTATTGATTGAAGAGGAAATGATACCTTTTGATTTAACAAAAAATAAACTAGATAATGTTTATTATCATGTACCCTGTCATTTAAAAGCTCAGGTTATTGGTATACCTGCAGCAGCAATTTTAAAAAATGTAGCAGTAACAGATTTAATTTTAGAAGATAGTTTTTGTTGTGGCCTTGCTGGAACATATGGATTTAAAAAGGAAAAATACGATTTGTCCCTGTCAATTGGTACCCCTCTATTGAAGGATATTGCTGAAAAAAATCCATTATTAGTTATTACTGATTGTGGAACATGTAAAGTGCAAATTTCTCATAAGACAAACCTTAATGTTTATCATCCAGTGCTGATTTTACGTAATTATCTTGAATCAACTGCTATTAGCAACTCACAGTTTAGTTTGCTGCATGCATAATAGTCAGACTCTCATCTTTTTATTATATAAATGTGGGAAAAAAGAACAACTTGGGAAAATTTATCAAGAGTTTTTTAGTTATTGGTAATTTTTTATTATACAATAATATTTTTGGTTTTGTATTACTTGGTGGTAGCCATTTATTTCAGGTGGCATGAATATTGCTATTAAATATATTTATAAAATTCATATTAACAAGGCCCTTAAACTATTTAAAGATTTAGAAGTATGGTATTTAATACTCAAACTTGGGATGAAGGGTTGCAAAGCACGATATTATTAAAATAGGGTGGTTTTATGCCAAACAAGCTGTTTTTTAATCATATTCAGGATAACCCCATCATTGCTGCTGTCAATAAATTGGACAAAGTTGAAACAGCAATAAAGTCGCCTTGTAAAATCATCTTTTTACTGATAGGTGATATTTATAACTTAAAGCCTATAGTGGAAAAGGTAAAAGCTCAGGGAAAGTTTATCTATATTCATTTTGATTTAATTGTAGGTTTTTCCAAAGATCAGGTCGCCTTAAAATATATGAATGACATTATAAAGCCCGATGGAATTATAACTACCAAGAGTAATATTGTAAAAAAGGCTAAGGAACTAGATATCTTTGTCATTCAAAGAATTTTTGTGCTGGATTCTCTATCCTTAGAATCCGGTTTAAAAACAGTAAATTCTATTTATCCAAATGCAATAGAAGTTCTTCCAGGAACTATAGTTAAAACCTTAAAAAATATTACCGGACAAACTAAAATACCTGTTATTGCCAGTGGATTGATTAAGGATAAGGAAGATATCATCGCCAGCATCAAAGCTGGGGTAGTAGGTATCTCTTCTAGCAAAGAGGAGATCTGGTATATGTAAAAGCTGGTGATTTGAAGGCCGGCATTAGTCTGGTTGCTTATTTTATATAAAGTTTAAGGGGGTGAATAAAATAATCTGAAATAAAACTGCAATAATTTGGATGATGGACCGGAATAGTTTCCTTATGGATTAGAGTGAGAGAGGAAAAAATCAATAAAACTGGAGGTTATTCAAATGAAAAAAGTAATTAACAAGCCCGAAAGTGTTGTTAGTGAAATGCTTGCTGGAATGGTTGCAGCCCATCCTGAATATTTCAAAAAGCTAGAAAATTTTAATGTTATTGTTCGCAAAGATGCCCCTGTATTAGGGAAGGTTGCTCTAGTTAGTGGTGGAGGTAGTGGTCATGAACCATCCCATGGTGGTTTTGTCGGGAAGGGCATGCTTGATGCCGCTGTTGCCGGAGAGGTTTTCACATCTCCAACTCCCGATCAGGTCTTTGAAGCTATAAAAGCAGTAGCTAGTGATGCAGGTGTTCTTTTAATTATAAAAAATTATACAGGGGATGTTATGAACTTTGAGATGGCCCAGGAACTGGCTCAGGCTGATGGTATCAAGGTAGATAGTATTGTTGTTAACGATGATGTAGCTGTGGAGAACAGTACCTATACAGTAGGAAGGCGTGGTATTGCCGGAACTGTTTTTGTCCATAAGATTGCCGGTGCAAAAGCAGAAGCAAAAGGTTCCTTAAGTGAAATAAAAGCTGTAGCAGAGAAGGTAATTGCCAATACTGCCAGTATGGGCATAGCTTTAACCCCGTGTATAGTTCCAGCCGCTGGCAAGGCTAACTTTACTTTAGGTGAAGATGAAATGGAGATTGGAATGGGTATTCACGGCGAGCCAGGTACCCATCGGGACAAAATAAAATCAGCAGATGAAATAACGGAGCATTTGTTGACAAAGATTTTAGGAGATAAACCTTTACAGCCCAATGAAGAAGTCGCAGTTATGATTAATGGCCTTGGGGCAACACCTTTAATGGAGCTATATGTTGTCAATAGTAAAGTTAATGAAATTTTGCAGGAAAAAGGTATAAAGGTTTACAAAACATTTGTAGGAAATTATATGACTTCTTTGGAAATGGCAGGATGCTCAGTTTCAATCCTTAAACTGGATGAAGAACTGAAGTCCCTCTTAATTGCTACAGCTGATACTCCTGCTTTTAAAGCTCTTTAAAGAAGCAATCCATAAAGGGTAGTATGACTCTGTTATACTACCCTCCCTGTTCTTGCATTTCTAATTATCATGGACTATCCGTCTAATATACGGGGAAACACCCCAGATCCGGATGTACGATGTTAGATGTCAATTCTTGTTCGCAATTGGCTTTAGCTAATTGCTTCTAATCTGATTTCCGACTTCTGTAAAAGGAGGAGCTTCTACGATGGGTTTAACCAGTACTCAAACTATTATTGTCCTCAAAGAGATTGGAAAGACAATAGAAGATAATAAAACACTATTAACTGAATTGGATGGGGCGATTGGTGATGGTGATCATGGAATCAATATGAATAAAGGTTTTGCGGCAGTGACAAAAAAATTAGATAATATGGAGTCAGAAGATATAGGGGACATTTTTAAGACAGTGGGAATGACATTAGTTGTAAATGTTGGTGGTGCATCAGGCCCATTATATGGAACCGCTTTTATGAAGGCAGCCGCCGTTGTATCCGGTAAACAAGAAATTGATATTAATGATTTTATAAAAATAATGGATGAGGCAATACAAGGAATAAAAATGCGCGGTAAGGCTGTTCCAGGTGATAAAACTATGCTGGATGCTTTAGAACCTGCTTATAACGCCCTGATTTGTGCAGTAAAGGAAAAATTGACAACAGTTGATGCGTTAGAAAAAGTAAAAGAAGCAGCCTTTGAGGGTGCTAAATACACAAAAAAAATTGCTGCTAAAAAAGGCCGGGCAAGTTATTTGGGGGATAGAAGTATCGGACATCAAGATCCAGGTGCTACTTCCAGCTATTTAATTATAAATACTATTTATGAAACAGTAAAAAAATTAAAGGATTAATAAAATTAACTTGAATTGGAGAGAGATGACAATGGTTGGTTTAGTCATAGTTTCGCATAGTATTGGAATTGCAGAAGGAATAAAAGAGCTGGCACGTCAGATGACACCAGAACCTGTACCAATTGCAATTGCCGCCGGAACAAATGACGGACGTCTGGGTACTAATGCTGAACAAGTAACCTTAGCCATAAATGAAGTTTACTCTAATGAAGGAATAATCATTTTATTTGATTTGGGAAGTGCTTTAATGAGTGCTGAATTGGCATTGGAATGTCTGCCTGAAGAAAAACAAAAAAATATAATGATTCTTGATGCTGCTATTGTTGAAGGGGCAATAACAGCAGTGGTAGAAATTAGCCTTCACAAGAATTTGCACGAAATAAAGGAAGCCTTGCAAGATTTATGTATCGGAAAAATACGCTGAGATGAGCATAATGGGGTGAATAAGAATGATCTATACAGGCATAGCAGCTTCTAAAGGCATAGTATTGGGGAAAGCATATGTATATAAAAAAGGAAAGTTGTCCATTGATAAAGATACTATTCCACCTGAGAAGATAGCAACTGAGAACGAGAAACTCAATGAAGCATTAAAATTAACAAAAGAACAATTATTAAGCATAAGAAACAAGGCTTCCCTTGAGCTTGATGAAGATAATGCAGAAATCTTTGATGCTCATATGATGATATTGGAAGATCCCACATTCTTAGAAGATATCAAAGAATTGATTGAGAAGGAAAGAATAGGAGCAGCATATGCCGTTGAAAAGATTATTCACAAGTTCATAGTCTTTTTTTCCAGTATGGAAAATGATTATTTGAAAGATAGAATTGCAGATATAAAAGATGTAGGAGAAAGACTAATTGGAAATATCTTAGGGGTAGCAGCCAATTCCTTGCCAGATTTGACAGAGAAAGTAGTGATTATTGCCCATGATCTTACACCTTCCGATACGTCCTCACTGGATAAAACTCATATCCTAGGATTTGCAACCAACGTAGGAAGCAAAACCTCCCATACCGCCATAATGGCCAGAAGCTTGGAAATCCCTGCTGTTTTAGGACTGGGGGATATTCTTGATAAGGTAAAAAATGATGATTATGTTATCTTAGATGGAATTGAAGGTAAAATAACTGTCAACCCTGATGATGACCAGGTAAACATGTATTTAGAAAAGTTAAAAGTATATAATGAAAGCAGGATTAATTTACACAAATTCATTAATCTCCCTGCTGTCACCTTGGATGGGAGAGAAGTGGAAGTTGCCGCCAATATAGGAACTCCCAGAGAATTACCTGCTGTAATAAAAAATGGCGGTGAAGGAATAGGCTTATACCGGACAGAGTTTTTATATATGGATAGAACTAGCCTTCCCGACGAAGAGGAACAGTTCTTAAGCTATAAGGAAGTGGTGCAAGGGTTAAATGGTAAACCGGTTATTATCCGAACCCTGGATATTGGTGGTGATAAAAATATTCCCTATCTTGATCTTCCTGAGGAAATAAATCCTTTTTTAGGGTGGCGAGCAATCAGAATCTGCCTTGATCGTCCGGATATTTTTCGGACTCAATTAAGGGCAATATTGCGGGCTAGTGCTTTTGGGAAAGTACGGATTATGTATCCTATGATTTCTTCTGTTGAAGAAGTTATTAAAGCTAATAAAATTTTAGATGAAGCAAAGCAGGAACTTACCAGAGAAGGAATTGACTATGATAAAAATATTGAAGTAGGAATTATGGTGGAAACCCCGGCTGCGGCAATTACAGCAGATATTCTCATAGAAGAGGTTGATTTTTTTAGTATAGGAACAAATGATTTATGCCAATATGTACTGGCCGTTGATAGGATGAATGAAAGAGTAAGTCATCTTTATCTACCATTTCATCCTGCTATTTTGCGATTAATTAAAAATATAATTGATGTTTCCCATAAACATGGAAAATTTACTGGAATATGTGGTGAGATGGCTGGGGATCCAATGGCTTCTATTATCCTTATTGGGTTAGGAATAAATGAGTTAAGTATGAGCCCATCATCAATGCTGACAATAAAAAAAAATATCCGGAATATTTCCTATGAGCAGGCGAAGGAAATTGCTGAGTATTCCTTGACATTATCCAAAGCTGAAGAAATATTAAATTATGTTAAAGAAAGTGCAGCTAGTTTTTTAAGGCAGGAGGATTAAATATGTATTCGCAAAAAGTTATTATAGAGAATGAGGAAGGATTACATGCGAGGCCGGCGGCAAAATTTGTTCAAACAGGAGCAAAATTTCAATCAGGGATTACCATACAAAAAGGTGAAAAGAAAGCCAATGCAAAATCTATATTGCAGGTTATGTCATTGGGAATCACTAAAGGAACCGAAATAGTAGTTAGTGCAGAGGGTCCTGATGAGGAAGAAGCGGTCTTAAACTTGATAGATTTAATTAGGTGCAATTTCAAGTAATATGTTAAGATATATCACTGTTCAATTGTAAAATAAAGGGAGGATATTGCTATATTTAATCGAATATTTGATTATAGCAGTTTATATAAACTGATGTAAGGGAATGGTTTATATGAAGAAGGCAGTAATTAAACATGAAAATGGACTGCATACAAGAGTAGCAGCCATGGTAGTACAAAAAGCCAATGCATTGCAATTAAAGCATCAGACTTCTTTGTTCATACATTACAAGGGATATAAAAAAATCCCAGCTAACAGTTTACTGCCTCTTATTTCACTACAAATCAAAAGCGGAGATGAAGTATGGGTTTCAGCTAATGATGAAACCCTTGATTTTGTTGAGAAAGAAATGGTGGAATTTTTAGAAAGTGATTTTGAGGCTAAAGATGTTCAAACAATTAACCAGGTGGACAATCTACTACATAATAGTTCAATTACGGCTGAACAAGTTTTTAATAATATTGCCAACGGTTTAGTAGCAATTGATGAAAATGATTTCATTACTATCTTTAATCCGGTGGCAGAAAAAATCTTAGGAATTTCCAGCAAAGAAGCAATAGGTAAAAAAGTGTATGATGTGATTCCTAATTCCCGGTTGCAGATTGTAAATAAAACAGGTGCTTCTGAACTAGGCTGCCGACAAATTATTGGAAATTCTGTTATTATTACTGACCGGACTCCAATTTATGTCCATGGGCAAATTAAAGGTGCAGTTGCCATTTTCCAGGACATTTCCAAACTGGAAAAGATTACCGGAGAATTGCAAAGTGTCAGAGAATTAAAAGAAAGGCTGCATTTAATATTAGAAACTGTGCAGGACGGCATCTGTGTACTGGATAAAGATGGATATATTACTTATGTCAATCCGGCCTATTTGCGAATAGTAGGGCAAAGTCCTCAGCAATTGGTGGGAAAAAATATTAAAGATATCTCTTCCCATGGGGCTAGAAATCGAGTTCTCCAATCGGGCAGGCAAATAATTGGCAGTATAAGCAAAAAGTCAAATGATACAACCATAGTTGCCAATGTTAGTCCTATTTATGTTGATGGCGAGATTACCGGTTGTGTTTCTGTAATTAAAGATATTACTGAAATTCAGAACCTAATAGAAAACTTAAATAAGGCCACTGCAAAGGCCGAATATTTGGAGCAGGAACTCAAGAGGACTAAAAAGCCAAATCCTGTTTTCAAAAATATTATTGGTCGGAGTGGAAAAATTATTGATGCTTTAGCTATTGCAGAAAAAGCAGCCGAGAGTCTAGCAACTGTCCTTATTCGTGGTGAAAGTGGTACGGGAAAAGAGTTGGTAGCAGAAGGAATACATTATCTAAGTCCTAGGGCAGAAGGGCCCTTTATTAGAGTAAATTGTGCTGCTATACCGGAAAACTTGCTGGAAAGTGAGTTGTTTGGCCATGAAAAAGGTGCTTTTACCGGAGCCTTTAAAAAGCGGTTAGGAAAATTTGAGTTGGCCCATAAAGGAACTATATTTTTAGATGAGATAGGTGAAATGGATAAAAACATGCAGGCAAAATTACTTAGAGTTCTGCAAAAAAAAGAATTTGAACGGGTTGGGGGAGAAGAAACAATTGAAGTGGATGTTAGAATTATTGCTGCTACCAATAAGATTTTAGAAGAAATGGTAGCTAAAGGTGCTTTTCGTGAAGATTTATACTACCGATTAAATGTAATTCCAATTTTTCTAGTTCCTTTAAGGGAACGAAAAGAGGATATTCCCCTTTTAGTTGAACATTTTTTGCAAAAAATAAGTAGGGAAACAGGAAAAAAAGTAAGAGGAATCAGAAGTGATGCCCTTGAGGTATTAATGAATTATAAATGGCCGGGCAATGTGCGGGAATTAGAAAATATTCTCGAAAGAATTACTGTTCTTATGGATAAACATTACATTGAAATACAAGATTTACCTCTTTTTATGAGGCAAGAGGTAGTTAGTACTAAAGAAAAAGACACAGACTACTTTTCTGGGGAAGTCATCCTTCCCTGGGAAGAATATGAAAAACAAATCATAGAGCTGGCTTTGAAAAAGTATTCAAGTTATAATGCTGCAGCCAAAGCTTTAGGCCTAACTCATAAAACAATTGCTGCTAAAGCTAGAAAATATGGAATTGAAAATTTAAAGTCTATAATATTTACATAACCGATTAAATTAGAGACATAATATATATTATGAATATGCTAAGTTATAAGGAGAAGAGAATAGATGGAAAATAATGAAAAATCCACCAATGACAGGCTAATTGCAATTGAAGGCAAATTAGATGCAATTCAACAACAAATACGCCAACTAGAGGACAAAGGAAAGAGCTTTGCTATTGTTGACTATGCAAAAAAATGAGGCTGTATATTTTACGCTAGACTAAGGCAGTTTCCAAATGGTCACCAGATCACCTGCTGGGAGGTTTACTTTTCCAGCTGGTATTTCAATTAAACAATTACTTTTTGCGTGGGTCTTCATGGCGCCACAGAACTGGTTTTTAAAGGGTGCTGCATACAAGCACCCATTTTGTTCATAATAGCCGGCCCATAGAAAGCCTCTCAGTCCAGCCTTACGAAATATGGGGGTGGTAAGTTTTCCTTTGCTTTGCTCTAATTGCTTTTTTGTGCCGGCAAGCTTTGAAATGACGGGGAACACCAGTAACAGCATGGCAACGGCGGCCCCTGCAGGATTACCTGACAGGCCAATTAGCAGTTGTCCTTTTTTTATGGAAGCGACAACAGGAGCGCCAGGACGAATGGCTACCTTATTAAATAGTCTTGATGTAGAAATCCCATCCATGGCTTCTTTAATAACATCATAATCTCCAGAGGCTGTCCCCCCCGTTGAGATTACAACAGGTAATCCCAGCTGGCGGGCTTTTTTATATACCTGTATCACGTCTTCAATCCGGTCCTTGACAACTCCCAAATTCACCGGGATACCTCCGGCCTGCCGAATGATTTCAGCCAGTGTATAGATATTGGAGGCCCTTAATTGTCCATGCTCCGGTGGCCTATGTACATCAACCAGTTCATTTCCTGTTGAAAATATTCCAATTTGTGGTTTTACAAAAACAGGCACAGGGTCAATCCCTAGAGTTGCTAAAATTCCCATATGGGCGGATGTAAGGACTGTGCCACTTTCAAACAAAGGCTCGCCAAGGGATATGTCCTCCCCCTTAGTGGCAATACCTTCTCCCCTGACAACTGCTCTTTTAATTATAACCTCTGAAAGGCTTCCCAGCTTAGACCTGGCTTCGGTGACCTCTTCCTTCTTTATTATACAATTGGCTCCTTGCGGCAAAGGGGCTCCTGTAAAAATCTTCATAGCAGTTCCTGGAACCAGCATTTTCTTTGAATAGGAACCGGCGGCTACCGTATCGATGATTTTGAGGGTTGCTGGATGGTCTACTGCTGCACCAATTGTGTCTGATGCTATCAGGGCATATCCATCAATTGGTGAACGATCAAAAGCAGGGACATCTTCTTGAGCGACAACATCTCCGGCTAATATTCTCCCGCCAGCCTCCCATAAGGGTACTGATTCCACATTTATTGGGACTAACAATGCGCGTTCTAATTCATTGAATAAAATGTCTTTAGCATTCTCAAGTGAAAGCAATCTAAATTCCTCCAGCACTTCTAAAAAGAAATGTGTTAGTAAAAGATTACCATATAATTGGAGGTTTGAAAATTGTCCAAGAAAGCAGGAATCATGAAAAAATTGCAGAATACTACATGTTTATAGGACGCGATAATGCGCATCGTTCTTAGTAGTACGGTAGGAGGTGAAGCAAAGGGGTTTAGTTTGATCGCGCAAAAGAAATTAGAAACATTAACGGTAGGACGGGAGGATAAAAGAAATGAAAAAAAGATTACTTATTTCCTTATTAATAATGAGTTTAATGGCTTTGGTGATGGTTAGCGGATGTGGACAGAAGGAAAATCAGCCTGCAGGAGGAACTAATGTAGAACCTGAAAAGGTATTCAAGTGGCGGGCACAGGGTATTTATACCCCTGGTGATCCTGGTCTTGAGCTTCAGCAGGCATATGTTGATAGAGTTAGAGAACTTTCCGGCGGCAGGCTTGATATTACGCTGCATCCTATTGGAGCTGTAGTAGGACCTTTTGAGACTTTTGACAATGTGGCTGCAGGGGTATTGGAAGTGGGAATGAAGACTCCCATGTGGTGGGCAGGAAAAGAGCCGGCTTTGAATCTTTTGACTAGTTTGCCCGGCAGCTTCACCCATGCATATCAGTTTGATGCATGGTACTGGGAGCACGGGGGAATTGAGTTAGCAAGAGAAGCTTACGCTAAGCATGGCCTGTACTTTGTAGGGCCTGCCATTTTTGGCACTCCACCCATTGGTGCGGAAGTTGTGCACTCTCGTGTACCAATTTACAGCATTGACGACTATAAGGGGTTAAAGGTAAGAAGCAGTGGTCCTGCGGCACATTGGTTTGAAGGTCTTGGCGCTTCTGTAGTTAGTCTTCCTGGACCGGAAATATATCCGGCCCTGGAGAAGGGTATTGTAGATGCTGCCGAGTGGGTATCTCCTAACTCAAATTATGCTTTGGGACTTCATGAAGCTGCTCCCTATGTGATTATGCCAGGTCTGCATACACTGCTGATGGCTTCTGAGGTTATTGTAAATATGGATGAATGGAATAAGCTGCCTGATGACTTGAAGGCAATTATGGAAGTAGCTTTAAAAGAGCTCTCAATGAGAAAAGCTCAGAGGTTTGAAAATCTGGACCTTTACTACCTGGATAAGATGAAAGAAGAAGGAGTGGAAGTAATTGAGTGGACTCCTGAGGAAATAGCCAGGGCTAGCGAATACTCAAGGACCCTGTGGGAAAAATTTGCCACTGACGATCTTTCCAGAAGAATACTTGAGTCCCAGAAAAACTACTTGAAACTAATCGGAGTTATAGACTAGATAGTGGAGGAAACTATAGATGAAGCCTCTTTTAAAAATAATAGATGCTATTTCTGAATACTCAGGAAGGCTTTTTGCCTTCCTGTGTATTCCTGTTATTGCAGTGATCATGATAGAGGTAATTGGCAGGTATATTTTTAACAATCCTTTCATTTGGAGTCATGAGGTACAGACTTTTTTAAGCGCTTTTCTTTTCCTAATGGGAGGAGCCATTGTCCTTAAGGAAAGAAAGCATATTAGTGTTGATATATTGCACAGGCATTTGCCAATCAGGGTAAAGGCCCTCATGAATCTGGCAGCGTCTGCTTTTTTCTTTATCTATATTATGGTCTTGTTAAAAGTAAGCACAAATTTTGCCATCAAATCTGTTAGTATATTGGAAAAAAGCGGTACTCCATGGAATCCGCCGGTATATCCGGTTAAGTTATTTATACCAATAGCAACTCTGCTGATTCTACTTGCCGGAATAGCTAACTTTATTCGTGACATTAAAGTTTTAATTACCGGGAGGGAAGAAGCATGAGTATCGAACTAATTACTCTATTTATGTTTGGCGGATTGCTTGTCCTGCTCATGCTAAATGTACCCATAGCTTTTGCTACCGGTTCAATGGCTGTCATCAGCGCCTTTCTTTTTTGGAGTCCTAAGGCTGTAAACCTGTTTCCCACCTCCATTTACAGTATGGTAACCAACTATATTTTTATTGCTGTGCCCATGTTTATTTTTATGGGAGCGGTTCTGGAGCGGTCTGGAATAACCGATTACCTTTATGAAGCCATATATCGCTGGGTAGGCCCTGTAAGGGGCAGTCTTGCAATGGCCACAGTTATTGCAAGCATTATAATGAGTGCCATGGTGGGAGTAATTGGTGCAATTATTGTCAGCATGGGGCTTATCGCCCTTCCTGCCATGCTCAAGCGAGGTTATGACAAGGGTCTGGCCATGGGCAGCATCATGGCCGGCGGCGCTCTGGGGGTGTTAATACCTCCCAGTATCATGCTGATTATGTACGGCATGTGGGCGGGTGTCTCCATTAGAAAAATGTTTTTAGGGGCCATTATTCCCGGATTGCTGATGGGGGCGCTTTTTCTCCTTTATATTGGTGTTAGATGCTATTTACAGCCCCGGCTTGGACCGGCACTTCCTGAGAATGAGAGAATTCCTTTTAGAGAAAAACTTAAATATTTAAAAGCGCTTGTTTTACCCTTTGCACTAATTGTTTTTGTCCTGGGCTCAATTCTCGGGGGAATAGCTACTCCGACTGAGGCTAGCGGTATGGGTGCCTTCGGCGCTTTAGTTTGTGCCGCTGTTTACCGCAGATTAGATTGGAAGCTTATTAAAGAAGCCTGTTTAACTACGCTCAAGCTTTCTGCCATGGTGATGTGGATTGGGTTTGGCGCCGTAATGTTTATTAGTGTTTATAATGCTCTGGGCGGCGTGGAGTTTATCAAGAACTTAATGCTGTCCATGCCGGTAGAGCCCTGGGTTCTGCTGGTAGGAATGATGGGCATCATTATTTTACTGGGAATGATCATCGAGTGGGTGGGCATTATCATGCTGGTGGTGCCCATATTTGTACCAATTGCTGCAGCTCTGGGTTTTGACCCGCTGTGGTTTGGTATGCTGATCTGTATAAATCTACAGATGGATGTGCTGACACCACCTTTTGGCTACGCTCTTTTTTACATGAGAGGGGTAGCTCCCAAGGAAATAACTACTATGGACATATATAAGGCTTCAATCCCCTTTGCCTTTATCCAATTAACAACGCTTATCCTGGCAATGGTTTTTCCACAGATAGTACTGTGGTTGCCGAGCATGGTAAAATAGTTGAAAAGCAAAAGATTGTCTCATTGGTAATTGATATGCATTTGCATGGGACCATAGACAGAAGTTTTTAAGCTTAAAACCTCTCAAAAGATATTTTTGAGTGGTTTTTTGTTTTTGATGTTTTTTGATTAAAATATTGTTCATGAATGACTTGACAAAATAATGTACATACTGTATATATATACTATATACAGTATGTACGGAGGAATTTTCATGCGGATAATAATTTCAAATGCATCCCAGCAGCCCATTTATGAACAAATCGTCAATCAAATCAAAACATTGATTTTAAAGGGGGAACTTAAAGAAGAAGATGCCCTGCCTTCTATTAGAAATTTAGCCAAAGAGCTGCAGATTAGTGTTATTACAACTAAAAGAGCTTATGAAGAGCTGGAAAGTGAAGGATTTATAGAAACCGTGGCTGGGAAAGGTTCCTTCGTGGCTGCTCAAAACAAGGAGCTTCTGCAGGAGAGAAAGCTTAGCATCATCGAAGAAAAATTGAGTGAGGTTGTTGAGGAAAGCAAACTTCTAGGCCTTAAAGAAGAGGATGTGCATTCTATGCTGTCCATATTATACAGGGAGGCTGAATAGGTCAAATGGAGAACATTTTGGAAGTAAATAATCTTAGCAAAAATTATAAAGAATTTTCATTACAGAATTTAAGCTTTTCCCTAGAACCCGGATTTATCATGGGATTTATAGGCCCCAACGGGGCAGGTAAAAGCACAACAATCAAACTTATCATGAATCTTATCAAAAAAGACGGGGGAGAGATTAAAGTTTTTGGAAAGGATCATCTAAAGCATGAAAAAGAAATCAAGGAAAAGATAGGTTTTGTTTATGATCAAAACCATTTTTATGAGGACCTTACATTAACTGAAATGAAAAAAATAATTGCGCCCTTTTACAAGAGTTGGGATGAGGAAGACTTTCACAAATATATTAAACAGTTTAATCTATCTTTAAAGCAGAAAATTAAGGAATTATCCAAGGGAATGAAAATGAAATATTCCCTTGCTTTAGCCTTATCCCACCATGCGGAACTCATCATCATGGATGAACCTACTTCAGGACTGGATCCAATCATTAGAAGTGAATTGCTGGAGGTGCTTTATGAAATCATTCAAGATGACAGGAAAAGCATACTATTTTCCACCCATATTTTAAGGGACTTGGATAAAGTTGCAGATTATATCACCTTCATCAATGATGGAAAGCTGGTATTCAGCCAGGCGAAGGATGAAATATTAGAATCCTATCAAATCATCAAAGGGGACAAAAATAGCTAAATGGCGCTGCATCAGTTTCCAATGCCTGACCGTTGATTGCAACTTTGATGTCTGATGCTGCTGCACCGCTGCTAATCCCAAATCCCAGTATAATCACCCCTGCCAGGATCATGAAGAATTGATGATTTGCCTGCTTCTTTACATTATTGTTTCTGCTGCCATTTTTTTTATTTTGATGAGAATTTTAAGAGAGAATATTTTATAATATAGATATTGATAGATATTGGATAGTCCACGCTACGCCATGGGGCTACGCCATGGGGACGGTTCCATCGTCTTCCCTTCGGACCTTCGCTGCACTACGGTGACGCTCGAACCGTCCCCATGGCTCCGCTAGAAAAATCAGTAGTTTGCCTTCTAAGTTACTAAATATTTAGGTAAAAGAATAAGAGAGAAAACGGATCAAAGTAATGGAGGGGAGTCTTGATGCAAGAATTGAATAAACTTGTGGTTATCCTCATTCTTATAATGTTAGTTATTACAGGTTGTGCAGGTGTTCCTGAGGGGGAAAAAGAAGTTCAGCCAAAACCTGTAAAGGTACTGGTACTGGAAGAAGAAACCTATCCCATTGTTTTAGAATACATAGGAAATGTAGCAGCTAAGGAAGTGATACACTACAGTTTTAAACTGCCTGGAAAAATAGCCAGGATTTATGTTGAGGAAGGAATGATGGTGAAAAAAGACCAACTTCTAGCAGCTCTTGATACTGAAGATATTTCTCTGGCAATTAAAGCTTCAGAAAATAATCTTGAGAAGGCACAAAACTATTTTGATCATCTTACTGATACCTATAATAGAGTTCAAAGGCTGTATGATGAAGGTGCGGTTACAAAGCAAGAACTTGAGGAAATAATTCTAAAGCTTACTACCGCGGAACTGGATTTACGCAACGCTGGAGTAGACTATGATAACAAGCTTAAGCTGCTGGGTGATTCACAGATTGTTTCTGATATGGATGGGTATGTGTTAAAGGTTCTCAGCAAGGAAAGTGAAATAGTGGGCTCAGGTTATCCGGTTATTGTCATAAGAGGAATTGAACAAGTTGTAACCATTGGTGTTTCAAGTC
Source organism: Bacillota bacterium (assembly GCA_040756735.1). Lineage (GTDB taxonomy): Bacteria > Bacillota > DSM-16504 > Desulfitibacterales > Desulfitibacteraceae > JBFLYC01. The sequence goes on along the minus strand of JBFLYC010000019.1, from coordinate 44,248 downwards.
AAGATGCATTGAAAATTTCTAAAGGCATGGCTGCACAAGTTATTGTTGATGCTCAAAAAACCAGGGGGACTGTCACTGATCTAGCACATGTTCCAGATGAACAGACAAGGACTTATAAAGCTGAGATAGAGATAGAAAACAGTTTTCCACTGGGAGCCTTTGCCAGCGCTGAAATAGAGATTGGTGAAGATGCGGGCATTCTTATTCCCATTACTGCTGTTATGACAAAGGGCAACGATTATGTATATATTGTTGATGCACATGACAGGGTTGAAAAAAGACCAATCACCATCAAGGATATCAGAGGAGAAAGGGTCAGCGTGGAAGGCGTAGGAGTCGGTGAAAAGCTGGTAATTGAAGGTATGCGGCAGCTGGAAGATGGAGACCTGGTAAGGGTTATAGAATAGCAAAGGGAGAGGAATATCTATGAACGGCGGGTTAATACATTGGGCTATTATGAATAGAAAAGTAACAATTTTTCTGGTTCTAATAGTTGTTGTTCTTGGTTTATATTCTTATTATGTTATCCCTAAACAGGAAAGTCCGGATGTTGCTACAACAATTGCTCTAATTACTGCTGTGTATCCCGGAGCTTCTCCAGAGGATATGGAAAAGCTGGTAACCTCTGAAATAGAGAACAAGGTAAAGCAGATTAATGGTTTCAGATATTCGGAATCTAAATCCAAGAACAGTGTGGCAGTTGTCGTGCTGTATCTGGAAAATGAAATTGATCTAGATAAAGCATGGACTGATTTAAGAGAGAAGATGCGAGAACTTCAAAATCAGCTTCCTGCGGGGTGTCTGCCAATACAAGTAGACACTGATCTTGCTGAGACAGCGGGTGTTATTCTTGCTCTTTCCAGTGACAAATACTCCTCTTCTGAGCTGGTAGGCTTTGCAGAAAAAATGGAACGTGAGCTGGCAAGAATCCGGGGTGTGTCCAAGGTAGAAATTACAGGCGAACAGAAAAAAGAAGTTAGAGTAACTGTAGACTATCAAAAGCTTGCTAATTATAACCTTTCCATGGATGAAATAGTGCAGATGCTTAAAGCTCAAAACATGGAAATACCATCAGGGGCCATTGACGATGGCACCACCAAAATAAATGTGATGACGCCTGCATTGTTTTCTTCTTTAAAGGAAATAGAAAATCTAATTCTCGATGTTTCAAAGCAAACAGGTGCAGTTACCAGACTCAAGGATACAGCGACTGTTTTATGGAACATTGAGGAAGACTCCTATAAAATCAAATATATGGGAAATGATGCTGTTCTGTTAACAGGCTATTTTGCTGATGATTTAAACATTGTACTAACCGGCAGGGAAGTTGAGAAGGCGCTCGGAAAACTTATTGATGAAATTCCTGAGGGTGTAAGGGTAGACAAGATTTTGTTCCAACCCCACGATGTGCAGGAGGCTGTGGACAGCTTTATACTCAACTTGATAAAAGGAGTTATTCTAGTTATTATAGTAGTTTTTCTGGGGACGAACTTTAAAAATTCTCTGGTAGTATCCACTGCCATTCCCCTGTCAATTCTCATGACCTTTGTAGTCATGTACTTTTTTAAGATTAAGGTACATGAAGTTTCAACGGCAGGGCTTATTATTGCACTGGGCATGCTAGTAGATAATGCAATTGTTGTGGGCGATTCAATACAGGTAAAACTTGATCAAAGGGTAAATAAACTTCAGGCTTGTATTGAGGGCACTAAAGAAACAGCAGTGCCGGTGTTTACTTCCACCCTTACCACCATAGCAGCTTTTTTACCTTTAATTTTGATTGGCGGCATGTCTGGGGAATACATTTATAGTGTTCCCATGACAGTAATCTTTGCTACATTTTCATCCTTTATTATTGCAATTCTGGTAATACCATGTTTTGCCCATATTTTTTTTAATCAAGGATCCACAGGGGTTAGCAGACAGATGCGGTTAACAACGCTCTTTTTGGGCCTCATTAACAGGACATTAATCTACAAAAAGACTGTCTTAACAATAGCCTTATGCATATTTATAGCAAGTATTTATTTGGGTATGCAATTAAATCTAGTGTTTTTTCCCAAGGCTGACAGGAACATAATCTATTTTGAAATTACGTCAGAAATGTCCGGCAACATAAATAAAACAGAAAAGATTGTGGAACAGACAGAAAAGATATTGATGGATCAAGAAGAAATAATTAATTATGTCTCTGCCATTGGAGATGGACTGCCAAAATTTTATATAACCTTATCCAAACCCATTCAGTCTCCTGATTATGCACAGATTATGGCCAGGGTTGATTTAAGCAAAGGGAACAGGTTTAAATCTAATGAAGAACTGGCATATCATCTGCAGGATATCTTTGATAAGAATATTAGCGGTGGGAAAGTTACTGCAAGACTCCTCGAACAGTCGGAACCCCTGGTATCTCCCGTGAGGCTGAGAGTATCAGGAGATAATATGGAAAGTCTTATTGATGCAGCGGAAAAGATTAAGGAAAGTTTGGCCGGTGTCCCCGGCACCATCAATGTCAGGCATGATGCACCTGATATGGTGTATGATTACCTGGTGGCTGTGGACACTGATAAAGCAAGTCAAATTGGTTTGTCCAAATATGATGTGCAGAGCCAGCTGAGTATAGCTCTAAAGGGATATGACGCTTCTGTATATAGAGAACGTGGAAAGAACTATAATATTCTAGTTAAAAGCAATATCAGCTCTGTTGAAGACCTGTATAATTTTCCAATCAAGTCATCAATCACCGGGCAAAAAACCCTTCTGAAGCAGATAGCAGATATTGGCCTAAAGCCCCAGCGTCCAATTGTAGTTAAATTTGATGGGGAAATGGCTGTGACTGTCTTAAGTGACGTTATGCCCTCATACAGCAGTGTAAATATCCAAAACTATCTGGAATCTTCAATCCTGCCCAAACTAGATATTGAAGATGTAAGACTAACCTTTGATGGGGAACGGGAAAAAATCATTGAGTACTTTGGCGATGCAGGAAAGTATGCGGTACTGGCAATTTTCCTTATATACTTTTTACTAGTAGTTCAGTTTAATTCACTTAGAACCCCTTTAATAATTCTTTTTACCGTACCATTATCAATAACAGGCTCTCTTCTGGGATTATATGTGTTTAATCAGCCATTATCCTTTACCGCACTCCTTGGGATAATAGCTTTAACCGGACTTGTGATAAAAAATGCAATACTGTTAATTGAGTATATCAATTACAGCAGGAAACAAGGATTAAGTATTCCCGATGCAGTGAAAGCCGGGGTTGACAGGAGATTTAAGCCGATCATTCTTAGTACAATAACAACAGTTATGGGTCTCTTTCCCCTTGCCTTATCTGGCAGCGCCCTTTTTGTACCAATGTCTATTACCTTGATGAGCGGGCTTATGGTTGCTACATTTCTTACATTGATAGTAATTCCAATAGTCTATACTGTTATTGAACAGGGAATTGCAGATATGGGTAACAGCAAAAGTTTAAATTGGTAAAAGTTAATCTATTGTTTTTGCAAATTAAACAGACTATTATAGTAGCAAGCTGGCCGGTACTAGCTTAACATGTTTGATATAGATATAGTGGGAAAATGTGGGGATTGCCCTGAGGCAGGAACAAGCCGCAGCAATTCTTCGTCTAAAGGGATATAAAGGTTAACCTTGAAGCATTTCAAAAAACATCTGGAGGTATGCCATGAAAAGAAATGTAATTGTTGCCGTTATGCTTCTGTTATTGTTTATCCCTACAATTGTAGGTGCTGCTGAAAATGACATACGGATTTTTATCAATGATACTCAATTGGCCATTGCTAGTGGTTTAGGAAAACCTTTCATTGATAGTCAATCAAGAACTCAAATTCCCTTGAGAGCAATTAGTGAAGGATTAGGACACTGGGTAGATTGGGATGGCGCTACTAAAACTGTTACCATCAGTAAATCTGAAAGTGAAAAAATACAAGTTGTTATTGGTGATGACAAAGTAATTACTCCCAAAGGGCCTATCTTGATGGATACAAAGGCTGTAATTATAGGGGCAAGGACTTATGTGCCTTTAAGGTTTGTAAGTCAAGCGCTAGGTTATAATGTTGATTACCAGTGGAAAGGATATCACAGCATTAGCATTACTGATCCTGATGCTAAACAGGCGTTTTATAGACCTGACCATCAGAGTTTACCTGAAGAGATTGCCAACTGGGTGGATTATTCGAAAGAATTGCCGGCAGTTCAGGAAAAACAGTTTAACGGCAGCAGATATGTCTTGATAACTGAGGGTATGAAACCCACAGGCGGTTATTCAGTTGAAGTAGTGGAAGTAGCTGCCCGTGAAGGATTCCTAGAAATAAGGGTTAAATCAGTTGAACCTGGTGAAGACGAAATGGTTACCCAGGCGCTTACCTATCCCTATGATCTAATTATCATAGAGGAAAAGGAGCTGCCCCTGAGATTCGTTGATGTAGATAATGCCGATAGACACTTTATGAGTCTATTGGGTATTGATGAGATTGATAGACCCATTGCAGCCTCATCCGGCTGGATCAACATTTTTAGCCCAGAACCTGACCAAGAAATTGAAGGAAATATTAAAATAACAGGGATTGCCAGTGTATTTGAAGGAACGGTCAGCTATGAATTGATTGCCGAAACAGGTGAAATGCTGCTTAGCGGATTTACTACGGCCGCAATGGGAGACTGGGGGTATTTTGAAGAGGAAGTGCAAATTCCCCAGGGTTTGACAGATACTCAGCTGTTTTTAGAGTTGTATAGTGAAAGCATGGAAGATGGTTCAAAAATGTTCAAAATAAGCATTCCTTTAACTATTAAAAACTAGCCCAAAAGGCTAGTTTTTAATATTGCTTTAGTTCCAGAACTACTAGCTTTGAACAACAGCCTGTTTCAATTAACACCTTAAAAGAAATAGAGCAAGGTAAAGGGCAAGAATGTTTTTGGGCAAATGATATTGCATATAACAACAGAACCGTTAACCTGATTGAAACGAGAGTAGATACAGGAGAAAACAAAAGTAAGCAGTTTTTATTTACCATCAATCAACAACTGTCTCTTTGAATATCACCTCATTTTCCGCTAGCAAACGTGTTCGTCTAACTACTGGAAATTAGTTTCGGAGATTACTCTCTACTCTCTTGTATCTAAATGACATCTCCAACAGTTAGGCTGGGCTCCCAAGTAATAATGGCAAGAGTCACAGAATTCCTCTTTATTGGAATGACAATGCAAACAAGTTTGCTGCAAACTCATTAGGTACTCCTGACCATCTTCGGCAACATAAATTCTTTCACCTTCTCTAACTACGGAAATTTTCCAATCAGCTAACAAGTCGGCGTGATTTGCTCTCATATATGCCGTATCTTCAATGCATTTTTTTTCATCTAAAGCCTGAATTTCCGGGGTATCCAGACTTATTTCAGGTCTTTCTTGTTGTCGTGCAGCATTATACAAAAAAGGTATTGAAACTAACACAGTAAATATTATTAGACCAATAATTATTTTCTTGGAAATACCCATGATATTTTTTCTTCTCCATTTCTACATGTAAAGTTAACTTTTTAAATGTAGATTAATTAATTACTTTATATTCTATAGTATTTCTAGCAGAAAATATTTTATTAGCTACCTGAAGCTGATTAAAGAGGCCGTCGGCAAAAGCGAGAGCATTTTAAGATTTATCAATGCCGGAGGCGCGTTAAGGGGGATTTTGCTGGCGGGCGGCCTGCTGATGGCCGCGTTTTCAGCAATTTTTTACTACTTGTTAGAAGGGTACGGGTGCTTCAAGGCTATTCCTGCAAATCTCAGGATAATCCTCTTCGTGCTGATCGGTTTATCCTCGTTGGGCATTGGTTGCCTGAAAAGCAGGAATTTTTTATATGGGGCCCGGAAAATCGGCGTGGATATGACTTTTTACAAGCTCTTGAAAGAACTCTATACACCCCGCTTCCAGGCGTTGCCTCTGCCTAATATCACAGTTATTGTCCTGGTGATTATCTATTTGGGCAGCAGGGGTAATTATCATGAGCAGCATCACCAAAAAAACGTTCAAAAGTAAAATCAGAATAAATCTTTGATTTCAAATTTGATAAAAACATCTAAACAACTCCTAACTACGATCCGGCCACGGGCTTGAAGTCAGCCCCCCGGGAGCATTTAAAGGATTGCTTAGCCATTCTGCAAGAAGTACAGGGGATACAAAATGGCCGTTTCCCTATTTGGCACTGCCATTTCTCGGCAAAGATTGGTCAAATAATTCACGAAGGTAATCCCGGCGGCCATGTAATATGCGGTGAATGATAACAGTATTGTCTATTATCCTGTAAAAAACGAGATACGGATGTACAACAATAAAGCGATATCCACGCTGAATAATCGTATATTCCTCATCAGATAAAACTGAACCCATATTAGGAAACTCTGCTAGTTTGGCTATTCCTTCGTTTATCTTTTCCAGCATAATTTCTGCGATGGCGATATTATCCTGAGGTATGTATGAGAAAATCTCATCCATATCGTCAACTGCTGCAGGAGTATACTTGATCTTATGTTTTTGCGGCATTGATCTTCCCCCGAATCCTAGTCATGACTTCATCATGTTCAAGCAGTTGTGCACCTTCGGCAATCTGCTTTTCTGCAACCAGCAACTTTGATTGCAATTTAATGCGGGCCTCCATACGTCTAAACGCCTCATAACTCATGACAACCAAGTCCGCTTCACCATTGCGGGTAAGTATTACCGGCTCGTCAAGCTCGTGACATAATTTTGAAAAGCCGTTATAATCCTGTCGGATTGTTGTAGAAGGCTTGATATTCATTTTCTGTGGCTCCTTTCTTATGCTATTATTCTGACTATAATCTATCATAATTATGCTATACGGGCAAGTGAAATTTGCTTTATTAAGAACCATTGTCCTGCTCCACAGCCAGCAAGGTTAAACATTAGGTATAGAAGTATGCAAACATAAAAAGGGCTGTTGAGAATTCTCCAACAACCCTGTTTTAGCATGTTCATTTCTTTTTTACTACCACTCTGCTTTGAATTCGTTAATGTTATGCTGGTAGATAATTGGACCTTCAGCAGGCAGGGGCGGCCTCTGATCTTCCAGATTGATGTATGGAGGAACCGATTCCCCCTTTACAGCCTTCACTGCAGTCTCAATCAAAAGTTGGCCTTGTGTGTAAGGAATATCAGCATAGCTTGCAAAAAACTTACCGTCTTTTATGGCTTCCCAGCCTTCCCGGCTGGCGCCGTTACCAATGAATCTGATGTTTTCTTCAATGCCAGCTTCTTTAGCGGCATCGTAAGCGCCCAGGGTCATCTGGTCGCCGGAGGAAACCACCACGTTGATGTCAGGGTTAGCTTGAAAAACATTTTGCATTACTTCCCGGGAGATATCCCGCCTATACTCACCCTCCTGGAAAGAGACTACTTCAATGTTTGGATAGTCTTTGATTACTTCCTCCATAGCCTCATAACGATCCTGATCGATGCTTAGGACTTGCATGCCTATCAAGTACGCAACTTTTACTTGATCTATTCCTTCCGAAGCGGCAACAACGGCTTTACCCAACCAGGTACCTGTTGTCCAGCCGGTACGTCCAATTATGGATGTAACTCCTTTCGGATATGGTTCCAGGGAGCGGGTGTTAGGACCAAAGGGCCCATCAGCACCGATGACGATAATGCCATGTGCCAAAGCCTCCTCAATGACCGGTACAACAGCATTGCTGTCATTGGGATGGATGATAAAGGCATCATAGACTCCTGCAGTAATTGCATCTTGAATTTGGTTTATTTGTTCTTGAGTATTAAACTCGGCCGAGAAGAAGTCAACTCGTGCGTTTAATTCCTTTAACTTGCTTTCTACCCCGTTAATGCGTGCTTCATCATATTCGTTGGCCCGTACCAGAATAAACATGGCAACACGGATTTCTTTATCCTGTTCTCCTACAGCGGGTTCTTCTTTTTTCCCACATGCTGATAAAAACAAGGCACTTGTCAGCATGATAGCCAATAAAATCCATGCGAGATGTCGTTTAGTCATACAAATTCCTCCTCTCTTTTAATTTCTTCATAAAACCTTCTAACAACAGCAGATTATCAGCGTGTCCTCCTCTTCTTTTTTGAAATAACACCCCCTTTAGATACTGTTATTTTGCTCGTTCGTTGTAGTTAATACTACAGCGAAAGGTTACTTGTTTCGTTACATCGCTACATCATGGTACGCCATTGGGACGTTTCCATCGTCTGCCCTTCGGACCTTCGCTGCGCAACTGTGACGCTCGAACCGTCCCCATGGCTTCGCTAATTGCCAAATTTCGCTGTAGTATTAGTTTCACAGTCGAAATAATCATCTTCTCCGCTGCCTCATTATGTTATCAAGGGCAACGGCAAAAAGAATAACTGCCCCTTCAAAGACCCGTTGATAAAAGGGCGATATATTCAGGATATTAAAACCGTTTCCTATCAACCGCATCAACAAAACGCCAAAAACGGTACCCCAAACAGAGCCTTCTCCACCCATAATACTGGTCCCGCCGATGACCACCCTTGCTATAGCCTGCAGCTCTATCATACTGCCCATATCCGCCTGCCCCTGACTGATGCGGGAAACCGCAATTATCCCGGCTAGGGCAGCGCTGAGACCTGTAAGACCAAAGACCATTATCCGTACCCAATCCACACGGATGCCGGATAAACGGGCAGCTTCAGAGTTTCCGCCAATGGCATAGACAGCCCGCCCAAATCTAGTTTTAGACAATAAGATCCAGGTGAAAGCAATCCAGGCAGCAAAAATGAAAATTGGGTATTTAATGCCAAGGAAAGATCCTTGGCCAATAACAACAAACTCTGGGTTTTTCACAATGATTAGGCGTCCATTGGTCATAAGTAAGGCCAGACCTTGAATAATCAAACCCGTAGCCAGCGTGGCAATGAAGGAATGGACACGTAAACCGGAGATAATCACGCCGTTTAACAATCCCAGCGAAAAACCAGCCAGTAGGGCGATGGCAAATCCTAACCCCACATGACCATTAGCTGCAATAATAGCTGCCAGGGAGCCGGAGAAGGCGTAAATGGCGCCCGCTGAGAGGTCAAAGTTGCCGCTGATAATGGCCAGTGTCATGGCGCAGGCGATAATTCCGACACCAACAGATTGATCCACGATGTTATGCAAGTTGCGGAGAGTGAGAAATGCAGGGCTTAAGAATGACAGAATCACAAAAAATATTATGAAGGCTATAATTATTCCATAATTTTTCAACAGATTTCCCATTAGAGCCAACCAGGAACCGCTGCCTTTCAGCTTTTCAATGCTGTCTTTTACTCTTGACATTTTTCCTCACCACCCCTATCTGCTGCAAAAATAGCACGCATGATCTTATTCTCTGTTAGGTTTGACTGTGTAAATTCCATGACTATCCTTCCTTTACGCATGGCCAGAACCCGGTGGGAAAGACCTAGAATTTCACTCATGTCGGAGGAGACCAAAAGCACAGCCATGCCTTCTTCTGCGAGCCTATGAATTAATTGGTATATTGCCCGCTTGGCTCCTACATCTACCCCGGCAGTTGGTTCATCGGCAATAAAGACGTTGGGACGTTGGAACAACCATTTGGAGAAAAGTATTTTTTGTTGATTGCCGCCTGACAGGCTGCCGACATTAATTCGTGGATTTGGAGGTCTGACATCCAGTTTTGAAAGCAACTCCTTAGTTAGTTGGTATTCTTCCTGTGCTCGTATCAGGGGGCCAAAGGCTACCTTTGAAAGGTGCGGTAACGTAACATTGTGCCCTGCCGAGAAATTCATGATCAGGCCTTGTAATTTACGGCTTTCTGGTAAAAGAGCAATACCAGCTTTTACAGCATCTCGAGGAGTATGAATCTCAACTTTTTTATCCAACAGTTTTATAGTGCCTGTTATGCCTTGATCTGCACCAAAGATAGCCCGACAGACTTCTGAGCGTCCACTGCCTGCCAGACCGGCTAATCCGACGATTTCCCCTTCCCTTATCTGGAAAGTAATTTCTTCAAAAAACCTTTTCCGGGCTAAGTTTTCAACTGAAAGAACTACGGGTGCATCAGGTTTAGGGTAAATTTTTTCCGGGAAGCCAAGGGAAACAAATCCACCCAACATGGCTTTCACCAGGCTGTCAGGAGTCTCCCCAGCTACCGGCGAGGTTTTAATCAATTCACCATTTCGCAGGACAGTAACAGTATCGGCCAGAGAAAGTACCTCCTCTAAGAAATGGGATACGTAGATAACCGTTGTGCCGATGGCTTTCAACCCTTCAACTAAAGAGTAAAGGATCTTTGTTTCCTCAGAGGATAAAGCAGCCGTCGGCTCATCCATTACTATCAGGCGGGTATTCTGAGCCACGGCTCGTAGGACCTCAACTTTTTTTTGGTCAGCTATTCTCAGTGATGATACCGGAATGTCCGGCGGTATGAACAAACCGGTGCGATCAGTTAATTCCTTGTATCTTTTCTGCAGTTTGTTCTTCTGCACTATTTTATAGCGGGTATTTTCGATGCCAAGGAAAACGTTCTCAATAACGGTGCGTTTAGGGACAAGGGCAACTTCTTGGGAGATCATGGCAATACCTTCCACCAGGGCATCTCGAGGCGAATTAAAAACAACAGCACGGCCATCTACTTGAATTTGACCACTATCAGGACGATGGACGCCGGCAATGATTTTGCCGAGGGTTGACTTGCCTGCTCCGTTTTCACCAACAAGGGCGTGGATAGTGCCTTCTTGGATGGCAAGGGATATGTTCTTTAAGGCTTCAATACCACCAAATCGTTTATCGATAGACTGAAGTTTAACAATCCATTGATTTTTCATGATAATTCACCGCTTTGTCATATGAGACTTTTGCCTAAAAACTATTGGGTTTCACCATGCACCAGCTATTGCAAATTTAAGGAGATTATTTAAACATCCTGGTTGAAAAAGTTTGCTAAAAAACTCGCAAATTTTAACTGTGTGGCAGTATACATATTCGACGTCACTGAATATATTCCTGCTTAATGCAAAAATTTTTTTAATATATCAAAAATTTAGGAGGAATATTTTGATATAAGTAGAAAAATAACAATGTGATCCGACAACTAATAGATATTATTTTTAAATTTTTAGACGAACAAACTTAAAGGAGTGGCGCAAAATGGATTGTTATATGAAACGTATTGCCAAAGTACAGGAAAAGATGCTGCAGGAAAATTACGAATACCTAATCCTTGGTCCTTCCTCTAACATGTATTACTTTACTGGGTTTAGAATGGTAGCAGATGAAAGGCTTCAACTAATCATTATTCCATCTTCCGGTGCCCCTATAGCAGTTTTGCCGGAAATGTACAAGGAAAAGGCAGAGATTGACTTCAATGGTCGTTTTCCTTTAACGACATGGAACGATCAACAAGACCCGCTGGAGCTGGTGAAAAAGGCTTTGCATGAAATAAGGAACGGACGTATAGCAGTGGATGATACTCTTCGGTCCAGCAATTTAATACAGGTCATGACAGCTGTTCCAGGTTGTTCTTATGCCCCTGCCTCCCGCATTGTGGATTCACTGCGCATGTTTAAAGATGAAGAAGAAATAAAGATTTTGGCTGAGGCAGAAGCCCTGGCCGACAAAGTTATGGAAAGGGTCCAAGGAGTAATTCGGCCCGGTATGAGGGAGAAAGAATTAGAATTTTTTATTGAAATGAGTTTTAGAGAGATGGGGGCCGATGACATCTCTTTTAAGCCCATGATTGCTTCTGGGCCTAACAGTTCTTCTCCCCACCATATTTCCGGCGACAGAGAGTTTCAGGCAGGGGATTTTATCATTGTTGACTGCGGTTGTATTGTAAAAGGGTATTGTTCTGATATCACCCGTACCTTCTGCCTGGGAAAGGCAGATGATGAAATGAAGAAAATCTATAATGCAGTACGAGAAGCAAACGAGCAAGCTTTTTCGGCTTTATTTAGGAGATGCAGCACAGAAGAAGTAGACAAGGAAGCTCGAAAAATTATTAATGATTCAGGCTATGGTCCCCATTTTACCCACCGTACAGGCCATGGCATCGGTCTTGATATCCATGAAGCGCCGTACCTGGTGGAAGGAGATAGAGAACAAATCCTGCCTGGTATGGTTTTTAGCATCGAACCGGGAATTTATCTGCCGGGGAAGTACGGTGTGCGCATTGAAGATATAGTAGCCATGACAGCAGAAGGGCCCCGCTGTCTCAGCAAGTATAGTAAGGACCTCTTAGAGCTGTAATGCATCATCATGAAATTGCGATAGGTTTCAACTTACTGCCTCAATTTTAATTTAAACAAAACTATAAGGGGAAATAATGAAAAATACAACAAGAGGAAAGGAAGCTAATATGGAAAATATGGAACTGGAAAAAATTTCTGTTGAGATAGGTAAAAAAATTAAAGAGTCAAGGAAAGCCCAGGGAATGACACTGCAGCAATTAGGGGAGAAAGCCAATTTCTCCATTAGCTTTTTGTCCCAGCTGGAAAGAGGACAAACCTCAGTCACGATTAATACTTTAAAAAATATTGCCACTGCTTTGGATATTGATCTTGCCAGTTTTTTCAACTTTTCGGAAAAGCACCAGGGCATTATCTATCGAAGCTATGAACAAAAAGGTTTTCGCTTGGAGAATTCCAATTTTGTTTACTACAGCCTGGCTAATAATGCAATAGATAGAGTGCTGGATCCTGTACTTGTTGAAGTACTTCCAGGAGAAAAGGAAAAAATAAAACCTTATGCCCACATGGGAGAGGAGTTTGTCTATGTTTTAGAAGGTGTGCTAACGGTTTTTATGGAGGATGAAGAAATTAAGCTGTATCCTGGTGACAGCCTGCATATGTTATCAACTACACCTCACGATTGGGCCAATCTTACCAATAAACCTGTAAAAATCTTGAGCGTCAATACCCCTAGTTTGTTGAAAAAGATACTTTGAAGATTGAACGGGCTCTCATGAAGTATTTAAGGGCTCTCATAAGAGTATTTTATAGTAAGGGAGGAGAAAATGTATGAGCAGATATCGTGTTTCAATAGATATTGGCGGTACTTTTACAGACTTTGTGTTTTATGACACCCTGACAGGAGAACAAAAAGAAGGCAAAACTTTAACCACCCCGGATAATTTATCAGATTCTGTAATCGAGGGGCTTAACCTGGAGATAGTAGACTATGCGGAAATTGACTTTTTTGTTCACGGTACAACAGTTGGTTTGAATTCTTTACTGCAGAGAAGAGGCTCTAAAGTTGCTTTGATTACCACAAAAGGTTTTAGAGATGTTTATGAAATAGCTCGTGGAAACCGGAAGGAAATGTATAACCTGCATTTTCGCAAGACTGCCCCACTAGTAAAAAGAAGCGATGTTTTTGAAGTGGATGAAAGAATTCTCTATGATGGATCTGTGGAGAAAATGCTGCAAAGGGAAAGCGTCCTGGATGCTGCCCAAAAAATCCAAGAAAGAGGCTATGAATCAGTAGCTGTCTGCCTGATCAACGCCTATGCAAATCCTATTCATGAAGCTGCAACGGAAAAAATACTTAAAGAGATTATCAATAAGCCCATCTCTCTTTCCCATAGAATAGCGCGAGAATGGCGGGAATATGAGAGAACCAGCACTACTGTCATTAATGCCTACATTGCACCCACTGTAAAAAAATACCTGGATACCCTGGAGAGCAGGATGCTCGAAAAAGGCTTTTGTGATACCATCCATATTATGCAGTCCGGGGGAGGTGTAATAACCTCATCCATAGCCAAGGATACTCCAATTCAGACGATCCTTTCGGGCCCCGTGGGGGGCGCTGTTGCCAACATGTATCTTTCACAAACCCTTGGTTACAAAAATTTGATTGGTGTAGACATGGGCGGTACCAGCTATGACGTTAGCATGATTATTAACGGAAGGCCCGATGTTTCAACTGAGACAGTCTTTGAAGGTTTCCCCATCTTGACACCCATGGTAAACATTTATACCATCGGGGCGGGGGGAGGAAGTATTGCCTGGATTGAAGGAGGAGGCTTAAGAGTAGGTCCCATCAGCGCCGGTGCAAAACCTGGTCCTGCCTGTTATGGAAGAGGAGGGACAGACCCCACCATTACTGACGCTAATGTTGTCTTAGGACGGATTGATGTTGACGGATTTTTAGGGGGCAGCATGAAACTTGATAAAGAAGCTGCGGTTAGAGCTGTAAAAAAGATTGCAGACAAGATTAATTTGACTGTCATGGAAACTGCAGAGGGTATCTGCAAGGTAGCTGATGCCAAAATGGCTGATGCCATCAGGCAGCTTACCATCAGAAAGGGTATAGATCCAAGGGAATTTATTCTTGTAGCTTTTGGCGGCGCCGGACCCATGCATGCCTGTTTGACTGCTGAAGAATTAGGAATTGAAACTATACTGGTACCTGAGCTGCCAGGAGTTTTGTCTGCCTGGGGTATGCACCAGTCCGATCTGCGTATGGATACAGTGAGAACCCTGAAAAAAATTATCCAAAATGTTTCAGCGCAAGAAGTCAATGAAAGCTATGAAAGCATGATTGCAGAAATATCACCCCTTTTATTAAAACAAAACGTCACAGAAGAGCAGATCGAATACACAAGAGTTGCTGATGTGCGTTATCTGGGGCAGGAATATACCGTGCTGGTTCCTTTTAAGCCAGGAAAAATTGATGAAAAATCATTGGAAGAATTAAGAGAATCCTTTTATGACCTTCACCAGCAGATATATGGTCACAGCAACCAGGTTGAACCAGTTGAAATTGTTAACCTTCGCCTGGTCGGCACGGGTAAGCTGGAAAAAACACCAAAAAACAAATGTGAAAAAATCTATACAGGTAAACCTGCTGCAAGGAAAGTAACTGAAGCGGTTTTTTATGGTAGGGAATACGAAACAAATATTTATAAAAGGGCTGACTTGAGGACAGGACAGGTAGTTAGTGGTCCTGGCATCATAGAAGAAAAGACTGCTACAACAGTTGTGCCGCCGGGTTATGAAGTTTCAGTGGATGCATATGGAAACTTGATCATAAAAAAGTGCAGGGAGGGAAAATAGATGAAGGAAAATGAGTTTTTGGAAAATCCTATAACCACAGAGATAATTAGAAATGCACTTGTGTCAGCTGCCAATGAAATGAATGAAAGTCTTTTCAGAAGCGCTTATTCACCAGTAATTTATGAAATGAAAGACTGTGCCGTGGCAATTTTTAATGAAAAATTGCAGGCATTGGGGCAATCCCAGGGCGTGCCATTGTTTTTGGGAAACCTGGAGGAATCCGTAAAGCATTCCACAGAGTACTACGGCGGCCTTGATTATTATAATGAAGGGGATATTTTCGTCCTGAATGATTCCTACATTACAGGGACCCATGTGAATGATATAACTGTTTTTGCCCCTATATTTTATCGGAATGAACTGGTGGGGTTTTCAGCAAACAGGGCTCACTGGCTTGACGTGGGGTCAAAGGATCCCGGAGCGCCCATGAATTCTACGGAAATATTTCAAGAAGGCATCAGGTTGGGTCCCCTCAAGCTTGCAGATAGGGGTGTACTTCGTCAGGATTTGATTGATACAATTTGTCTAAACAGCCGTTTTCCAAGAAATGCCAGGGGTGACTTGCATGCCCAGATCGCTGCCTGTAAAACCGGTGAAAAGAGATTTATTGAGATCATAGACCGATTTGGCTTAAATACTGTAAAGAGGGCCACCCTGGACATCTTCAAGCAATCGGAAATTTTAGAGAGGGAAGTAATAGCTAAAATCCCGGAAGGTGTTTATACTGCAGAGGGTTTTTGCGACAACGACGGCTATAATGACAAACCGGTAATGGTCAAAGTTAGCATAACAGTAAAAAATGGTGAAATATTCATTGACCTGTCAGGTTCTGGTGAAATGTCTGAAGGCAACATTAATTGTGGTTTTGCTCAAACAGTTTCAGCCTGCCGCCTGGCTTATAAAATGATTATACAACCCCATGGCCCTGTTACTGGGGGTTCTTTTAAACCCCTGCATGTAAGTGCACCCAGGGGAACTATTTTTCGGGCAGAGGAACCGGCTGCTTGTGCCTGGTACTTTTCTCATCTGGGACTCCTTATAGATTTAATTATGAAAGCCATGCAAGACGCAATACCTGATATGGTTGCTGGTGCCCATTATGGGGATTCCATGGTTATTTACCTGACAGGTTACAACCCGAAAACAGGGGAAAGATATTTTTCTGTGGAACCTACGGTAGGTGGATGGGGGGCTTTAAGCACCCGGGACGGACAGGATTGTCTGATTAATACTGTCAATGGAGATTTTAAAAACCTTCCCGTTGAAATATTTGAAAGTGAAACACCTGCGAAAATAGTAAGGTATGAAATAAGAAGCGACTCAGCGGGTCCGGGTAAATATAGGGGGGGTATGGGAGTTATTCGGGAATACGAAATGATGACTGATGACACAGAACTATATTTGTGGTTTGAGAGGTCTAAAGACCCCGCCTGGGGCATCAGGGGTGGGAAAACAGCCAGACCCCCAAAGGTACTAATCAAGGGGGAAGATGGTAAGGTAATAGATGAATTACTAAAAACAAACGGTTACCCTTTGAAAAAAGGTTGGAGGGTAGAACTCTGTACAGGAGGAGGGGGAGGATATGGAGATCCCTTAGAGCGTGATCCGGAAAAAGTACTGGAAGACTACCTCCAGGGTTATATTACTCGCGAACATGCCAAGTCTGCCTACGGGGTCGATATTATAGACTGACTGCAGCTAGTTGTTTTCTTTTGAACACCTGGGAGATTCTGAAACCTTAATTATAGCTTTGGTAATGGCCCCGATGATGTCTGCCCTGTATTGTGCTTCTAAAATCTGTATCTTGCTGAACAATTCTCCCTTTTCAGTGACAGTGTATTTGGGGGGGAGTTGGTTTAAAGCTAAAGCTAATATATCTGTCCGGCAGATGTCACAACGGCATACTTCCGGAAATTTTGATAACACATCCTCAACTGTTTGCATAACTAATAATTCCATTACATTTTTAACCAAAAGATTCGGATTGGCACCCATCTTGGTCCTCCTCTAAAGGGTTGTTTTAAATATATAATATTACTTTAATTCGCTGTTAAGTTGTAATTACCTTCCAAGAAGTGATTAAATATCTGAAAAAATTAACCCATTATTCAGTGCAGGCATATAATAAAGCACGAAAGGGGTGAAAAAAGTGGAAGAAGAAAAACAAGAATATGGCTTAATTTGGACTGGGTACAATTTGCCAACCAGTATGGAAATATTTGTAGGAGATGTTACGAGCAATGGGCAAAATGAAGTGGTGGCTATTCATCCGACAGGCAGTGTTTATATATTCCGGTATGATGGGAGAATTTTTAGAAGGATTGCAGCAGTCAACCTGGGAAGAAGGATTTTAAGCGGCGCCATTGGAGACATAGATGGAGATGGCCAAAGGGAAATAGTAGTCACTTCGGGGAATGTATTTGTTGTTTACAAATGGAGAGGTTCTAGACTGGATAGGATGCTAATTTCGCCTACCATGGACAGTGAAATAACTAACTTGGCTGTAGGGGATTTAACTGGAGATTTTGTAGATGATGTGGCTGTGGTGGTGGGTAGAACCAGGATTGTTGTTTTCCAAAATGTTGGGGGTACTCTGGTAGAGTTAGCTGAGAGAACTAGTATGATGCCTGTGCAAATAAAAATAGGCAATGCGGTGGGGCTGCCGCGCAACCAGATTATTGCTTTAGAATCTGTGAGTACAGCAGGTGGTGATGTAGTAAGAGTATTTAGCCTTAGAGAAGGTTCCTTAGAAGAAGTAAACCAATTAAACATTGCAGTTAAAGCTGATAGATTAATTGCAGTTAAGAATGTAGACGATACTTTCACAGATGAAATATTCATCTCAACTTCCAACAGGCGCAGGCTGCTTATCATAGAATTCTTGGGACAGTCCCTGGTGCGCAAGTGGTTGAGCGCCGGTTTTTCTGCTCCTATTGAAGCTGTGGAATCCGCCGACTGGGACAAAGATGGCAGGAATGAATTGTTTGTAGCTGCAGGCAGCCAGGTATTTATCTATAAGCTAAGGGGCAGGGATTTTATTCTTGCTAAACGTATTGATGTATCGGCCATAGTTTTCAGCCTAGCCGCAGGAGATGTTGATAGGGATGGATTTATTGAAGTTATCGCGGCAACAAGTGCAGGGTTGATCATCATCCTCAAGGACTTTTTTGAAGCAAAAAGCCAGTTTCTGGTACAGGAGACGGTTTTTATTCCCAAAAAGCTTCCACCTGCTATCAAAGTAGCGGAGGTTAAGGTTACAAAGATAATAATTACTAGAAAAGAAGTTATTCCTGGAAAAATTATTGTATCTGGCAAGTTTTTGGTAAGCATCCTGTATGTGGCGGAACCAGACAGGAGAGTATTTGCTTTTGATGCAGTAATTCCCTTTACCCATTTCGTTCCCGTTCCAGGAGTTTTATACAGTTCCAGGGTAGCAGTTGATATAATTGTAGAATTTGTAGATTTCAGGTTTAACCCGGCCAGGCCCAGGGAAATAGAAGTAATTATAGTAGCACAGGTAATTGTATTTGACCTGGTTATTAAAAAAACGCAAACATTAGAATCCGTAGCCACAGAGTATGGTGTTTCAGCTGCAGAGCTAGCTAAAATTAACAAACTTGCAGTGGATTATACCCTGCAGGCCGGAGATAAATTAATGCTTCCAGCAAAAGAAGGTCAAAAGGCTTAAAATTTTAAGCCTTTTTTCTTTTGTATAAGAGTTTTACTTGTTACAATAGAAAGAGGAATACAGAAAGTCAGAATACAGGAGTCAGTAGGAGCGCTTGATTTTATTCTGAATTCTGTCTCCTGAATTCTTTATTCTACAATTTTACAATGAGAGCAGGAGGTTTATAGTGAATAACATAAAAATTAAGACATATGCTAAGATTAATTTATGTCTGGATATTATTAGCAAAAGGCCCGATGGTTATCATGACTTAAAAACCATTATGCAGAGCCTGGACCTGTGTGACCAGGTAGAGCTTGCAAAGGACAGTGGAATTACTGTTGCATGTGATCACCCCCAGGTTCCGGAAGGCCCTGAAAATATAGCTTACAAGGCTGCTGAATTGCTTTTTAGAACCGCAGGTTTAAGTTTGGGTGCAAGAATACATATTAGAAAAAAAATTCCCTTTGAAGCTGGATTAGCAGGGGGCAGCTCTAATGCAGCAGGAGTATTGTTGGGGTTGAATTACCTCTATGAGCTTAATTTTACCTTGCACCAACTAGTATCCCTGGCAAAAAAACTTGGAGCGGATGTGCCTTTCTGTCTGGTAGGGGGTACTGTTTTAGCAACAGGGATAGGCGAGCGTTTAAACCTCTTACCTCCATTGCAAACATGTGATATAGTATTAGTAAAGCCTGCTAAAGGGATCAGTACCAAAGCTGTTTATGAAAGGGTTGACCTGCAAAGCCTTTCTAATAGGCCTGATGTGGACAAGGCAGTCCAAGCCATAGAGTATAAAGATTTAAACTTGCTAAGCAAATCCATGGGCAATGTTTTAGAACCTGTAACCTGCAGTCTTTTGCAGGAGGTTGCTGAAATTAAGGAAAAGATGTTAATGTATGGTGCGGCTGCAGCCCAGATGTGCGGCAGCGGACCCACTGTTTTTGCCATATGTTCTGATCAGGATCAAGCTCAATATATATATAAACAGTTCAGAAATGACTATTCTGAGGTGTTTTTGTGTAAAACTACATAAGAAGAGGGTGAATAATTATGGAAAGTAGATTGTCTCCAATAAAGCTTGAAGCATACAAACCTTTAAGGGATATTGTTTTTGAAGCGCTGAAGGATGCCATAGTTAAAGGACAGTTGAAACCAGGTGAGCGCTTGATGGAGCAGCAGATCGCTGAAGAATTGGGGGTTAGCAGGACACCAGTTCGAGAAGCTATACGAAAACTTGAGCTAGAAGGTTTTATCATTATGATCCCCAGAAGGGGAGCCTATGTTTCAGATGTATCTTTAAAAGATGTGGCCCAGGTATTTGAAGTCAGAGCTGCAATGGAGTCTTTGGCTGCCGGTCTAGCTGCCCAGAGGATAACAGATGAACAGATGGAAGATTTGGAAAGAAAGTTCGTGGAGGCAAAGGCAGCCCTTGAAAATTCAGATTTGGAAATGGCAATAAGGTTTGATAGTGAGTTTCATGAAATCATTTATCAGGCAAGCCGAAATGACAGGTTGGTGCAAATCCTTAGCAACTTGCGGGAGCAGATTCACAGGTACAGGAGCGCTTCCCTGGCTCACCCCGGCAGGCTTAAGGATACCATGGAGGAGCATAAAAATTTATTAGATGCCATTTACCAAAGAAATGTAGGTCTTGCTGAAAAATTAGCCAAGGAACATATTGAAAATGCAGAAAATATTATCCTGGAGGGTCTCAAAGAAAAAAGGCCGCAGATTTAATTTATAGACAAGCAAAGGGGTAGGATTATATTGGTTGATGCATTGGTTATTGCAGGTGGAAAAGGTAAAGACAAGCTTCGGTCAGATAGTGAAGTTGCCGCAGAAGCATTAATTCCCATAGGAAATAAGTTTATGGTGGAATATGTGGTGGAAGCGCTGCAAGCCTCTGCTCAGGTGGAGAGAATTGTGGTTGTAGGCCCCCTGGTAGAAATTCAAAAGGTTTTTTCACACAAGCCGGATATTATACTGGCCATGGAGGGAGAAAGCGCCATAGACAGTGTTCTTAATGGGATAGAAATGCTTAATTCTAACGGAAAGATTTTGATAGTAACGGCAGATATTCCTTTGATAAATGCTGCTGCTATTGAGGATTTTCTCCAGGCGTGTAATGATTCTAGTGTTGACCTGTATTATCCAATAGTTCCCAAGGAAGCCAATGAAGCTAAATATCCCACTGTAAAAAGAACCTATGTTACCTTAAGAGAAGGTATTTTTACAGGAGGAAATATGTTTTTAGTAAACCCTAAGATCGTGGCCAGGTGCGCAGTACGGGGAAGGCAGTTAGTTAAATTAAGAAAAAGCCCGGTAGCATTAAGCGGACTAATAGGTTGGGGATTTATTCTTAAGCTGCTGCTTAAGATGCTTTCGTTAAAAGAAGTTGAACAAAAATTCTCTGATTTATTGGGAATTAAAGGTAGAGCCGTAGTAAGCGCTTACCCTGAAATAGGCATAGATGTTGACAAGCCAAGTGACTTGCAGTTAGTAAATGAGGTAATCAGTCCCAGTCCTAGGGAAAAGGGCATACCTTAAAAAATTTTTATGAAAAAATTTTAATGAAAATTACCGGAAAAATGTTTAAAAAGTTACAATTATGAGTAAAATTATACTAATATTAAGAAGGAATTTTATGCCAAATAGAGAATAGTAAATAACTACGGTAAGTAAGAGCTACAATGAAGGGTGGTGAGGGCTTGAATATTACTGATGTGAGAATTAGAAAGATTAATCAGGAAGGAAAAATGAAGGCAATTGTTTCTGTAACTTTAGATGATGCTTTTGTTATTCATGATGTAAAGGTAATAGAGGGGCAAAATGGTTTATTTGTTGCCATGCCAAGTCGTAAAATGCCCGATGGTGAATTTAGAGACATAGCGCATCCTATTTGTTCAACAGCTAGAGAGACAATACAGTCAGCAGTGTTAAAAGCCTATGGAGAGGTAGTATAGGAGATAGTTAAAAAAGTATTTATATTTAAAGGAGCTAGTGCTCCTTTAATTTTTTTAAATATTTTGTACATGAATGTACCCTTTATAATATGGTATCCTAAGAGCGAGGATCAAATATTTTATGGGGGGGTTGATTAATGTTAGCAGCTATTGTCTTAGCAGCCGGAAAAGGAACACGCATGAAATCAAATATTCCAAAGGTGCTGCATAAAGCAGCTGGGAAAACCTTGATTGAGCATGTTTGTGATGCATTGTCTGAAGCAGAGGTTAAAGAGATTGTTATTGTAGTGGGTTATGGCGCTCAAGAAGTTATGAATCACCTTGGCAGCAAATATAAATATGCTTTGCAGGAACAACAGTTAGGTACTGGGCACGCTGTACTGCAAGCTCAAGGGTGTCTTGATGCTGCAGTGGATACTGTTCTTGTTGTTTGCGGGGATACTCCCCTGCTGACGGGCGATACTTTTAAGAGATTGTTAAAACAGCATCTTGAGAACAAAGCAGCTGCAACAGTATTGACTGCTGTGCTGCCTAATGCTCAGGGATATGGCAGAATTATCAGGAATGACTGCGGAACCCTCATAAAAATTGTTGAAGAAAAAGACGCTGAGGAGGTTCAAAGGGCTATAAAGGAAATAAATACCGGGACATATTGCTTTCAAAAAGAAGCCCTTTTTGCAGCCCTAAAAAAAATATCGCCTCAAAACAGTCAAGGGGAGTACTACTTGACAGATGTTATTGAGTCACTGGCAAAAGATTATTTAAGAGTTGAAACCCTGGTAACAGAAGATTACAGGGAAACTGAAGGCATCAACAACAGGGTTCAGCTCTCTGAGGCTGAGAAGCTGCTGCGTAGAAAAATTAATGAAAGACATATGCTTTCAGGAGTTACTATTGTAGACCCGGAAGTCACATATATTGATGCTTCTGTTACCATAGGCATGGATACTGTTATCTATCCATTCTCTTTCCTGCAGGGGGACACGCATGTAGGCGAGGGCTGTCGGATAGGACCTCATTGTACCCTTGAAGATACATTTGTAGGTAATTCTGTAACCATGGACCGAATTGTAGCTAAAGGTGCAACTATTGGGTCAAACTGTACCCTTGGACCATTCAGCTATTTAAGGCCAGGCACAGAGTTGGCAGAAGGCGTTAAAGTGGGCGATTTTGTGGAGATTAAAAAATCTATAGTAGGTCCGGGCAGCAAAATCCCTCATTTGTCCTATGTAGGAGATTGTACAATCGGAGAAGAAGTAAATGTAGGGGCAGGTACCATAACCTGTAACTACGATGGTAAGAATAAATGGCAGACAGTGTTGGAAGACGGCGCCTTTATTGGCAGTAATACCAATTTGGTTGCTCCAGTCAGAGTAGGGAAAAACGCGGTTACAGGGGCAGGTTCAACTATTACTGAAGATGTTCCCCCAGATTCATTGGCCTTAGGCAGACAAAGACAAACAAATATTCTAGGATGGGTAAATAGACAAAAGGACAAAGAAAAAGAGTAAAAATTACGAGGCCTTTCATGGAGGAATTTGTCGAAACATATAGAAGTTTAATATGTTTTGAATTTTTATTGTCAGTGGAGGTAAAAAATGTCCAATAGGCAGAAATTGAAGATATTCACAGGCAATGCCCATCCGCAACTGGCTGAGGAGATATCGGAATACCTGGGTGTGCCTCTGGGATGTGCCCAAATTAGCCGTTTTAAAGATGGGGAGATCGGGTTAGCCATTAATGAGAGTGTTCGCGGGGCTGATGCTTTTGTTATTCAACCCACATCTAATCCAGTCAATGAGCACTTGATGGAACTTTTAATACTTATAGACGCTTTGAAAAGAGCATCAGCCAAGAGGATAACCGCCGTAATCCCATACTATGGTTATGCCAGGCAAGAAAGAAAAATTAAAGCCAGGGACCCGATTTCAGCAAAGCTTGTGGCAAATTTGATAACCGCTGCGGGAGCAAACAGGGTTATTGCCATGGATTTGCATGCCAACGCCATTCAAGGATTTTTTGATATTCCCTTCGATCATTTACTTGGTGTGCCTATTTTGGCAGAATACTTTAAAAACCTAGACCTAGACAACCTTATGGTTGTTTCCCCTGACATAGGGGGCGTTACCAGGTCCAGAGATTTAGCCGAAAGGCTCGGCTGTGGACTGGCAATCATTGACAAAAGAAGACCAGCCCCGAATGTGTCTGAAGTAATGAACTTGATTGGGGAAGTAAAAGGCAAGACTGTTATTATGACTGATGATATTGTGGACACTGCCGGCACCATCACAACTGGAGCCATGGCTTTATTGGAGCGCGGTGCAAAGCGCGTCTATGCATGTTGTACCCATGCAGTTTTATCAGGTCCGGCAATCCAAAGAATAGAAGATACTCCCTTTGAAGAATTTATTATTACTAATACCATACCAGTTTCCAAAGAAAAAATGATTCCCAAGATTAAAACATTGTCTGTTGCTCCTTTGTTAGGAGAAGCAATTATTAGAATTCATGAGGACCTATCTGTTAGTAAGCTTTTCGATTAAGATTTAGTTTCATCCTTCTTTTCCACCTGTGCTGGAAACTCTGGGTCCAGGCAACATGGATATTCTTGGTCAGTATCTTGGCCTTTATTTTTTGCTTTGAGATTTTTGAAGGTAAGAGACAGCTGCCTTCTAAATCTGGAAGTTGTATCCCTGGTCGCGTTCCATACTTTACTGCCGGAGGCCTTTATTGCTTCTACTTTTGCTGCAAGGTGGCTTTCCGGTTCCACCAGGGCATCAACAGCTCTAGATTTTGCAATTACAGCATCCCTGCCTATGGTGGTTACTTGAGAGATGGGTAGTTCTAAAGTACCCTTGAAGATTTTTTCATGTATTTTACCGCTAATAACAAGAGTCTCTATCTTGCCTGTAGCAGTATCAAAAAGAAAATCGTCAATTGTTCCTATGATGCTTCCATCTTCAGTTATCACTTTAGCTCCGTAAAAGGCAATTTTGTCCCTGAGCAGCCTGCCGATGGGTGAACTGGCTTGTGCTTTTTCAAGTGAATTTGCGTATTTAACAGTTACTACTTCTGCGATACCATAGACTTTACCATATTGAACAACCATTTTGTCTTTATATAGGGCTTTGTTTTCAACTAGCAGGGCAACCACCGATGTTTCATCAGGATCAATTATAAGACCCTTTACCCTGCCAATCTGCTGGCCGTTTTGAAGACATACAATTGCCTTGCCCAAAACAGTTTTACCCTTGATACTCATGCTCTTAATTCCTCCTAAAACTATCTCTTTGCATGATATTATTCACAAGCATGTGGTATTATGCTAAAATTAGGTTAAACTAGATAAATGAAAGGGGATAAGGAATACCCAACATGGGGAAAGAACAAAGTATGTAATTGAGAGGTGATATGTATGGAAACATTACAATTGGATGCAAAGGTTCGCACCGGCCGTGGAAAGGGATATATGAACAGGATGAGAAACCAGGGGAGTATTCCGGCTGTTTTATATGGACAAGAGGTAGATAGCATACCCTTGCTGGTTCTTGAAAAAACTGTAGAAAAAGTAATAACAAGCGCAGGTGAAAATGCATTTCTCCAGCTAAAAGTGGAAACAAATAACGGTTCCAAGGAGTATAATGTGTTGATGAGGGAAGTGCAGAGGCATCCAGTTAAGAAGACTCTATCACATATTGATTTTTACCAGGTTTCTATGTCTGAAAAACTTGAAACCACCGTTCCCATTATCTTAGTAGGTGAAAGCATAGGTATAGCTGAAGGAGGTATTCTCCAGCATAGATTAAGGGAACTTGCTATTCGCTGCTTACCTGCAGATATTCCTGCTGCTGTAGAAGTGGACATTAGCAATCTGAAGATTGGAGACAGTGTGTCTGTTGCAGATATACCTGCTTCAGAAAAAGTAGAGTATATTACAGATCCCAGTACAGTGGTGGCCGTGGTATCAAGTCCAAGGGCTGAAGAAGAAGCAGAAGAAGCAGAAGAGCTGGGAGTTGAAGGACAGGAAGGTCCTGCTGCGGAAGCTGAGGAACAAAATGCAGCGGAATAATTAGTTATAAGATAATGATAAAACCTGGTTTTAAACAACCGGGTTTTTTGCTAACTAAGTCAGTTAGGTGGTGAAACATTTTGCGGCTGATTGCAGGTTTGGGCAACCCTGGAAAGGATTATGAAGCAACCAGACATAATGTTGGTTTTATGGTTGCAGATCTTTTAGCAGACAAGTGGGGTATTGAATTTAGCAAAACGAAAGAGAAAGGCCTCGTGGCAGAAGGGTATCATCAAGGGGAAAAAATTATACTGGTTAAACCACAGACATATATGAACTTAAGTGGCAGATGTGTTTCACCTCTGGTAAACTATTATAAAATAGCCATTAATAAGGTCATTGTAATATATGATGATTTAGATCTGCCCCTTGGGGTTTTACGTATTAGACCTGGAGGCGCTTCAGGCGGACATAAAGGAATTCAGTCAATTATGGACCATTTAGGCACCATGGATATCCCCAGGGTAAAAATTGGTATTGGCAGGCCTCCTTCTGATTCAGTTGACCATGTCCTTGGTGTATTTAGTGAAGAAGAATGGGAAATAACCAAGAAAGTACTTTTAAAATCTGTTGAAGCAGTAGAAAAAATGCTAGATGAAGACATAGAAAAGGTAATGAACATCTATAATAGAAATTACAGGGGTTAGTAAACACATGGAGTTTATTTTGGCAGGTCTGTTGGCCGCATTGGCAGCCTGGTTTTTGAACAGGTTTGTCCTCGCAAGGATGCAGGTATTAGGGGTTATTCTCCTGGGCCCTTTTAGCGAAGAGCTCTTAAAAACTCTCTTAGCTTTATACTTTGGGGCTTCAATTATCTTGACTCATGCATTTTTTGGCCTGATTGAAGGTTTTATCGATATTAAAACTGCAAATAAAGGGTTGGTTGCAGCCCTGGTGTCTTTTATTTCTCATAGTTTATTAGGTATACTTACTTATGGATTGTATTTGCTGACAGAAAGCGTTTTGGCTGCTATAGCCGGAGCAGGGCTAATGCATGCTTTATGGAACGCTATGGTTGTTAAAATTATAACCTCAGATAGAGTAAAATAGATTATTCTAATACTACAGCGAAATTTAGCAATTAGCGGAGCCATGGGGACGGTTCGAGCGTCACCGTAGCGCAGCGAAGGTCCGAAGGGAAGACGATGGAACCGTCCCCATGGTGTAGCGATGTAACGAAACGAGTAACCTTTCGCTGTAGTACTAACAGCTAAAATAATATGACTTAGGGTGATGCCTTTGCGTTTAAAGGATTTAAGCAAAATTTTAAGGGATCAAAAGGACTTCCAATCATATATTGAGATTTACAAGGGTGGTTCGGCGGAACAGTTTGTCCACGGTCTTACTGAAAGTCAAAAAAGTTATTGGCTGGCAGCCACAGCTCAAGAAGTCAGACAGCCCATGCTCATAATAACCGAAAATATAGCAGATGCGAAAAACATGGTGGTTAACCTGCTTAACTTTTTTGATGAAAAGCAGGTAGATTTTCTCCCTCCCAGGGAAACCATGTTTCATGAGGTTTATGCCAAAAGTTATGAACTTACTCAAGAAAGAATTAAAGTATTAACCAAACTGACTAGAGGCAGCTTAAAGCGCCTGGTAATTACTGCTGAAACCCTAATGCAGAAGCTTTTGCCTAAAGATGTGTTTATAAATGCCCACTTGCAGATAAATCAAGGTGCAGAGTATCAACATGAAGAGCTAATCGAGAAGTTAGCCTTCCTGGGTTATGAAAGGGTTGATTTAGTCGAAGGCCCAGGGCAATTTAGTGTTCGTGGTGATATCCTTGACATATTTACCCCGGGTATATCTAGTCCTTTAAGAATAGAATTTTTTGATGATGAAGTTGAAGCCATACGATATTTTGATCCTGTAACACAAAGGTCAAGGGGGAACACAGCCGGGTTTGTGGTTTCCCCTGCCAGAGAGATTTTAATTAATGCTTCTAATAGGGATTTAGCGGTTCATAAACTTAGACTTTTTGGCGATGACTATGTAGAAAAACTGGCTTCTAAGGGAAAACGCAGTTCAGCCAGGAAGCTAAAGGACCAGTTAGGTGAATGGCTTGGGTATTTGCAAGACGGCTTGTGGATGGATGACCTGGAAAAGCTTCAGCCTTTTTTATATGATAAGCAAGACAGCATAATTGATTATTTTTGCAGTGTGCCCATGATAGTAGTGAGCGAGCCACTACGTGTCTTTGAAGTTTTACTGAAAAAGGAAGAGGAGAAGGCAGCTAACTTAACCGAACTTTTGGACATGGGAAAGGCTATACCGGAATTTATAGATATAGACTATACTCATCTGCAAACCAGAGAGTTAATAGCAGACAAGAAGGTATTATATTTATCATCTCTCCCTCGAGAAATACCAGGGGCAAAACTAATAAATATATTAAGTTTCAGCGGTAAAAGTGTACCCTTGTTTCATGGCAAGATGGGTATTCTCAAGGATGAGTTAAATGCATGGAAAAAAAGAGGTTATACTGTAGCTTTAACTGTTTCTTCTCTTGAAAGGGCCAAGAGGTTGAGAGAATACTTTTGGGAAGAAAACGTAGAACTACCGGTTATTAAGGACATTTTTAATCCTGAAGAGCTATTAGGTAGAGCTTTTATAATCCTCGGCAACTTTTCGAGCGGCTTTGAAATACCCAATCTTAAATTGGCTGTGATTTCCGAGGAAGAGATATTTGGCAGAAAAAAGCACACTAAAGTTTTACGGAATTTTAAAAATGGTACCCACATAACCCACCACGGAGAATTAAAACCTGGTGACTATGTAGTCCATGTGCATCATGGCATAGGGAGATACATTGGTCTAGAGCAGCTCAGTGTAGGCGGGGTGAGCAGGGATTATCTGAATATTCAATATCATGGTCAAGATCGTCTTTATGTTACGACAGACCAGGTAAAGTTGATTCAAAAGTATGTAGGGGCTGAAGGACATAAGCCCAAATTGAATAAACTTGGTGGTTCTGAGTGGCAGAAAGTTAAAGCCAGGGTTAAAGAATCAGTTCAAGATATGGCCAAACAACTACTTGAATTGTACGCCGCAAGAGAAACAGTACCAGGGCATGCCTTTGTGCCCGATGATGCCATGCAGGCTTTATTTGAAGAGACATTTCCTTATGTGGAAACCCCTGATCAGGCAAGGGCCATTGAGGAAGTAAAAAGTGATATGATAAAGCCCAAACCCATGGACAGACTCCTGTGCGGTGATGTGGGTTATGGTAAGACAGAAGTGGCTTTAAGGGCAGCCTTTAAAGCTGTTCAGGATTCCAAGCAAGTTGTTGTTTTAGTGCCGACAACCGTTCTTGCCCAGCAGCATTACAAGACTTTTACCGAAAGATTTGAAGATTTTCCGGTAAGGATTGATATGCTAAGCCGTTTTAGGACATCCAGGGAGCAAAAAGTAATTGTAGATGCTCTTAAAAAAGGTACCGTTGATATTGTTATAGGCACTCATAGGCTTTTGTCAAAGGATGTAAGTTTTAAGGATCTTGGTCTGCTAATTGTGGATGAAGAACAGCGTTTTGGTGTTGCTCATAAAGAAAAAATCAAACAGATCAGCCGCAATGTAGATGTACTGACTTTAACGGCAACTCCCATTCCCAGGACCCTGCACATGGCCATGGCAGGCGTTAGAGATATGAGTGTCATTGAAACCCCCCCTGAGGACAGGTATCCTGTACAAACTTATGTCATAGAGTACAGCGAGAATTTGATTAAAGAGGCTGTACGCAAGGAGCTTGATAGGGGAGGTCAGGTCTATTTCTTACACAACAGGGTAGAAGATATTGACAGGGTAAAACTGCAGCTGCAGAGGATTTTCCCTGATGCTTCCATTGGCGTGGCTCACGGAAAAATGCGAGAAGATGAACTTGAAAGGGTTATGCTTAGATTCATTGATGGGGAATACCAGATTCTCTTGTGCACGACCATTGTTGAAAATGGTCTGGACATTCCCAATGTCAACACTTTAATAGTAGATGAGGCCGATAAACTAGGATTATCCCAACTTTATCAAATTAGGGGAAGGGTAGGCCGTACAAACAGGATAGCTTATGCTTATTTTACCTATAGGAAGAACAAGGTATTAAACCAGCAGGCGGAAAAGCGGTTGGCAGCTATCAGGGAGTTCACCGAATTTGGTTCTGGTTTTAAAATTGCTAAAAGAGATTTGGAATTAAGAGGGGCGGGCAACATTCTAGGACCAGAACAGCATGGGCATATGCTGGCCATTGGTTTTGACCTTTACTGTAAACTTCTTGAGGATTCTGTAAAACAGCTTAAGGGTGCAGTTCCTGCAAAAAGAGAGGAAGAAACCATGGATATAGAAGTTCACGTATCTGCTTTTATCAGCAATAAATATGTTCCGGATAGCAGTCAAATCATGGATATATACCAGGAACTAGGAGCTTGCGAAACTGTTGAGGAGGTTGCAAGTATTGAGGAAAGCCTCATTGACAGGTTTGGCGCTATGCCTGTTGCTACCATGAATCTGCTGAAACTAACTAGGATCAAAGTTATGGCAAAACAATTTAATGTGATAAAGATTAAACACCTTGGCCAGGAAATTGATATTATATTTAGGCCTGACTTTATTATTAAAGGTGAAAAACTCCTTGATCTTGCCAGGGGAATGGACAGAAGGTTATCCTTCTCAGTGGCCAACGGTCTGGTGATCAAAGTCCGGGTAACAAAATTGAACCAGGAAGAAATCTTGGATTTGTTGGAAAATATTTTTCAAAGACTATCTTCTCTTGAAGTACAGGGACAACACTGATATAATGACATAGAATGTCCCAACTTATAGAGAGAAGGTGACTTGCTTGAGAGGTAATAGGGTTAGGTTAATTATATTGATAGTTTTGCTGGGTGCTGCCCTTGCTCTTGGTGCATGTGCAAAAAAGGCTGAGGTTGTAGCCATAGTAAATGGAGAAGAAATTAGAGCTGATGTGTTAGAGGACAAGCTTGACAAATTCATTAAAGCTGCTGAAGCCCAGGGCTATAACTTTGAAGGCGCAGATGGTGAAGAGAGAAAGAATGATTTTCGTAAACAACTCCTTAGCGATATGATTGAGTTTACGCTCTTGGCTCAAGGGGCAAAGGCTGAAGGAATAAGCGTTGACAAGAAAAAGGTAGATGAAGAACTTGCCGAACTGAAAGCAGCCATGGGAGAAGAAGGTTATAAGAATGCTTTAAAGGAAAGCTTCTTGACAGAAAAAGATGTCAGAGAAATGATTGAAGAACAGCTGTTAATAGAAGCGCTCTTTGACCATGTAACCAGAGATGCGAGGGTTGAAGACCAAAAGATCAAGGAGTATTATGAGACTAACAAGGCAAATCTTACAACAATGAAAGTCCGCCACATTCTCTTTGAGGCCAGGGAAGATGAAGCTACAGATGAAGAAAGGGCTGAAGCCAAAAAGCAAGCAGAAGAACTGATTGCCAAGCTAAATTCAGGCGCTGATTTTGAAGAGCTGGCCAAAGAGTACAGTCAAGATCCTGTCTCAGCTGTTGAAGGAGGCTTAATTGACTATTACTTTACAGAAGATGATATATATCTAGTAACAGAATTTGTGCAGGGGGCATATGAGTTAAAGGTAGGAGAATACAGTTCAAAACCTGTTGAGACCATGTTCGGATACCATATCATCCAAGCTGTTGATAAAAAAGATACCTTTGACAGTGTAAAAGATGACATTGAGCAGATATTATTAAACCAGGAACGTAATAGGCTGTTTGATATTTATTATGGCAAACTTTTCGAAGAAGCTGAGATTACCAACAATCTCATAGAAGCAGAGACAAAACAAAACTAATTGCATAGGGAGCATATAAGCTCCTTTTTTTGCACATAAATCCTTGAATAGTATTTTTGACAAGGGGAAACATAAAAACACAAAGATGTTAAACTTTGTTTGATTAAACTGCAGTTTAGTATTTGTTAATAATTTTAAAGATTAAAGAGGTGATGCCTTGCAAGCAAAACGAATATAAATCTATTAAGTAACTTAAGTAGGTTGCTGGAAAAAAAAGAATAAATGATAGGATTCGGATATATACTAAGAATAGAAACCGCCCTATAGGCTTACATAAGAAAAGAAGGGAGGAATAATTATGAAGGCAACAGGAATTGTAAGGCGTATTGACGACTTAGGCAGAGTAGTTATACCCAAGGAAATACGCAGAACCTTAAGAATTCGCGAAGGTGATCCGCTGGAAATTTTTGTGGATCGCGAAGGCGAAGTCATATTAAAAAAATACTCTCCCATAGGTGAATTAGGAGATTTCGCCAAAGAATATGCAGATTCACTCTATGAAGCAATAGGCCACATTGCGTGTATTGCTGATAGAGATAATATAATAGCCGTTTCAGGAGCTCCTAAGAAAGAATTTCTAAACAAACCTATTGGTCCTGCAGTGGAAAAGGTGATGGAAGAAAGAAAAACTGTGCTAATCAATGAACCGGGTAAACATAACCTCTGCAAAGAATGTGCTATTATTGAAGACCAGGAAGATTGTAAATTTACCTCGGAGGTGATAGCCCCTATCATTGCAGAAGGAGACCCTATTGGTGCAGTAATCCTTTGCTCAAAGGAACCTAATGTAAAAATGGGTGATATGGAGCTAAAGTTGGCTGAAACAGCTGCCGGTTTTCTGGCTAAACAAATGGAACAATAAAAAACGAATAGAACAAGTAATATCATAAAATAGTGGCTTTAGGCCACTTTTTTATTTCTATATCTTGTCAACCTGTTATAAGATATAGAAAGAGCTAAAAGAGGTGAGGCGGTAGGGATGACGGGCAGGAATTTTCTTAAGGGGGCTTTTATACTATCCTTTGCGGGTGTGCTGATAAAACTTATGGGGGCTGTTTACCGGATCCCTTTAGCTCGCTTAATTGGAGGAGAAGGAATGGGGCTTTACCAGATGGCTTACCCTGTTTATACAATGATTCTGGCCCTTTCTACTGCAGGCATACCAGTGGCCATATCACTCCTTGTCTCAGAGAAGGAAGCCCTGGGGGATTTTAGGGGGGCCAGGCGGGTTTTTCTCGTTTCCCTGGTGATGCTTGCTTTGGTTGGTCTGGCCTTCACGCTGCTGTTATTCTTTAACTCCTACTGGCTTGCTAGTCATGTCTTGTATGATGAAAGAGCATTTTACCCCTTAATTGCAATATGCCCGGCTATATTTATCACGGCAGTTTCCTCGGCTTTTAGAGGATACTTCCAAGGTAATCAAACAATGGTTCCCACAGCAATTTCCCAGGTATTTGAACAATTATTTCGGGTTCTAACTGTGCTGGTCATGGCTTATTTTCTTTTATCCTATGGAGTGGAATTTGCTGCTGCAGGTGCAACATTTGGAGCTGTAACCGGAAGTGTGGCTTCACTGATAGTATTATTGATATTTTATATGCTCTTTAGCTGGCGGGGCAGAGGAAAAGCTGACAGGGCATCTTCCAAAGGAGAGCCTTTTGCCAGTCTCCTAGGACGCATTATTATCATTGCTGTTCCACTTTCTCTTGGAGGACTGGTCATGCCCATCATGCAGGTAATTGACGCAACCATAGTTCCTTTAAGGCTCCAAGCTGCAGGTCATTCAATGGCAAGGGCTACCGAGCTTTTTGGGCAGTTTTCAGGGATGGCTAATACCTTGATTAACCTTCCTACAATAGTCACCATCTCTTTAGCTGTTAGCCTGGTGCCTGCCATTTCTGAAGCAATGGCTAAAAAACGTCCTGCCCAGGTAAAGTCGCTTATAGATGCGGCCATCTGGGTAACTGTACTGCTTTGCTTGCCATCTGCAGTAGGGCTTTGGCTTTTATCTACTCCCATTGCCAGGTTTTTATATGGTATACCCGAAGTAGGTTTAAGTATAGCTGTGCTTGCTCCTACCACTTTGCTTTTGGGTTTATACCAGGCAACAAGCGGCGCCCTGCAAGGAACAGGGAAAACCTATCTGCCTGTCAAAAACCTGTTAATTGGAGTTATGCTTAAAGGAACTCTGAACTATTATTTGGTTGGTCTGCCTTCTTTGGGTATTAAAGGGGCTGGAATAGCAACACTTGTGGGTTTTACCGTAGCTCTCCTGCTAAACTACAGAGATGTTAAAAAGCATATGGGTTTCAGTCTGTCCTGGTACAAATCCATATTTACCCCTATGATTGGAACTGCAGTTATGTCTTTTTTAGTGATCCGTGTTTATTATGCAGTTGTCAATTCTTTTGGCAATAGTGCAGCAGTGTTACTCTCAATTGCTGTAGGAGGATTAAGTTATTTACTGGTTATACTATTGCTAGGAGGAATTAAGGTTAAAGATTTAGAATTAATACCAGGGGTTGGTGCAAAATTTTCCAAACTACTGCAAAAGTTTAAGATTGTGAGGCGATAATGTTGAAGATACTGGTAATGGGTTTAGGCCCTGGTGAGCTGGAGATGCTGCCCTCAAAAAATTTACAGCTTCTTAAGGGAAATTATCATGTATTTGTTAGGACTGCAAAACACCCCGTTGTGAAGCAGCTTGAGAACCTTGGTGTCAAATTCCATTCCTTTGATGAATTCTATCAAACCCATGAGACCTTTGAAGAGGTATATCATAGTATTGTCGACACTCTTATAGACAGTGTTCAAACAACCAAAGAAACTATTGTCTATGCTGTTCCTGGACATCCCATGGTTGCTGAATCCTCAGTTAAAATGCTGCTTGTACAGGCTGCCGGGAAGAATATTCCTGTGGAAATTCTACCGGCTCCAAGCTGTTTGGAAGCTGTTTATGCAGCTTTGCAGATTGATCCTTGTGATGGATTGATTATTGCCGATGCATTGAAATTTGATGAGAGGATTTTGACATCTGGACAGGCTTTATTGTTTACACAGGTATACAGCAAAATGGCAGCTTCAGACCTTAAGCTTACATTGATGGATGTTTTTAAGGATGACCATCAGGTTACAGTGGTTAAGGGAGCTGGCATACCTGCAATACAGCGTATTGAGTTGATACCCCTGCATGAGTTGGACAGGCTGGGGTGGATTGATCATATGACTAGTGTTTATGTACAGCCCCCAGAAGCAGAGGCAGAGAGTATTGCTTCTAAATATTCCTTTGAAGATTTTTTGGGAATTATGGATAAGCTGCGCAGTCCAACAGGATGTCCCTGGGACAGAAAGCAAACCCACCAATCTCTTAAAAAATTTTTACTGGAAGAAACATATGAGGTATTAGAAGCTATAGATGAAGAAAATATGCATAAACTGTTAGAAGAATTGGGAGACTTACTACTACAGGTAGTATTCCATGCCCAACTGGCCAGTGAGAAAGGAGTTTTTGACGTTTATGATGTGATCCATGAAATTTCCAGTAAACTGCTTCGCAGACATCCCCATGTATTTGGTTCCATGTATTTAAAGACTTCCGGTGAAGTGGAGCTGACTTGGGAAAAAATTAAGGCGGAGGAAAAAAATAATAAGAGTGTCCTAGACGGTGTACTTAAGGTATTTCCTGCCCTATCAAGAGCAGAAAAACTCCAAAAAAAAGCAGCCAGGGTAGGTTTTGATTGGCCTGATATTACAGGCCCCTGGGAAAAGGTTCAAGAAGAAATAGATGAACTTAAGAAGGCATGCCAATCGAGACAAAACGACAAAATATCTGAAGAGATGGGGGACCTCTTATTTGCCCTTGTCAATGTTTGTCGATTTTTAAATATTGATCCAGAAGAGTCCCTGCAAAAGGCAAATAATAAATTTATCAAGAGATTTTTGTACGTGGAAGAGCAAATTAAAGAGAAAAATTTGCAATGGGGAGAATTAAATTTGCAAAATATGGATATCCTTTGGGAAGAAGCAAAAAAAAAATACTAGAAATTTGGAATTTTTTGCAGGAAAAGCAGGATATCTCTGGGATTTCTCGAATATGCATAATAGACTTATCTACATATATATCCAAAATAGGAGGGATTAATATTGAATAAAATGGAGTTAGTTGCCAAAGTGGCAGAAAAAGCTGAAGTTACTAAAAAAGACGCTGAAAAGGCAGTTAATGCAACCTTTGCAGCAGTTGAGGAAGCATTAGCAGGCGGGGATAAGGTTCAATTAGTTGGTTTTGGCACTTTTGAGGTAAGAGATCGTGCTGCACGAACAGGCAGAAACCCGAAAACAGGTGATGAAATTAAAATTCCTGCTACAAAGGTTCCTGCATTCAAGCCCGGTAAAGCTTTAAGAGAAAAAGTTACTGGCTAGTGCACCAAAAATCAGGCCTAAAAAGCCTGATTTTTTACTAAGGAGGATAATTTTGAGGCTGGACAAATTTTTAAAGGTATCAAGAATCATTAAAAGGCGAACCCTGGCTAAAGAGGTCTGTGATGGAGGTAAGGTAAGTATTAACGGACGTCCTGCCAAGGCCGGCACCGAGATAAAGTCAGGTGATGAATTAAGCCTGGACTTCGGCCACCGCATACTGAAGGTTCGCGTACTGGAAACACCCGATTCAGCTTCTGTAGAAGCCGCCAGGCAGATGTATGAGGAGATAAAGTAAAAATATACCATAAATAAAGTTAGACCCTCCTGATAATACTAAATTCAGGTAATTAGTATTATGTTCTGGAGGGTTTTTCATGAAATTATTTAAAAGAGTAATTGTTCTATCTTTTACTGTTCTGTTAATTGCTGCTGCAGTAGGCTGCCCTGCACGAAAACCTGGTGATAACTTAAGTCAAAGATATCCTCAAGAACCAACTTTATCAGTTTATATAGCTGAAACAGGGGATGTGCAAGAAATGGCAATGGAGGAATACCTTCTTGGGGTTGTTGCTGCTGAGATGGATCCGACCTGGCCGAAAGAGGCGCTGGCAGCACAAGCAATCGTAGCAAGGACATTTACATTGAAGAAAATAGAAGAAGGCGGGGTTCAGGAAAGGGGTACTGACGCTTCAACAGACATTGAGGAATTTCAAGCTTATGATGCTGAGAAAATCAATGATAATGTGAGGCAGGCAGTCTCTGCTACCCGGGGAGAAGTTGTTACATACCGGGGCAGGCTCATCAATGCCTGGTTTCATGCTGACGGCGGCGGAAAAACGGCTGCCAGCGCTGAAGAAGGACTTGCCTTCACAGACGAAGAAACCCCTTACATTAAAAGTGTAGAAGACCCGGGTTTTGAGATTACCTTGGAGGAAAACAAATCCTGGACAGCATCTATTCCAATTTCCCAAGTGCGCAGTGCAGTAAAAGAAATCACAGGCGCTGATCCTGGCAATATACAGTCTGTGGAAATTGTAGATGCCGGCCCTTCAGGAAGAGCTATGAAAGTGAAGGTAGGGAATGCCACTGTAAGCGGTCCGGCTTTAAGGCTGGCCTTGGAAAGCACTGTTGTCCGTTCGACCCTCTGGGATGATATCAGAGTTGAGGGCAACCAGTTAGTTATCACCGGTAAAGGTTTTGGGCATGGGGTAGGCATGAGTCAGTGGGGAGCCAGGGCCCTGGCCGAACAAGGACGTTCTCCTGAAGATATAGTATCTTTCTTCTTCAACAATGTTAGAATTGAAAAACTCTGGGATTAAAATCTCAGGGATTAAAATCTCAAAAACGGGACAATAAATCTCAAAAAACACTGGTAAAAACATAAAAATAGTAATTATACACCAGAATGAGAATCATTTAGGGCAGGTTTATTCCTGCCCTATCAATATTGTAGAGACTACTGCTTTTCCTCCCTGTTTTTCCAGGAAAAACAATCCGTCGGTTTCAATTTTGTATTTGCGGCATTCTGCCCAGAGGTTTTTTATTGATATCTCATCGGTTGTCAATTGAGCGGCGATACCACAGCTTGAACTGATTTCTCTGGGAACCGGGCGCAGGGTAAACTTCAGTCCGGTTTCCTTATATTTCTTCTCAAAGTTTAATGCCTGGTATGTTGAAGGAAAGGTTATGATGTACATATTGAGACTCCTTTAGCCTTTAACCGAGATTTTAAAATACCCGTCAATTTCTTGAATTTTTGCTGACTTTTTGGCATTGCGAAGGTATCTGGATACATTTTCTTTGGCCACTTCCGCATCTACCATGATAATTATTTCTTCACCTGCAGTCAAGGCATCAACTGCGTTCTTGGCTAGTATTACAGGCTCCGGGCAGGACAGTCCCCTGGCGTCAATTGTTTTAGGCATTTAAGTTTTTCCCTCCCTTGATTAATTTGGAGTTTAATTTGGAGTTTATTTCAGAAGTATTAAGTATTGCAGTGGCCAAGACAAAGGCAAAGCCTATGACAACCGCTGCTTTGCCTCCCATAGTCACTCCAGCTGCACTTGATGCCAGTCCGAAGTTATGGGCTACAGCAGCACCGACTATTAATCCCAATACAGTTATGGCAGCATCGCTATCTCCTTCTCCAGCCAAAATGGTCTGTCTTAACGGACAACCTCCAAGGAGTATGGACCCGAAACCTGCCAGGGTCATACCCAGGAAATTCCATAAGCCATCGGCGTGGGCAATAGGCTGACCCATGAAAGATAAGTTAAACTTTCCAAAAATCAGGTTGGCAATGAAGGCAGCGGCAAATAAGGAGAAGATTCCTGATGCTAAATGAAAATCTTTAAGCAAAATAATATCCCTAAATCCACCGGCAGTACAAAGTCTAGTGCGCTGGGCGGCTATTCCAACAATCAACCCTGCAGCCAGGGCTAGTATTGCCGGAGCAGTCATGGAACCCGGTCCCTCCTGGCTAAAAAAGATGAAAGTTGGTTTTATCAAAAGGAATACCAAAAGGATTACCGCTAAAAGGGGCAGCAAGAAGCCGTTAGCTTTAGGTTGTGTACTGCTTTTGCCCAGGCTGTAACCTCTCCTCAAAAAGAATATTCCGGCATAGATTCCAAAAATAAACCCTGGTAGAGCTATCCATGCATTTAAATCCCCGGCGGACATCCTAAACAGCATTCTTAAAGGGCATCCTAAAAAGACCAGGGCCCCTATCATTACAAATACTGCGATAAAAAACCTGACTGCAGGTGATGAGCCTCCTCTGGGCTTGAATTCCTTGGCTGCAAAGGCGCTGATAAAAGAGCCTAAGATAAACCCGGAAATCTCAGGTCTCAAATACTGCACCACAGCTGCCCTGTGGAAACCTAATCCGCCAGATATGTCTCTTAAAAAACATGCCAGGCAGATACCCATATTAGCCGGATTTCCAAGGAGCACCAGCAAAACACCTAGTAAACCTACAACTGCTCCTGCAAAAATAATCTTGACTTTTTCCATTAGTTCACCTTCCTTGAAACTTATAGTAGAATCCTATCGCCATCATTATAATCATTATACTATGAAGAATTTTGAACAAAAATATTTTATATAGATAAAGGAGATTGGCCTCTATTGATAGAATAGATATTAGTGTATGATAAGAAAAGGGGGCCTGAAAATGCAGTTTCACCAACTTGTTGCCTTTGTAAGGGTTGCCGAGCAAAAAAGTTTTTCCAAGGCAGCCGAGAGTATTTTTTTAAGCCAATCTACAGTCAGCACTCATATAAGCAGTTTGGAAAAGCATTTCGGGCAGAAGCTCTTTGATAGAATGGGCAAAGAAGTGATTTTGACTCCCTTTGGCGAGAGGCTTTATTACTGGTGTAGCCAGATCCTCAACTTGAGGGATGCCATGGTATGGGACCTAAAGGAGTGGACGGGTAAGGTCGAGGGAAGTATTTATATTGCAGCTAGTACTGTGCCGGCTCAATATATGGCGCCTTCACTAATTGCACGTTTCCTCAAAAAATATCCTGGGATTGATTTTACCTTGAACCAGAGCGACTCCCAAGGGGTGGTGGAATGTTTAATTAGGGGAGAGGCTGATGTGGGCATCCTGGGTGATATGTATGAGCTGGATAAAATAAAATATACTCCCTTTTTCAGTGAAAAACTGGTTCTTATAACCCCCAAAGATATTATTTTAGCAAGCCCAGTATCCATACTGGAACTTTACGACTACAGCTTTATTTTCAGAAAGGCAGGTTCAGGAACTCAAGCTGTAGTGGAAAAAATCATGAAAGAGGCAGGGTTGGCAATCAAAGACTTTAAAATAATAGGCTATTTTGATAACGTCCAATCCATTAAG
Source organism: Bacillota bacterium (assembly GCA_040756735.1). Taxonomy (GTDB): domain Bacteria; phylum Bacillota; class DSM-16504; order Desulfitibacterales; family Desulfitibacteraceae; genus JBFLYC01. The sequence goes on along the minus strand of JBFLYC010000019.1, from coordinate 4,365 downwards.
CAGGCGGTAAAAGAAGGTATGGGACTATCTATCATTTCCATGACTGCTGCCCAGGATTATTTTGAGAGCGGCTTGATCAACGCTTATAATATGGTGGAGTTTAACAAGGAAAGAGAGTTTTATTTGGCCTATAATACACAGAAGACTTTATCTCCTCTGGCACAGGAGTTCATAGATTTTTGTGAGGCCTTGCATAGGGAGGAAATTATCAATGGAAAAAATATATTTAGATAACGCTGCTACCACATATCCCAAACCCCAGGCGGTTCAAGAAGCTATGTGCAGCTATTTTAACAAGATTGGAGTAAGTCCCGGCAGGGGAGGATATATGTTGGCTTTAGAAGCAGACAGGCAGATTTTAAAGGGTAGAGAGGCTGTAGCCCGCTTTTTTAACTGCCAGGAAACAGCTAAGGTGGTTTTTACCCTTAACATTACTTATGCCATTAATTTTGTTCTTAAAGGGGTGTTAAAACCAGGTGACCACGTAATCACAACCGGATTGGAGCATAATTCAGTTGCCCGCCCCCTGCACAGTCTCAAAAACTCTGGGGTCATTAGTTATACCGTTATCAAGGCCGATAAGTACGGCTTCGTTAATCCTGAGGATATCTCAAAGGCTGTCAATACAAATACCAGGATGATTGTCTTGAACCACGCATCTAATGTGTTTGGAACCATTCAAAATGCAGAAGAAGTTGGAAAAATTGCCCATGAACATGGATTGCTGTATCTTTTGGATACTGCTCAGACTGCAGGCAGCATACCCATAGACATGCAAAAATGCGGGGCAAGCTTTCTCACCTTTACAGGCCACAAGGGATTGTACGGTCCGCCAGGGGTTGGGGGAGTATGCATTGATGAACAGGCAGCAGGTTGTATTGAACCCTTAATTTTAGGGGGAACAGGCAGCAGATCTCATATACTGGCACAGCCGGATTTTTTTCCTGACAGGCTTGAAAGCGGTACGCCAAATACACCGGGAATCATGGGATTGGCTGCAGGAATAGAGTTTGTGCAAAACACAGGCATTGATAAAATCAGGGAGCATGAGTTAAAGCTTTTGCGCACATTTGTGGAAGGATGCAGGGAACTGCCCCAGATACAGGTTTATGGAGCCAACATTTTGGAAAGACAAACTCCTTGCGTATCCATCAATATTAAAGAAATGGACGGCGGGCAGTTAAGCTTTGTTTTAGATAGCGTCTATGGCATAATGACTCGCTCGGGCTTGCACTGTGCACCCCTGGCACATGAGAACATGGGAACCTTTCCAGAGGGTACGGTCCGCTTCAGCTTTGGCTGGTTCAACACTGAAGCTGAAGTGAACTATACCCTAAAAGCCTTAAAAGAAATCATAGAAGAGAGTTAAAACACCTTTTTTTAATAGAAAGAAAAATAGGACGTAAGTCCTATTTTTTTGTAAAATATTAATTTTTTTATAAAAAATGGGAACCTTTTAGCTCTTAAAACACACTAAGGGGTGAAGAGGAATAAATTAAGAAAGGTGGAAAAGCATTCAAGAATTTATTGCTTGTGATTGTGATAGTGTTTATTGTAATGCCAGCATTGGCAAAGAGGCTCCCGTGGATTATCACTTGAAAAAGTATGGAATGTACGACCGTATTTAGCAGTAGAGCAAGGTTTTTTGCATGAAATATGAGACCCCCTAGCAAGAGGACATCTCCATTTTTGACGGTTCTGGGAAGCATCGTACCCATTGGGTTTCATTTCTTTACCAATAGGACAGATAGGAATACCCTTAGGAGATATTTGAATATCACTCTTAGAGTTGTAATTTTTCTTTGTTCTAGGATTTAGATCAATAAAAGGCTCAATTTGCTGATTAAGTAACAACACATAAATAGCTTGAGCATCATGAGCCGCATCAAGTAGAAACTTATCAATAGTGCCCAAGGAGAAACGCTGCGAAAACTCAATAGAGCTAGCGACAAAGCTAACAGCATCGTGCCGAGATGCAGGCTGTAGTCTAGGATACAAAGGCAAATCGTATGGACTGTCACTAGCAGATATCATGTAGAGATGGTATCCATTGAAATACCTTTCCCTAGAGCTATCCCAGCCTGAGTTGCAATCAGGTTGAGAATAAAGGCGAGGGTGGTTATAATTCGCTATACCTTGGGCACTACAAACACAAGCAGGTTTGCTTCTAGGATATCTAGCAGTTTCCAAAGGAGTACCATCACCTGCAACAGTGAGAGAATTTTCGGGTGTTTTTTTGATCTCGTTGTAAATAGACGCATAGTCAGGTTCCGGTTTTAGATACTTTTTTGCTGCCGCCGGATACAACAATGTTGTAATCTTTTCCGAGTCATGGCCTGAGCTTTCTGCAAGGTAAGGTCTTTTTCCCGGCAGCGCTTTAAGACCTCACCTACGGTTGAGCGGGCGCATTTGACCGCTTGCCTGCTTAATTATTGCCATCAAACCCGCATCAACACAGCATTTTCGTCGTTCCGAGCCGCACCCAAACGTACCCAATAATCCCCCGCGAACCCTCAATTTCAACGACTCGAAATGCGGTTGTCCGCAAGGGCACGTGGGTTCGAATCACACCTTCTCCGCCCAAATAAAAACTTAAACTTTAATACAATGAAAAGTCCTTTACATAAGGGCTTTTTGGCGTTTTAGGGGGTAAAAATTTAGTAATTAAGGCTAACTTACAAGAACTTGATTATTTTGAGTATGTGGTTCCACCGTTGGAGGGGATCTGGCAGTTAGAAGACAGTGATGAATTTGATTATAGCAGCAAATCAAAGTTCTGCTGGACTTCTATAAGTGAAACTGGATCGCTCTTAATATTAGGGCACTCCATTAAACTTTTGCCCCCAATATTTATAGAAATACTCTTGGAAAACAGATATAATAGAAACATATGAAAGGGGTGAACAGGGTGACTAACACAACTGGTGACAAATATAACGCTGAAAGCGAGGATGACTTAATGGAACTTGATCGAATCTGCCAAAATTGCAGTTCCTTTTGGCAAGACCAGGATGATTTAAATTTGGGTGTATGCTTGAATGACAAAGTTTTTGAACCCTACCTGGATGAGATCTTTGACCTTGAAGATTTTTCTAGCTGCTATGAATTATATTTGCAAAAACTTTATAACGGGGAAAAGGAGGCCTGTGAGCAATTTAGTGAACTTGAAATCCTTGAAGTCCCTGAAGGCGAGGACATATATGCATACCTTCGGGTTGAACAGATGAAATATCAAAATGTTGATGAGATTATCAGATACTTGTATGATTCCGACAATGAGGTCGTAAAAAATGCTATATTAGGTCTTTCCACATATGTATATATTGGAAATGAAAGCGCCTATAAAGGTTTAATCAAATACTATATGGGATTGGGTCCTGCAGAAACCCTTGAAGACGTTTATATGAGGAAAAAATAGTAGAAATACTATCTTCAAAGATATCAGAAAAGAGTACAATAGACGCATTTGTAAATGAGCTCGCTAGAACTCCATCCAATAATACCACAAGACAACTATATGCAGAAATACTAAAACGATTAAGCAGATGTCCTCTTGAAATGGTTCAGGAGCCACTTTTTGAACTGCTAAGAAACAATAAATATAGCTATAAAATGAAGAACAGGATAATGGAGGCTGCTGGGGGAAGAGAAACAAACGAATACTGGTAAATGCTAATTGGTGATAATTTAAGAATCTCTAAACATCTGCTCTAGATTAGGAGAGGGTAACATTAATAGATACAACTTTAAGGATATTGTAAAAATAAACCAGATTTTATCTATTACGGTTATGTTGATTTTCTTAATCACTGTCTTAGTTTCTGTTTATTATTTTTCAAACAGTGAACCTTTGAGTTCAAATTCTCTTGTAGTTGAAAAAGGCAAAATGGATTTAATTAACTGGGATATGGAAGCTAATGGCAATATTAAATTGGATGGAAATTGGGAATTTTATTGGGACCAGCTCATTAAGCCCGGTGATTTTGAACTCCCCGAAGTCCAATTAACAGGTTATTATCCTGCACCCCTTTATTGGACAAGGTATGACGAACTAAACTTACCTTCAAAAGGCTGTGCCACATACAGGCTTGTAGTATATACCCCAAAAATATATAAAAATTTAAGTATTAAAACATCTGAAATATACACAGAATACAGCCTTTATATCAATGGCGAAAAGATTTACAGCCACGGAAGTTTTGAAGAGCAAGGTATTTAAAGCCGGATGTATATACTTTCACAGTATCAGCAGGTTTACCGTATTTGTCTAGAAATAGGCGAGCTTGATGAAAAGGCATTAGAACGTGCCAAAGAACGTTTGGGTTGTTTTGTGCTTATCAGCAATCTTTGCAACTACAGCGCCTG
>JBFLYC010000018.1:0-66160 GCA_040756735.1 Bacillota bacterium | reverse complement strand
GAAGAATGTTTTATACTTATCCCGATGATAATTATCGGGCTCATCCGCCTATACCTAGAAATACTGAGCTTTGGGATAAATATGCTGGTCTTAGACATATTGTTGAACAGGTAATCTCAAGGCTTAAACTCCCCTTGCAGCTAGGCAAACTTTATACTCAAAATCTTAAAACTGCTAAGGCTGATTTCTTTATGGCTGGGGTTGCTCATTTAATCTGCGTTCTTTTGGCTTATAATTTGAAGGCTTTTGATAAAATTCGTTCTCCTAAGTCTTTTGTTGCTTAAGCTTTATTATTAATTTTATGTTTCTTTTTTAAATCTTGGCTTTATGGTCAGGTTTTTTTGCTATGCTCTTTTTTATTGCTTAACCGCCATAGTTTCTCCTCGTCTTGCTTTTGCCTCTGTCTTTCAACCCCTTGGCTTCCTTATTTGGTTATTATTTACCATATGATGTCATTTAGTGCTTTTACTTTTGCAATCGCCTAAAATTCAATTTGTCTTATTCGAGCCCGGCTCTTTTAAAAATGTAATCAACATTTTTTATGTAATAATCATAGTTAAAGATTTCATCAATTTCTCCGCTTGAAAGCTGACCTGCAATATCATTATCCTGAGAAACCAGCTTCTTGAAAGGAACTTTCTCTTCCCAGGCCTGCATAGAATTGCGCTGAACCCAGTGATAGGCTGTCTCTCTAAGTATGCCCTTTTCCACCAGAGCCAGCATGAGCCTCTGGGAAAACACCAACCCTAGAGTCTTCTCAAGATTAGCCTGCATATTCTCACTATTAACCACCAGGTTTTTAATCACGTCAATAAACTTATCCAACATGTAGTAAACCAGCATGGTTGAGTCGGGTATAATAACCCTTTCCACCGAGGAATGGGTCAAGTCCCTCTCATGCCAAAGAGCCACATTTTCTAAAGCAGCTGATGCATTGCTCCTGACAATCCTCGCCAGTCCTGACACCCTTTCGCTGATCATGGGGTTTTTCTTATGAGGCATGGCTGAGGATCCTTTTTGGCCCTTTGCGAAGCTTTCTTCCACTTCGTGAATGTCCGTTCTTTGTAGATTTCTAATTTCCAAGGCAAATTTGTCCAATGAACTGGCAGCTACCGCAAGCTGGGTCATATATGCAGCATGCCGGTCCCGCTGGATTATCTGTGTTGATACAGGAGCAGGCTGCAAGCCTAATTTCTTGCATACATATTCTTCAACAAAAGGACTTATATTGGCAAAAGTCCCTACGGCTCCGGAAATCTTGCCAACCTCAATCCCTGCTTTTGCTGCTTCAAGCCTTTTGATGTTGCGGTTAACCTCATCATACCAGAGGGCCATTTTTAAACCAAAAGTCACCGGTTCGGCATGCACTCCATGGGTCCTGCCCACCATCAAGGTGTGTTTATACTCAATTGCCTTGCTTTTGACTTCTTCTGCCAGTACCTGAAACTTGTGCAGGATCAAATCCATGGCTTCCCGCATCTGTAAAGCCAGTGCAGTATCCAGGATATCTGATGAGGTCATTCCCAGATGAATATATTTTGATGCTTCCCCTACATATTCTGCTACATTTGTGAGAAATGCCAGTACATCATGCCTGGTAGTAGCTTCTATTTCGTTTATCCTTTTAACATCAAAGCCGGCTTTTTCCTTTATGTCCTTCAGCGCCCATTCAGGTATGATGCCTAGTTCAGCCATTGCTTCACAAGCATAGATTTCTATCTCCAGCATTTTTCTAAATCTATTTTCTTCGGACCAGATAGCTTGCATTTCCGGTAAAGAATATCTCTCAATCACTGGACATCCCCTCCCTACTTATTCTGCTTCAGGTACTCCTTAACGCCTATCCTTGACAGCTGTTCATTCTTTTCTATAACCTGCCTGGCCATGTCTTCCTTATATTTTTTTAATTTAAGGGCTAAGTCTCTTTCCTTGCGGGCAATAATTTGCACAGCAAAAATTGCTGCGTTTTTGGTGCCGTCTACTGCCATGCTTGCCACTGGAATGCCGCTGGGCATCTGCACAATGGCATAAAGGGCATCAACCCCGTTTAAGGGTCCGCTTGCAATGGGCACACCTATAACGGGCAAAGTGGTATGGCTGGCTATCACACCTGGCAGGTGGGCAGCCATTCCTGCTCCGGCAATGATGACCTCTATTCCCCTTTCCTCGGCCTCTTTGGCGTATTCTGCAGTTTTATCAGGAACCCTATGGGCTGAAGAAATGACCATCTCATATTCAACCCCAAATTCTTCTAAAGCATCTGCAGCCTTTTTCATAACCGGTAAATCTGAGTCACTACCCATAATAATCAATACTTTTGGCGGCACACTTAATACTCCTTTCATATATTTTTTCCATGTGTTTAGTACTACAGCGAAAGGTTACTCGTTTAGTTACATCGCTACGCCACGGGGACGATTCCATCGTCTTCCCTTCGGACCTTCGCTGCGCTACGGTGACGCTCGAACCATCCCCCATGGCTTAGCTAATTACTATATTTCGCTGTAATATTAGTCTTTGCCTAAGTTGACAAACTTAATCTCTTAACATAATTAAAGCCCAGATGGGAAGGATCTGCCGAACCTCCCCGTCTGGGCTTTTATCCCTTCGGTGTAGCATTTTCAAAATGCCTGTACCACTTGGACCGGACCAACGGACTTAGTTGCGGAACCCTAGGTACACTTCCATTGCAGCATAATTTATTGTTGTTTAAGTAAATAGTAACAAAAGGCGCAAAACCTGTCAATCTATTTCTCCACATTAATGTAGACATCCTTTGGCAGGGCCAGTCCGGCAGCCGCTTCAAGGGTTTTTAGAATGCCGGTAGGTACTGCACAAGATGGATGGGAGTGGGACAACCCCACCGGAAGTAAGAAGTCAAGGCATATCTTCCATCTTAAGTATTAACGGACAGCAGAAATACTTTTTGTATTTCCGCTGCTTTCCTTCGGATTGGGATTAAACCTTTTCAGCATACGAATAAAAGCTTCCACAATCTTTGGATCAAACTGGGTGCCTGAGCACCTTTTCAGCTCTTCAATAGCCTGCTCATGAGTGAGGGTTTTACGATAACACCTTTCATTTGTCATGGAATCATAAGCATCCACTACTGAAATAATCCGGGCAATCAACGGTATATCTTCTCCTTTAAGGCCATGAGCATAACCGCCGCCATCCCACCATTCATGGTGGCTTAAAATATAATCAGCAATAGCCACAAGCTCCGGACATGCAGCAGCGATCCTGTAACCTATCTCTACATGCTTGGTCATTTTTTCCCATTCATCGGGCGATAAAGCAGTGGGCTTTTCCAAGATGTTTTTAGGAATTGCCACTTTACCTATATCATGAAGGGCTGCCAGCAATTCAAGTTCAGCTAATTCATGACCATCTAAACCCAGCATTTTGCCAAGGTTTTGTGCAAGCTTCTTGATCCTGTCACTGTGCTCCTCTGTCTCGTGGGTGCGCTCCTCCAGGTTTTTGCGCAGCGACATGATAATGGAGCCGCGTACATTCCTGCTCTCCAATAATTTGTTATTATACATGGTTTCCTCAGCCAGCTTGTAGACCCTCTCAATATTGTCCGTCATATTTTCCTTGGTAGCCGTACCAAGAGCAATACTTGTATCAATGGGACCGCTGTTTGCAAGACTACTTAACTCCTTGATCCTCTCAACAATCCGGTCCGCTTCTTGTGCGGTTGTCTTGGGCAATATTACCGCAAATTCATCTCCGCCTACCCTGGCAATTATATCTTCCTTCCTACATGCTTTGGCAAAGACTTCTGCTATCTGTTTTAACAGTATATCTCCTTCAGCATGGCCAAATACATCATTAGCCATCTTTAACCCGTTAGCATCCCCCATAATGATGCTCAAAGGAAGCTGTCTATGGGTATCCAAACGTTTAAGCTCTTCTTCAAAAAAGGCCCTGTTGTACAAACCAGTGAGCTTGTCATGGAAGCTCAAATACTTGATTTCCTCTTCAGATCTCTTACGTTCAGTAATATCAGTGTGAGTTCCTATCATGCGAAGCGGTTTTCCCTGCTCATCACGGGCTACAACCTTGCCCCTTACAAGAATCCACTTGTATACGCCGTCTTTACAGAGCATTCTATACTCAACCATATACTGGGGTGTTTCCCCCGCAAGATGCCTTTGTCTTTCCTGGTGAACCAAATCCTGGTCACTGGGATGAATCCTTTTAATCCACTGCATGAAATTATTTTCTATCTCATGTTCTGCAAAACCTAAAATCTCTTTCCAACGCTTGGAGAAAAATATTTCATTGGTTTGCACATTCCAGTCCCATACACCATCCTCACTACCTTCAAGGGCATACTGCCACCGCTGCTCGCTTTCCTTAAGCCTTTCTTCAGCTAACTTTAGCTCGGTGATATCATTGCCAACAGATTGATATTCCGCCAAGCGACCTTCATAATCAAAAATCGCCCTGTCTGTCCATCTAATCCAACGTATGCTTTCATCAATTGATTTTATCCTGTGTTCACGGTAAGCAATGGGATTTTCCCCTGAGAACATATTAAAATGCTTCTGCAGTTCTACTTTTTCCTTTTCGGAGAAAAACTGCAGGAAAGACTGTCCAACCAGTTCATCCGGTATTTTTCCGAACAAATCACAGAAAATCTCATTGGCAAAAGTTAAACTCATGTCAGGTTGAAACCTGACAATGAGCGCCGGCAAATCCTCCACCACTGCCTGGTACATCTGCTGGCTCTTCAACAAATCTTCTTCAGCCTGGATACGTTCTGAGATATCACATATTGCCAGGACCATCCTAAGGGGTTTTTTATCCTCAGTCCATGCAATGATTTTACCCCTATTCAATACCCATTTATAATTGCCGTCCCTGCATTTGGCTCTATGTTCAACAATATATTGAAGTGTTTGCCCTCTGAAGTGTTTCTTAATCTCCCTGTCAAGTCTGTCCTTATCATCTGGATGAATCCTTTTATTCCATTCTTCCAGGTCGTTTTCTATTTCATGGTCCGCATAGCCAAGGGTTTCCTTCCATCTTTTCGAGAATTCCACTTCATTTGTTTGAACATTCCAGTACCAGACGCCATCACCACTGTTTTCAAAAGCAAACCTCCACCTGAGGTCGGCTTCAGTTAATTTATCCTCTGCTTTTCTAAGTTTATAGTTGCTGATGGCCAGAGCAAAAATTGTGAAAGACAGGATAAAAAACACGGCTAGCGCTGTTACAATGGTTTTTTCATATTTGTCATAGAAGCTTCCAGTTTTTTGAACAACCTGGCTGTCCACTGGGAGAACTCCTAATGATACATTAAATCTCCTAAGTTGTTCATGATTGAAAAGTAAATTGCCCTGCTCAACAAATTTCAAAGGAATACTGGAAACCGCTTCGCCCTTTAAGGACCATCCGTGGTGATATGAGTTCAATACCATAACATGCTTTTTAAACCCTTCATATTCCGGTGGCGCTGTTAAAATTGGCGTACTAGTTATTACCAAAGCCGTAATGATAAAAACCAACCTGCAAAACCTTCTCAGGATACTGTTCATTGCATCTACCCCACAAAAATTGCATAATACACAAAACCAAGCATAACATCTTTATCGGTGAAAATTGGATAAATATTTAACATTTTTTTCTATATTTTATCACTAGCGTTGCAAAACAATAAAATTAAATTTAATTTGTCAATACCTAAAATCTAAAAATATCGAGGAAATTCTTGCGATGGAGAAGCGTTGCCGGAAAAAGCCGTTGTTACACCAGCTAAACCAGCCGATAAAACTCAAATGGACGCTCTGGTAGTTGTAAATGAAAATGCTTTAAATGTCTTTGACCGGGCATACGTAGACTACAAGACATTTGACATCTATTGCGCAAATGGTACAAGGTTTGTCAGTCGTTTAAAAAGTAATGCCTTAGTAGAAGTAATAGAAGAACGACCAGTAAAACCTGAAAGCCCTATAATAAAAGACCAAATTGTTAAATTGGGAAAAGATAAAACAACTAAAATGGAACATCCATTAAGGTTAATAGAAACTAAAGACTCTGAAAATAATCCCATCATCATAGTTACTAATGATTTTGAACTAGAAGCTGAAGCAATAGGAGAAATTTATCGGTGCAGGTGGCAAATAGAATTATTTTTCAAATGGCTAAAGCAGCACCTTAAAATCAAACATTTTTATGGACTGAGCAAAGAGGCAGTAGAAAATCAGATCTACATAGCGCTTATCACCTATTGCTTATTAATATTACTTAAGTCAAAAGTCGGTTACGATGGACCACTATTAACTATTAAAAGATTGCTAAGCACCTGCCTACATGAATCTTTATCTTCATTCATTAAAAAGCTTTATCAAAAACACCGGGGAAATCCCAGCATGAAGAGGAAATTGAACCATGAAGAAATTTTTGAAATTACCCTAAGGCAGGTGATAGAACGCGAAGCTGATCATTTATATGATGATCATCATTATGATCCTGTTATATTGTAAAGCATTATAATTGTGTAAAAATGTGGAAAAGGACTACCCTTATGTGGTTGCTCCTTTGGCCCACGGCAGAAAAATTAGATGTAAATATTTTTCATAAATGACAAAAACAACAAGATGAGTTTCTGAAAAAAATAGGGTTGCACTATGTTGAAAAATTTTTATGCAACGCTAGTTAGTGATATTTTATGATGTTTTTCTACTAAATCCTACAATATTCCTTCTTTTTTCATAATTTTACTATTTATTATTATTTTTTTCTCAAAAAATTAGGCCATTAACTATCCTGGTAGCCTTAACAATAAAAAAGCCTCCTTGTTTTTTCGAATGCATATACAAAGGAGGCTGAAAGGATAAGATTTACTCCCACTCTGTGTTTAGGTCTTTTTCTTAAATTTCACCTATTGATTTTACTGCATTTCACGCCATTATTATTTCTATTTTCAATGAAAAAACAGGTTTCAGAAAATATTAGTACGTTTTTAGTACGCCTGTTTTCACTCATTTTTATATTTTCTGTGGTATCAATTATATCACTTTATAATCTTTGTTAAATCCATTTTAGCATATACAACCCTATGAATTTCAACAACTTTTTCTTTAACCACATAGAAAACTGCATAATTCTTGACTGGTAAAAGCCTATATTCGTTTTCCAATTCTCTGATTGGCTGATATACTTTGCACGAATAAGGGAACTGTTTAAGCCTGGATATGGATTCATCCAGGGCATTTAATAAATCCATTGCAGCCTTTGGTGCTTTTAAATGGTCGGCAATATAAGTTGTAATATCAGTTAAATCCTTCCTTGCCAAAGGCAGGTATCTTAATTTCATACATTATCAGATTCCATCCTGTCCGAAAGCTTTACCCTTAATTCGTCAAAAACTTCTTTATGGGAATATCTCTTATCGGTTGTTTTGGCTTCCAATTCAGCTTCCTTCAGCTTGAAATATACTTCACTTTCAAACATTTTGCGTTCATAAGCTTCCATACTCATTACAACCATATCCCCATAACCATTCTTGGTTAAAAATACTGGTTCGGCAGTTTCATGGACAACCCTTGAAATATCAGCAAAATTATTTCTCAAATCTGAAACTGGTCTGATATGTGGCATATTTTTCACCCCTTAATTAGTTTAGCATAATTTTATCATAATTATGCTAAACTATCAACAAGTTTTTGAAAATTAACTTTCAATATCCTTTACATTAAATGGGTCAGTTAAATCCTTACCTTCATATTTTTCCAAGAATTCCAGCAATGCAGTTCTTCTTATCTTCATGCTTCCAAGTTTTAAAGCTGGAAGCAAACATGTTACCAGTCACCCTAAATGAGACTAGAAGCCATATCTAAGTCACCCTTTTTGAAACTGAATTAATAAATTGGCAAAAATACATTTACAAAAAAAAGAAAGCAGGGGATCCCCTGCTTTTTTCGATTAAAAAACCGAAATAAAAAATAAAAACCTAAAATCATGAAAAGATTAACTTATGTATCAGAAAATGTCAACACCTGGAATAACAAAAAAAATGAAGATATCGCCCAATTAGAGCTAGAATGTAGCGCATGCTCCTCAACAGACAACTTTTCATTAATCAAAAACCATACCATCTGGCGTTGGGAGATCCATATCCCTTACGACTGAGAACTACCCGAAAAATTTTGCGACCAAGCCAACAAAATAGCCCACAGCACCCTGTATAAAGCCGTTCATGGCCTGGGCCAAAGCATTAAGGAAAATGAACAAATTAGAAAAGAAATTGACGCCCTGGCCTAACCTGATTATTATCGATGAAGCGCATATCTTAACGCCCCAAACTTTAAACGAGCTTTGGTTACTGACCAATACCAAGGTAAAAAATGAGCCTTTGATTACTTTGATGCTTTTTGGCTAGCCATCTCTGGCGTCCACGCTGAAACTGCCGACCATGATCCCCCTGGCCCAGCGAATAGGAGCCTGGGTTACTTTAGGCTGTTTTATGATATTTCATTGCGTTTTTTCGTGTACATATTGTATATTGCATTCTTCTAAAAATCATTTTGTATTTTTATTCTTGGAAGTTTCTTAATGCCAAAATAATACCACGAATTTTTTAGCTCCAATCAACATCATTGTGATCCACAGTCTCACCATTTAGTATTTCCTTATCGGCTTTGGTGAGCTGCTCCCTTTCAAAGGGTGTTAATTTGGTGAAGTCACTATCCCATGCCAACACCATTCTTTTAATGAACTCAAATGCTAATTTCTGCTCCTGCTCAGGAAGCATATCTATCATATCTACTATCTGTTTTGATACTGGTGACATAATATCATCTCCTTTACTTATAAATATCCCCGCGAGAACCTATATCCTTAATTATGAGAACTTGCTCTTCATCTATATTAGTATACTCATATAATACACGATATTTTCCTACTCGTAAACGGTACAGCGGTGGATTGAAAGCTTGCATCATTTTAATATCGCCCCTGGGAGGAGCTTCAGCTAATCCTTCAATGCCTTGCTTTAATCTAAGCTTTGTAGCCTTATCAAGTGAATTGATAGTCTTCACTGCAGACTTTGAATACTTAATGTGTAAATCTATCACCTACCCTATGAATTTATATCTTCTTCAGGAACATACTCCAATATATCCCCTGGCTGACAATTAAACACTTTACATACTCTATCAATTATATCCATATTAACTGGCTTATGAGTGGATAGTTTTGCTACCGTTGCACTTGAAAATCCTGTCATCTTTGAAAAATCCCCTTTTGATATCTCCTTACGTTGTAGTATGTCAAGTAACTTATAATATTTAATGGCCATAATTGCACCTCCCACTTTTAGAATATCATATTTATTCGCATATGTAAATATAACTTTGCCTTTTAAAAATTATTTTTGCAAATATGCTTGACATTCATTTGTATATGCAGCATATTATTTACATAAGCAAATATTATTTTGTATAAGCAAATTCAAAGGAGGGAAACAAGAATGATGAAGCAAGAATTTGAAAGGCTTGTTGGTAAGGAAGTCAATCCAAATACATACGAGAAGATAGAAACAGTATACATGAACTACCCAGGCATAAATGATAAACAGCAGATAGCAGATCTATTTAGGCAATTCGGAATGGTCATAATAGAAGACTTCCTTCCTAGGGCTAGAGAAATACAACCAACCAGGTCAGGAACAACACGAGATATTCAAGAGCCCTATAAATAAGAAGAAATATTGCCAATACGATTACCGAGCAAATAATGGAGAGCTTTTTTCAACCGTAGCCCCTACTCTTGAATTAGCTAGAAGTAAGCGGGACAAATGGTTAGAACAGAAAGGATGTTCTGCATGATTAAGATAACAAAAAAGGAATGGGATGCTATACCAGAAGATTATAAGGGCACATGGATGGCTTACAATGGTGATCATCCTGAATGGAAGGGTAAAAAGACAGCCTTTCTTCCAGGTCATGGAACGACACTTTTTATTGAAGGTGTATCTTTTGAAATTATTTAACTCGCCTGATGATGGCCGGATGGGTACCGGCCGAAATCCCCGAAAGGGGATAGCGGGAACCCGTCGCCTCAGGGGAAAGAATGGCGCCCCTTTTATATATATTGTTCATTGAAAAATCGTCATTATATTGTAGTTAGCACTGCAAACCGATATGATGTATATCAGCCATAAAAATACCTCCCATTCCAACTTATTTACAGGAGGTGAAAAAATGCCTGTATATAAAGACGAACAAAGAGGGACATGGTATGCATCATTTTATTATACAGATTGGACTGGTCAAAAAAGCTAAAGAAAAAACGGGGGTTTATCAAAAGAAAAGATGCCCTAGACTTCGATAGAGACTTCTTACAAAAACAAGCCATGAGCAGCGATATTACCTTTTCTAACATAATTTTAATGCCATTCTAATGCCACAATAAAAATTAAAGCCTATAATACCCTTTAAAATCAAGGGACTACAGGCTTTTTTATCATTATTCCCACTCAATGGTTCCTGGGGGTTTGGAAGTAATATCATAACATACCCTGTTTACATGGCTAACTTCATTGACTATTCTGTTTGAGATGCTTTCCATGAGTTCATACGGCAAGCGGGCCCAGTCGGCAGTCATAGCATCATCACTGGTTACAGCCCTTAAAATGATAGGATAAGCATAGGTTCTGGAGTCCCCCATGACCCCCACGCTCTTAATGGTAGGAAGCACAGCAAAGGCCTGCCACACCTCTTTGTTTAATCCGGCTTTTTTGATCTCATCTCTTACTATAAAGTCTGCATCCCGTAAAATGTCCAATTTCTCTGCTGTGACATCTCCTAAGATCCTGATAGCTAACCCTGGACCTGGAAAGGGCTGCCTCCAGACAATTTCTTCAGGCAAACCCAACTCTTCCCCTACTTTTCTGACTTCATCCTTAAATAAAAACCTCAATGGTTCAACTAATTCAAAGGCCATATCCTCAGGCAGCCCACCCACATTGTGGTGGCTCTTGATCACAGCTGCCGTATCAGTTCCGCTTTCAATGACGTCAGGGTAAATGGTTCCCTGTACTAGAAATTTAAATTCCCCCAGTTTAGCTGCCTCTTCTTCAAAGACCCTGATAAATTCCTCTCCCACAATTTTTCTCTTCTGTTCAGGGTCGGTAATACCGGCCAGCCTTTTTAAGAACCTGTCTTTGGCATCAACCACTATCAGGTTTAGGCCAAAAGTATCAGAAAATGTTTGCTTTACCTGCTCAGGCTCACCTTTTCTGAGAAGTCCGTGGTTAACAAAAACACAGGTAAGCTGTTCACCTACTGCTTTGTGTACTATAAGGGCAGCCACAGCAGAATCCACACCGCCGCTTAAAGCACATAATACTCTCTGGTTTCCGATCATTGCCTTGACTTTTGCGACTTCTGTTTCGATATAAGATTTCATGGTCCATTGTTTTTTGCACCTGCAGATTTTAAACAAAAAATTGCTTAATATTTCATTTCCTTTATGGGTATGCTTGACCTCCGGGTGAAACTGCACGCCATAACACTTCCTGCTGACATCTGCCATTGCTGCAGCAGGTGCATGCTGGGTATGAGCAATTACCTCAAATCCGGCAGGAACTTCACTTATATAATCACCGTGGCTCATCCATGTCTGCATCTCAGAGTCCAGGCCGTCAAACAGACTGGATTGCCTTGCCAGCTTTAGGATAGCTTTTCCATACTCCCTGCTGTCACCAGGGGAAACTTTACCACCTAGCTGGTGAGCCATCATCTGCATCCCGTAACAAATACCCAGGATAGGTACTTTACAATCATAATACCTCATATCAGCCAGGGGAGATTTTTCTTCATATACGCTTGCAGGTCCCCCGCTGAATATTATTCCCCTTGGATTCCTCTCCATAATCTTCTCATATGGGGTAGTGTAAGGCAGCATTTCACAAAAAACACCTAGTTCTCTGATCCTTCTGGTAATAAGTTGGCTGTATTGGGCTCCAAAATCTAATACAATTACTTCATCAACCTGAACTGACATGAGCTACCTCCTTAACTTTTCATATACTTCCGGTTTTAAAACAGCTACATAGGGCAGGTGCCTGTATTCCTCATTATAATCTAAACCATATCCTACTACAAAAGCATCAGGGATTTCAATACCTGTATAGTCGATATCCACTTGTACTTTTCTACGGCTGGGCTTATCAAGAAAAGTACATATCTTGAGACTGGCCGGCCCCCTGGCATTTAAGATTCCTACCAGGTATTTCAGTGTAAGTCCCGTATCAACTATGTCCTCAACAACTAACAGGTGTTTCCCTTCCACGCTTGTTTCCAGATCTTTTAAGATCTGAACCGCCCCAGAACTCTCAGTGGATGCCCCATAACTGGAAACAGCCATGAAATCAATGGTGACAGGCACCTTTATTTCACGGATCAAATCAGCGCAGAATAGTACAGCTCCTTTTAATATGCAAACCACCATCAATTCCTTTCCCAGATAATCAGCGCTAATTTTGCTGCCTAGTTCTTGAATCTTCTGCCTAATTTCTTCCCTGCCGACCAGTATTTCCTTAATATTTGTTTCCATCCATCAGCTCTCCCCAAAAAGGTTGTTATCTTAAAATATTGTCTAAACAAACAAAGATAATACTTCTCTTTAGAAAATAAAAATCCTTCCCCAGCAGAAAAAATCTGGGAAAGGATTACCTTTACCCTTGAAGGGTTAATTAGCAGGTTCTTCAATTTTAATGCGCTTCCCAAAATCATACATGCCAAGGAGCATATAGAAGGTGTTCTCAGGATTATCTTTATGATGAGCATTAATTTCAAGCTTGATAATTCTTTTTGATTTTTTGTCTATCCATACTTTATATTTAAAGTCCTCCCAATATGTGGTCAGCATTTTGTTGGTGACAACAGGATTATACTCCATCACATAGGCAGATCTGTGGCCTTTTTCAATGCCGAGGTATACAATGTTATCCAACTGCAGGTACCCCAGGCTCTCCTTGGGATTCACTTCAATCATGAACAAGTCTCGCTCAAATATCTCCCCTCCATGATTGATCATCCAACGCCCTGATACGGAATCCTTCATAAACACTTTATTGTTTACATAGTATACATCCACTTCCTGGGCAGCAACCTCTCCTTGAATATGAAACCGCCCTTTGCTTCTTTCACCTTTTACATGGCTTAAGAGTCTTTCTTGACCGTTGACATTGAGTTTAAGAGCCACCTGGTAACGGTAGCTGTCTACATTTATGGTTTTATTTATTGCTTCAGGCAGAAGCTCTTCAGGTATCACCCTTGTAACCCATTTGTAATAACCAAACCCTGTACCTCCAAGTATTGAAACAAGCAGCATTATCAGAATCTTTTTCCAGTGCGCCTTGAATTTAGCAAGCAATCCATCACACCCTCTCCCTTGCATCCTCATAAAATTCTACTAGGCCGGAGGGTTGAATATGTCTGGAAAATAAAAAAGATACCTGCCATGAATTGGCAGATATCAATAAGGCAAATTCGCTGCCGCTGCATAGATCTGATTAATCTTTTTCAAGGGCAGTTTTTCATCGAGGATTCCTGCCGATGTACCAAAAACATAGGGTTCACTCTGCCTGCCTATTAACAGGATTTCCTGAACCTTTTTAACAAGGTCCTCTTCATTGAGGTCATGAAGATAACCAAGGTCAAATCCTCCAAATAAACAAATTCTCTCACCCACTAATTTCCTGACCTCTAAAATATTCATGGATGCTGCTTCTTCTAAAGAATGAAGACCCGCTGCCCCTGTTGCTGCTATATCAACAAGTACCTCCTTTAGATTGCCGTCGCTGTGAAATACAACAGGTTTGGGACACCTGGATATAATTTCTCTGATACAGGGAAAAAATATTTCTCTTAATGTATGGGGTGATACTATTAAGCTTTTTGAGTAAGCAATATCTTCTCCCAAAACAATGCCATCTGCACCTGCTTCAATGGCCTCTTGAACAATTTTTGCAATCTGCATACTCACAAGCTCTGCTCCTTTTTTCATTAAGTCAGGCTTGCTCCTGGTATCCATCATGAACTGGTTGTATTCCAGCAGGCTTCCCAGGGTCTGAAACGGTCCGTCAACCAGGGCAAGTATAAAGAGGTCAGTATTCTTTTTCCAAAAAGACAGATTATTAAAAGATAGTTTTCCAAAGCGTAACCCCTCACATAATTCTCCTATATTTGAATATACAGGCCTGGCGTAACCCCTTTGCCCCATATCAAGTCTGCCCCAGGGGTCCTCGCTGCCAGACTGTTTATCAATAGTCTCAGCAACATAATCCCAGCCTAATTGTAAAACTGCTTCTTTTTTTGCCATTACAGGGTCAAGAATTCCCGTAATTTTTGCAGCCAGGGCAGGCTCAAGAAAAAACTCTCCCTTGGCTGTTCTTGATCCCTGCAAACCTGCTAGTTTTTGCTTCATTACCTCAACAGATTTCATAAAACCCACCTATCTATTTTGCTCCATTAATATGCCGTACTTTAATATTTTTCTGTAGATGGTTGCCCTGCCAATGCCCAAAGCTTTTGCAGCTTTCATTTTACCTTCTTCTGTCCACCCAAAATGATTGAGGGCTTTTAGAATGGCTTCTCTTTCTAGTTCTTCAATGGGAACTACAACTCTATCGCCTTTAGAGGTATATTCTTTAACTTCCCTGGTGTTTACCTCTTCTCTAATCCTGGGCGGGAGGCTTTCCGGCCTGATTTCAGGGGATTCCTCAATGTTAATGGCATATTCTACAGTATTGACCAATTCTCGGACATTACCAGGCCAGCTGTAATTTAAACAGATATTCAGCGCTTCTTTACTAAATCCGATATGCCTTTTACCCAGAAGGTCGTTGTATCTTATCCGAAGATACTCCAAAAGCTGCGGGATATCCTCTTTGCGCTCCCTCAGAGGTGGAATTACCAGGGGAATAACGCTTAATCTATAGTATAAATCGTCACGAAAACGCCCCTTATTTACAAGGTCTTGCAGGTCGCTATTTGTTGCGGCAATGACCCTGATATCCACAGGTATTATTTGATTACCCCCAACTTTTTCAATCTGCCTTTCCTGGAGCACTCTCAAGAGTTTAGCCTGCAAATATAAGGACATATTGCCTATTTCATCTAAAAATATTGTACCTCCGTTTGCCAATTCAAATTTACCTATTTTCCCTCCCCTTTTTGCACCGGTAAAAGCTCCTTCCTCATAACCAAAGAGTTCGCTTTCCAGCAGAGTCTCAGGGATTGCGCCGCAGTTTATTGAAACAAAAGGTTTGTGACTCTGAGAGCTCGCTTCATGAATAGCCCTGGCAAACAATTCTTTTCCGGTTCCACTTTCACCTAAAATTAGTACTGTTGAATTACTGCTGGCAATCTTTTGAGCTTTCCTAACAACTTCCTGCATGGCTTCGCTGGAGCCGATTATATCTTTAAAGGTAAGGTGCTGCTGCTTATTAAATATTTCATAAGCCGTCTTTTGAGTCTCACTGAAATCCCGGTAGGAGGCCACAGCCCCAACCACATTTCCCCTTGCAGAAAGAATGGGTCTTCCAGTGCTTAATAAATGAAGTTTCTTGCCGTTAAAACTCACAAAAACCTCTCTAAAAGTAAAGCTTTCTTCTCCCTTTAACAAATCAAGAAGGGGCATATCGGGCGCCAAATAATTCAGGTTTTTGCCAATTAGCTGCTGTCTTTCCAACCCAAATATCTGTTCAGCAGATTTATTAACATGGGTAACTACCCCTTCACTGTCAATGGCAATGACACCTTCATGAACTGAATCTACTATAGCTTCCAGTCTGCTGGCCATAACTGCCTTGTCGGCAATCATCTCCATTTCTACAATCTTAGATCCTATTAAATCAGCCATCCTGCCCACGAAGTCAATCAATGATTCACTTTGACTATGGAGGTTTTTTTCTTGATCTTCATCAAAAGCTATTAAGCTGATATTGCCTATGATCTCGCCCTTAGCCTTTATAGGATAGACTATATAGGCTTTATAATAGCATTGGCCCGCTAAAGAGCATTCGCTGCATATTGTATGGAAGCCCGGAGACTTGACAAATACATGACTACCGGTTTGGATAACATGTTTATTAACAAGACCGTGAAGCATCTTATAGCCAATACTCTGTTTTATTCGCCCTGTTCCAGCTAACCTCACCAGATTTGGGTCAACAATTTCAACATCTACCTTCAATACGCTGGCTATGGCCTCTGCTACTTTTTGAGCCTTTTCTTTAACCATGAACAGTTTACTATCCATATAAGCCTCCATTAAAAAGAAAACTGAATAATTTCAAGATTACTTCGGCAAGTGAAGCAGCAACTCCTGCAAAACAAAATCTAGTAGAAATAATTTCTACTAGATTAGGCGGAAACTCAAGAGCGGACATTAATTATATTATCTTACCCAGCCTCTCAATCTCATGGCCTCTACTACCCTCTCAATGCCTGCCAGATGAGCTGCTAATCTTAAATCTATCCCTTTATCCTGGGCAAGGTGGTATACCCTATTAAAGGCTGCCCTCATTTTCAAGTCTAACTTTTCGTGAATCTCTTCTTCTGTCCAATAGTACCCTTCATTATTTTGTACCCATTCAAAGTAGCTCACTGTTACTCCCCCTGCATTGGCAAGGATGTCAGGCACTATAAAAACTCCCTTGTCCAGCAATACTTTGTTTGCCTCAGGGGTTGTAGGACCATTAGCAGCTTCTACAATCAGTTTAGCTTTTACATCATGAACATTTTCCAGCGAAATGGCATTCTCTATAGCAGCAGGAACCAAAATATCACAATCAATGGTTAATACATCTTTGGGGTCCATGCACTGGCAGTTCCCAAGTCCCCTAATGGTACCAAATTCATCAAGATGGCTTTTTAATTGCTCATATGTTATTCCCTCACAATTGAAGACTCCGCCTTTTACATCGCATACTGCAACTACTTTGGCTCCCATCTCCTCAGCAAATTTTACCATGTAGGAGCCTACATTGCCGCATCCCTGGACAGCTACGGTACATTTACTAAGGTCCAGTCCTATTTTCTTTGCCGCTTCTTCCATAACAATGGCGCAGCCCTTGGCAGTAGCTGAAGCCCTGCCTAAAGAACCGCCGAGAGATATAGGTTTACCTGTTATGAATCCCGGGGCGTCATATTCTCTGATCTTGCTGTATTCATCCATCATCCAGGCCATTACCTGCGGGTTAGTGTACACATCAGGGGCAGGTATATCCTTTGTGGGCCCCACTACTTGACTGATAGCTCTTACAAAACCCCTGCTTACGGCTTCCAACTCATCCTTGGATAGTTCTTCAGGGTTACATATCACCCCGCCTTTTCCTCCTCCATAGGGCAGGTACATGATGTTGCATTTTAAAGTCATCATGATAGATAAGGCCTTGATTTCATCCAAGTCTACTTCCGGATGAAAACGTATTCCCCCCTTGGTAGGTCCCACAGCATCATTATGCTGAGCTCTTATACCCGTAAAAACCTTAATAGTATGGTCATCCATCTTCACAGGAAAGCGAACATGGAGAACCCTTTGAGGTTCTTTTAGCATTTCATAGACATCCTCGCCATATCCCATGAGATCCACTGCTTTTCTAAGCCAAACCCTGGTCGACTCTAATAAGCTTAATTTCATTAGTGTGCATCCTCCCGGATTATGAACACATCTGCTCAGCTTTTTCTCCTCTAGAAATCAAGTCCATGGCTGCTTCATAGCCTAAATTAAGGGCTTTCTTGTTTAGTTCCTCGGTACCTTTGGGTATTCTGGCCAAAACGGCCTTCTCCAAAGACTGATAGCTTACAATACCGGTCAACCCAACCAAAGCGCCTAAAGCAACCATATTAGACACAATCTCTTTACCAACCTCATGCTTCGCCATTCTTGTAATGGGTATTTGATATACCTTACTTATATGGGAAGGAACTTTACTTACAAAAGTACTGTCAACCAATAAAATACCATCATCCTTGATGGCAGCAGCATGTTTATTTGCTGCTTCCTGGGTCATTGCAAGTACAATATCCGGGTTTATCACCTTGGGATAATCAATGTCTCCTTCACTAATAATTACTTCGGCTTTGCTTGCCCCTCCCCTGGCCTCAGGCCCATAGGCCTGGGTCTGGATAACATTTTTAAAATCCATAATAGCTGCTTCAGCTATGATTATGGCTGCTAAGATTATACCCTGTCCCCCAGATCCGCTTAACCTAACTTCTTTAGTCATTGCAGCTTCTCCTTTCACGGAATGATTCAATCATCTTTCCGTACTCCTCACAAAACTCAGGTGCAGGCTCATTATAAAGCTCCCCGATAATGATCTTATCCTTTAGTTCACCAGGCTGCATTTTTGCTGCGGCTTTGACATTAACACTATTTTCCTTCTGCCACTCAATCATTTTTGCCGGGGAACCAAGCTTATTCTTTCTCCCGTAGCCAATGGGGCACCCTGTAACGGCTTCAACCAGGCTAAATCCCTTGTTCTGTACAGCCTTTACAATTAGATCAGTAAGCATTTTAGCATGATAAGTTGTTGCCCTGCCCACATAGGTCGCCCCTGCAGCTAGAGCCAATTTAGCTATATCAAAGTTTCTTTCCAGGTTGCCGTAAGGGCATGTGGTGGCTTTGCTGCCTGTTGGCGTCAGGGGTGAGTACTGCCCCCCTGTCATACCATAGATATTATTGTTAAAAACTATAGCCGTGAGGTCAATATTCCTTCTTGCTGCATGGATAAAATGATTTCCTCCTATGGCCGTGGCATCACCATCGCCCATTATTACCAGCACATCCAGGTGAGGTTTGGCCACTTTAACTCCTGTTGCAAAGGCCAGGGCTCTGCCGTGGGTGGTGTGCAGGGTGTTAAAGTCTAAATAACCTGAAGCCCTGGAGGAACATCCTATCCCGGAAACCACAACAGTGTTGTTTTTATCAAGCTGCAGTTGGTCAATTGCCCTTAAAAGAGCAGCCAGGACGATTCCATTCCCGCACCCAGGGCACCAGATATGGGGCATCTTGTTCATCCTTAGATACTTTTCTGCTACTGACACCTACAACACCTCCTCTATTTTAGCTAATATCTCTGCAGGTGTGATCAACTCGCCGTCAACCTTGTCAACAGGTTCAACTATTTTTGTGCAGCCAAGGTGTTTCTGTACTTCTTCCAGCAGCTGGCCCATATTCATTTCAGGCGCTATCACGGCTTTGGCATTTTTTACAGTTTCCAAAAGTACCTTATCCGGGAAGGGCCAAATTGTCGCTGTTCTCAACATGCCTACCTTTTTGCCTGCTGCCCTGGCATCCTTAACAGCCCTGCGAGCAGGTCTGGCAATACATCCATAGCAAAAAATAATCACATCTGCATCATCTGTCATATATTTTTCTGTAATGGTAATCTCATCCTTATATTTCTCAACCTTGTCGTGGAGTCTTAAAATTAAATCCTTGGTTAGCTTGGGGCTGCCTGTCGGGAACCCGCTTTCATCGTGAGAAAGTCCGGTCACATGATATCTATAGCCCTCTCCAAAGTTTGCCATGGGAGGTATTCCATCAGAATCAGCTTTATATGGCAGGTAATCCTCAGGAGAAACAGTGGGTTTTCTCCTGTCTACCAGTTTGAGCTCAGAAACATCCGGCAGTTCAACGCTTTCACGCATATGACCAATGACTTCATCCAAGAGCAGTATTACCGGTGTTCTAAAACGTTCGGAAAAATTTACTGCAGTCACTGTTAACTCAAAGGTCTCCCTTACTGATGCAGGGGAAAGCGCAATGACAGGATGTGCCCCATGGGTTCCCCACCTTGCCTGCATAACATCTCCCTGGGAAGGCGCTGTTGGCAGCCCTGTGCTTGGGCCACCTCTTTGTACATCAACAATGACACAGGGAACTTCTGTCATAATGGCATATCCTATATTCTCCTGTTTCAGCGAGAAACCAGGACCGCTTGTTGCCGTCATTGATTTAGTTCCAGCCAAAGATGCGCCAATAATAGCAGCCATACTGGCAATTTCATCTTCCATCTGCAAGAAATGTCCCCCATAAGAGGGTAGTTTTTCAGCGAGAATTTCCGCTATCTCAGTAGATGGAGTAATGGGGTATCCTGCAAAAAACCTAACACCTGCAGCAAGGGCCCCTTCTGCGCAAGCCTCATTACCTTGTAATAGACGAATTCTACTAGTTGGCATGTTGAACCTCCTCCACAGATATACTGAAATCAGGACAGTGGAGCTCACAGATTTTACATCCTATACACTCATCGGGTTTATTAACAATTGCCTTGCCCATTTCATTGAGAGTCAAGACCTTTTTGGGGCATAGAAATACACAAATCCCACAACCCTTGCACCAGTCTTCCTTGATCTTGACCAGGCCTTTCTTTTTTTGATCCTTTTCTGCCATTACAGTCACCTCTGTTTCTTTGGGCTACCTGAATATTATATAGCAAAAATCGTGCCAAATGGGTACTTGTATAAATATTTTTTTTAATTCATAATTATCCAATATGCATACCCCATGCTATTGAACATAAAAGCAGTATCCAGCACGACTTTTTAGAACACACATAAATATACAAAAAAAATACAGCAAGCATAAATATACTCGCTGTATTTGTATGGTGGTATTTATTCATCTCATTTTGATACGCATGAAAAACTCCTTACGCCATCAATACCTTCTCATATTGATACGGATATCATTATGAGATTATTTTACATCATGCCGGGGGGCATTCCGCCTGCACCCATGGGGTTTGGCTTATCTTCTTCAGGTATATCAGCTACTAAAGTTTCAGTGCTCAACAGCATTGCGGCTATACTAGCGGCATTTTGCAGCGCAGACCTGGTCACCTTGGCCGGGTCAACAATTCCTGCAGCGATCATGTCTTCGTACTCGCCGGTTAAAGCATTGAAACCAATGCCCTTTTCCATTTCCTTGACCTTTTCAACAACCACAGAACCTTCAGCCCCTGCATTGAAAGCAATCTGCTTCAAGGGTTCTTCCAGGGCTTTTTTAACAAGAGCTATACCGGTTGCTTCATCTCCGGAAGCCTCAATACCTGCTAGTGAGGGCATTACATTCAGCAGCGCCACTCCACCGCCTGCTACAATACCTTCTTCTACTGCAGCCCTTGTTGCTGCTAGAGCATCTTCAATTCTATGCTTTTTCTCTTTCATTTCTGTTTCAGTTGCAGCTCCCACTTGGATTACAGCAACACCACCGGCCAATTTAGCCAATCTCTCCTGCAGTTTTTCCTTGTCGAATTCAGATGTGCTTTCTTCATACTGCCTCTTAATCTGGGCAATTCTCTTTTGAATGGCATCAGAGGAACCTTTGCCCTCAACGATGGTAGTTTCTTCCTTGCCAACTTTGACCTGGCGAGCTTTTCCAAGCATATCCATGGTTGCGCTGTCAAGCTTGATGCCGACTTCCTCAGAAATAACCTGGCCGCCTGTTAAAATAGCGATATCTTGAAGCATTGCTTTGCGGCGATCACCAAAGCCTGGCGCTTTAACTGCTACACAGGTAAATGTACCGCGAATTTTGTTCACAACCATGGTAGCAAGGGCTTCCCCTTCAACATCTTCAGCTATAATCAACAACGGCTTGCCGGACTGGACAACCTTTTCAAGTATTGGCAGAATCTCGGCGACTGCAGCAATTTTCTTGTCGGTGATCAAAATATATGGATCATCCAATACTGCTTCCATCTTTTCAGTATCTGTTACCATGTAAGCTGAAACATAGCCCCTGTCAAACTGCATACCTTCAACCACATCAAGAGAAGTTCCAATACCTTGAGATTCTTCAACTGTAATGACGCCGTCCTTGCCCACCTTTTCCATGGCATCGGCAATTAAAGTTCCTATGTCAGGATCGTTAGCTGAAATAGATGCAACCTGACTAATGGCTTCTTTGCTTTCAATAGGCTTTGAAAGCTTCTTTAATTCTTCAACAGCAACCTCTGCAGCCTTTTGGATACCTTTCTTTAAAATCATGGGATTAGCGCCGGCAGCAACGTTCTTCAACCCTTCCCTGATGATTGCCTGGGCCAAAAGAGTAGCAGTTGTGGTTCCGTCACCGGCCACATCGTTGGTTTTTGTGGCAACTTCTTTTACCAACTGGGCGCCCATATTTTCCAGGGGATCTTTAAGCTCAATTTCTCTTGCAATGGTAACACCATCATTAGTGATGGTAGGGGATCCAAACTTCTTGTCAAGAACTACATTTCTACCCTTAGGTCCTAATGTAACTTTTACAGCATCAGCTAAAGCATTAACTCCTCTTTCCAAAGCGTAACGCGCTTCTTCTCTAAAAACTATTTGCTTTGCCATTATATTCCCTCCTTAAATTAAAATGGAACTTTCATATTATGTGCTAAATACCTGATCAACCAATATAAGTTATCTTTCAACAATGCCAAGGATGTCTCTTTCGTTAAGAATCAAGTATTCCTCACCGTTGATCTTGATTTCATTTCCTGAATACTTGGAATAGAATACGCGTTCACCAACCTTAACTTCCATTTCTAGACGCTGACCATTATCCAAAACTTTACCTGAACCAACAGCCACAACTTCTCCTTCTTGCGGCTTCTCTTTAGCAGTATCTGGAATAACGATACCGCTCTTTGTTGTTTCTTCGTTTGGCAGCACCTTTACGACCACCCTGTCACCCAATGGTCTGATTTTCATACATGATACCTCCTTTTAAATTATAAGTTTTCTTGTAATTTGTTTATTATTAGCACTCATTAACGGCGAGTGCTAATACTCAATAATTATATTATTAGAGGGGTTGGTTATGTGCAAGTCCTAAAAACGACTAAATTGACTTATTATCAGTGTTTTTACAGCAATTTTTAAAAATAACCCCTCAAATCTCGCTCTAGAATTAGCTTTTCCCTAAATTTTCATTTCTTAGATATAATTATGCAAATTAGTATTCACTAACTAAAATATTTCCATCAAACGGCATGTTTATACATTGTTCATATGATATCTACCAAAAAATTAGGAACTTTGTGCCAAATATAAAACCAGGGGAATATAATCACTTCCCCTGGCTTCACAGTGCTGTCATTAGCTAAAGCAACTATTTGCCGCAACTTGTTTGCCTAAAAACTGTAATTTCCGTCAGCATCAATGGTTATCCTGGCGTTCAGGTAGAAAGTGTTTGGATAACCTAAAGCAGCAACCTTTTCAACTACACCGGCTGACCTGGCGCCTACAGCACAGTGGAGCAGCAGGGTAGTTTCCTTGTCTGCAGGAAGCTTAGAAGCTATAGCCTGGGGATCTTTATGAATTTCACTGTCAGGAATATGGATTGCACCTTTAATCATACCACCTGCGGCTTCTGAATCATTACGCACATCTATGACAACAACCTTGCCCCCTGCCTCCAGTTTCTTCTTCCATTCTTCAGCGGTTAAGCCGCGATTAGGCTTGCCCCCGGCAATATCAAAACTTCCCCCTGAAGATTCAGCTCCAAACAAGGGATATCCGGCATCCTTCCAGGCCGGATTACCGCCCGCCAAGACTTTGACATTAGTATATCCGTTGTCGACCAGCACCTTGGCTATGAAATGACTTTTCCCGCAGAAGAAACCACCGCAGTAAGTTATGATTTCTGTACTTTTGTCAGCAGGCATTGATTTTAAGTATTTTTCTTCAAAGATATTGTCATCCATTTGAATGGCATTGGGAATGTGGCTTTTGAAATACAAGTTGTACGGCCTGGCATCAATTATAATAAAAGGTTTTTTTGCTGTATCGTTTACATGATCCTCGGTTATTAGACCTGCTACATATTCAGGTGTAGTAACGAGATAATTTCCTGCTTCTTTCCAAAAGGGTGTTCCTTCTTGATAAACATGAACATTGGTATAACCAAGCTCAACGGCTTTCCTGGCAGAGTTGGCGCTCAGCGGGCAGTCCAACCCCCCGCAGTAAAATATCAGCATGGTGTCCCTTTCAGCTGGAAGCCTGCAGGGAAAGTCTTCAAACTGGCTGTCTGGAATATTCACTGCACCATTGATGTGTCCTTCATTATAACGAACCTCAGGCCTGGAATCTACCAAGACAAAACTCCATTCCGGCATTGGCTGGTCATAAGCAAAACGCTCGGCACTTGTGGGCTTTTCGCCCTTCATCAAGTTCATCATGTACTCTGTATCCACATAACTCAGGTTTGGATCCAGCGGAACAGGTACTATTTCTTTTTTCTCCCCTTCAACTTTAAAATCACCTTCAGCCGGTTTGTCCTGGCTTGCGGCAGGCTGCTGCGCAGCTTCTTGCTTATTTCCCCCGCAGCCGGCCAAAATAGACATTGTTAAAAATAGCGCTAACAAAACCGCTAATAATTTTTTCATTGCTTTTCTCCCCCTCTGTCTTGTTTTTATGTTTGTGTTAGTAATTCAGCAGTGCGTTTTACACATTGCCTTAAAAGTTTTGTTGCCTGCAGGTAAAACTCCGACCCGCCAATTTCAATTAATCTTTGTTCAAAGTCTTCCAGCCAATGGAAGTGCTCCTGGAGATACAAGCATACATCCTGGGAACTGCAATCCTTGATCATATAAGCCAATAATTCCAACATGAGACATAAATGATCCGGCATTGACCTGAATTCTTCCGGCACCTCAAAACCCATGGAATTTAACAGATAAGCCATGTGCAAGGCAGAATCACCCATTAAATAGCCCTTTTGGCCGGCTATACTGATTTTTGCGGATTTGTCAGTTGTCCATACTTTATAAACAGACTCAACAGGCACAGCTGCCGGCCTACCTGTACCAATGAAAGATTTAACATATTCCATTTTAAGATCTTCTAAACCACCGACTGCCAGGTTCCCCAGGGGGCATTCCAATACAAACCCCACAGCTTGCATCAAATGTTGAAGTTCCAAACAAAGAGCGCCTGATACAAGCTCTTGATAGAAATTTTCATCGGGATATTTATAAAATTCAGCAAGGATTAAAAGAATATCTGCCATGGCCTGTTTGTTAACCCTGGGAACCATATCTTTTCACCCCCCAAATGTAATGCACGCGCCTACTATCCTCAGGTCATACTAAACATCAACAGCCACCCCCTTGGCAGGCGCATCAGCTTTTGCTTGAAAGAATCTTTTTTCAACCCACATGGCGGCTGTTATGGCACCTCCAACTGTACCAACTAAAACAGCTGCTTCAGCCCATGAAGGAAAATAAGCATAGTAAGATGGCATGCCAGCAGGTCCAACTGCAGTATTGGGTGTCAATTGCCCGGCAATAACCATGTTGTAGTGCATAAAGAATATCCCAATTAGAGAAAGAACAGCTGCTTTGAAGATACGCCCAGAAGCATGGCTGCTGGCAGTCACCAAAAGTATTATTGGTGCGATCAAACCAATGCCCACCTCAAAGAGCCAAAAATTTGCAGCTAACGGCCCGGCAACTAAAGCCTTCACCGCTTCATATTTGCCTGGAACTTGACCATATAAATTAGAAATTATCCTCCAAAAGGTTATAAAAAGGATTATGACCAATGTTGTTGCATGGATTTTTCCTAATTTATTGAGCAGAACTGACTGGGAAACCCCTTGCTTTTTCTCAACCAGATAAAAGGCCGCGGCGAGAATAGCTGTCCCAGACAAAAAAGCTATTAGCAGAAAATGCACGGACATGAATGGCCCCTGCCAAAAAGGCCGCGCGTGAAGATATCCAAAAACAGCCCCTAAATTGCTCACTGCCGCAATCCCTGCCACAAGAGTTAACCTGCCAAAAAAGATGACCCTCTCATCCTTTTGCAGGCATAAGTTATACACCGTTGCTATTCTTAGGCCAAGGTAGATTGTGTATAGCATTCCCATCCACCAGATTGCAGAATTTAGGTTGGGAGAAAAAACCAACCAGAACATATTTAAAGGATTCCCCAACTCAAGACCAATTGCCACAAAACCCAGCACAATGGAAATAATGGCCCAAGAAAGCGCTCTCTTGCAAATCTGTTCAAAGACAGGAATCTTAAAAACATACCAGAGCGATGACATGATCGTGAGGCCAACACTTGAAGCTGCGAAGAACAAATACACAGCTATGAGCGCACCCCAGGGTACCTTGTCACTGGTCCCCATGACCCCTTCTCCAAAGATTAAGATAGCAGCTGCCCCTATGGCGCCAAATATGACCATTGCAAGCATTGCGATACTCTTTTTATCAGCAAAAAAACCTGGCATTTGCATCCCCCTCACCTCTTGAGATAATAAATCCGTGGTTTTGTACCCTTTTCGGGCATTAGCTGGTACACATTATTTGCAGCCATTACACGGTTGATTTTACTGTTGGGATCATCCAAATCCCCAAACAACCTCACTTCATTCATGCAAGTACTTACACATGCAGGCACCTCACCCTTTTCTACAAAACCGGCACAAAACTTGCACTTTTCAGGCACATGCTTTTCATTATCCATGGTGCGAGCTTCATAAGGACAGGCCAGCATGCAGTACTTGCACCCTATACACTTTTTATGATCAATTAAAACGATTCCATCAGAACGCTTATATGTGGCCCTGGTAGGACATACCTTCTGGCAGGGAGCATTATCACAGTGCTGGCACTGCACTGGGGTTATTGCTAATTTTGCATGGGGAAATTCGCCATATTCCCTGTGCTCCAGCCAGTTAAAAGCCATGTCTGGCTTTAGCTGCCACTGCATTTGACAAGCAACCCTGCAAGCAGAACAACCGGTACAGCGGGATGCATCAATGAGCATTACATAATTGGCCATTTATACCCTCCCCTTTTTGACCTTTACTATGACTTCCTGCCCCATGACACTGCCCGCAATGGGCTCCACCATGGCAGGTATAAAATCATTATAATTAATGCCAACACCATAAGCAGTCCTGGCCTTTTCAGAAAAACCCCCATATGCGGAGGGAATCCATACGCAATCAGGATGGAGCAGTTCCGTTACCCTTACATTGATTTGTTTTTTTGCTTTAGAAGATTCTACAGTTACCATGTCGCCGTTTTTAATACCCAGTTTTTTGGCCCTGTCACTGTTTATCCACATCCATGTGCCATTGTAAGCCTGGGTAATAGCCATGAGATATGGATTGTTGCAGGTAATATGGTGGGAATGCCACGGCTGCTTGCCATGGATTAACCTGAACTCATCATCGCCTTGCGGCATGACCTGTGGGGGTATCCACCTGGGCACTCCGCTAAAACCGTTAACCTTGTAATTGCCCACTGAAAATTCCACTTTGCCTGAGGGAGTCTTCAGATTGGGCTTGCCATTAAACAAGGGAAATCCTTCTTCAACAGCGGCGGGAAATTCCAGGCAGCCTGCTTTAGCAAGCCTCTCCACGGTTATGCCCAATGGCTTAATCATGGCTTTAACCTGCTGCTCCACTGTGAAATCAAAGTACCTGCGTGCACCTATTTTCGCCGCAATGCCCTGGAGTATCTCCAGCAGCGGCTTGGCGTTGTGAACCGGCTCTATAACCTGCTGACGCCAGGCAACCTGGGGATGCTCGTGGGTAATATTACCTCCTGTAGATACGGGGAGTTCGGTTCTTTCCAAGAAATAACTCTCAGGCAATATATAATGGGCAGTATGAAGTGATGTTTCATTCCAGTCGGTGGGAATGGACACAACCAGTTCCGCATTTTTCATTTTCTTCTGGTACTCAGGGTCCGGCCCTGTTCTCAAAGGATTGTAATGGTAGATAAAAAGGGCCTTGACTTTTCCTTCTTCTACAAGCTGTGGAACCAGTTGAGGTATGCCCCTGCTCGGTTCTACCGTAGGATATTTGCCTTCAACCCCAGCTCCATCCACCCGGGGACCTTTTGTCTTGGCCGGGGGCGCTACCAGATCCAGAGATCCAAGTTTTAACTCAGCGGCGGGCAGCAGGCCTCCTTTTTTAAACATGTTGCCCAGGAGCGCATTGATTATGACATTCATCTGGGCCTGCTGTACGCTGTTGCGGTAATGAGCGTTTAAGCCGTGATAGCCCGTTTCCAAAAAACTCTCAGGGGCAGCGCCGGCCATTTCCCTGGCAATTTGCCTGGTTTTATCTGCCGGAATGCCGGTAATCTCCTCAGCCCACTCAGGAGTACAGTTTCTGTTAGCGTTCCAGAATTCATCAAAACCTTCTACATAGCTTCTGACAAAGGACCTGCTGTAAAGATTTTCTGCAATTAACACATGAGCCAACGCTAAAAAGAAGGCTAAATCAGTACCCGGCCTAATAGGTACCCATTCATCAGCAACTATTGCCAATTCGCAATACCTCGGGTCAACAACTACAAGTTTTGCTCCCTTTTCCTTGGCTTTTAATACCTTGTTCATGCCATTGGGAATAATGCCTCCTGCAAAGTTTCGCCCCACAAAAAGCATATATTTGGAATTTTCATGATCACCATAGAGATTATCCCCGACCATATTGGCCCAGACATTGGTTTTGGATGTAAAACAGGTTGCATAATGCGTTATATAGTTAGGCGACCCGATGAAATCCAAGAGAATGTCAGCATAGCGCTTGCCGCGCACCCCGTGTTCCATCCACACCACTGCATTGCCGGTATAATTATCTACAATATTTTTCAGCTTTTCTCCGATCTCTTCAAAAGCCTGTTCCCAGGTAATCGGTTCAAATTTCATTTCACCGACACGTTTCATGGGACCGGGCACTCTATCGGGGTTGTAAACATCAGCAACCATGCCATGCCCTCTTGCACATAATTTACCCCTGCTCTTTAGGTGGATAGGATGACCTTCTGCCTTCCATACCCTGCCGTTTTTTAAGTAGACAAACATGCCGCACATATTTGTACAGCCATTACACAGCGTGGGTTTAATGGTGATCTCTGATTTTTCCGCCATTTGGACGAATTGATTAAAACCCACATAAACTGGTATTGCCCCCACTGCCCCTGCAGCGGCCGCGCCCTTCAGAAAAGTCCTCCGGGTTATCTTTTGCATTTTCTATCTCCCCCTTGACTTAAGCATTAAGTCCAAGCGCTTGCTCATTTTTTTTAAAGTGCAAAACCCTGAACCAGGGTTAAAATTTTAACTTCAGCCGCCGCCTCCCAGATTTTGCAGTCTAGTCACTATGGTTGGATACCCCTTGCTGCAGCTGGTAGAAGACACACCTTCTTGGCTTGCATCACCATAGCATGACCTCCAATAGCATTCTTCAGGAAGTATGCCTATTACTTCTTTGTCTTTAGTCCATCCGCTCATACCCAATTGCAAGGGCACCGCCTGGTAGCCAAGCTGGTTTAAGATCCTGGCAGCTTGATTAGCCTTAAACCCTGTATAGCATACCAGGACAATTTTTGTATCCGGCATGCCTGCAGGCAGTTTTTCCAAATTTGCAGTTTGAAGAATTTCTTCATAAGGGATATTAATTGCACCGGGTATGTGCCCCTTTAAATAATGTTCGCTCCTGCGAAGGTCTACCAAAAAGTATTTTGCTTCTCCTTCTCCAGACAAAGAGCCCTGGAGTTCTTCAACGGCAATATAACCATCTGTACCTGCAGAGAAAATTTTTTGGTTTTGAGCCGTCAGGACGCCATCCAATCCTGCATTCATATTCCCAGTAGTAATTGAGGGTAAAGGATACTTATTAACAGCCAGTGTTTCCGAAGTTTCTATTTCGTTGTTTATTACAGGACAGTCCTCAACCTTAGGAGGATTCCAGCCAGCCATACCATAAAGCAAAATCGTAACATCATAACCTTTCATGCCTAGCATTACAGCTGTTTGCGCTGACTTGGCGCCATCTTCGCACACCAACACAATCTTTTTGTCCACAGGAATTTTCATGATCTGTTCATCCTGCCACGAAGTCTCATAAGGTATGTTCACTGCCCCCAGGATACTGCCTTTCATGAAGTCAAGTCTTGACCTCAGGTCTATTATGTAATAACCTGGGTCAGGCTTTAAGACCAGACTTTCGTATGCTTCCCATGGCTGCATAACCTGCAGTCCCTTTTTTATGAACTCTTCAGACACTTTTACCAGATCATCAAACCAGTCAACTTCCTGCTGCTGCTCAGCCTTTAGTACAGTGGCAGGGGCTCTTGACGTTATTTGCCCTCCACATCCGACAAGAAGTCCCAAAAGGGTGAGAATAATTAAAGCCACTGTCAATGGAAGTAAGGTCTTTTTCAAAACCATCGCCCCTTTCTCTATAAATACAATTATTACGCTCATACTATAGCATCACATCAAACGCTACTCACTTTGCAGCATAGACTTAATTTATAAAATCGTCATCTAAACATATCAATTTACGCTAAAACAAAAGCTATATTTTTATTCATACTAAGTATTGCTTCATTATTGATGACTGCTTACCCTTGGAGCTCAGCTTAACAACTTGCCATTATTTTGCTGGGTTATACTTTTTAATTATTTCGCCAATATTATTATTATTTTTTAGCAATACATATTTCGTTGTTACTAAGTTTACATAATGATAGCTGCTATCCACAGATGTACATGTATTTACTCTATTTATATAGCTAATATATGTTTCTTATTCCACGAATTCTTATTTATTCCTCTTTAACTAAGTATAAAAATTTATTATGCTATATTATTATTTTTATGCCAAAACTAAATTTCGCTCATAGCATTTTATTTAACATTCTATTTTCAGCGATATATTAAGCGCCCAAATTATATTTACGCTTTTTCTAAGTTATGATATAATTACACAACCCATGTCTGTTGAAGATATACATCATCTGCAAATCATGTGCATTAATTAATAATCTTTGTTAAATTTTGCTTATACTAAGTTTTATTATTTCAAGTGAAAATAAATTATCTAATGGATCACATGTCTTATTTCAATCCAATTCTACAATGGTATAATGTTAACAAATACAAAATAGAAGGAAGGCATATTTAATGATTTTAGGAGAAAAGATTCTTGAACTGCGCAAAAAAAATAACCTCTCTCGAGAAGAGTTGGCAGACAAACTAAATATGCCTGTAGGCCATTTAGAAAAAATTGAGACAGGTAAGAAGAAAGTATCAGATAAACTTGCTGAAAAAATTATATCTTTGTTTAATATAACTGAAGATGAGTTTATTAAAGATTGCTTGCAGAGTGAAGTCACTGTATATATGGGGGATAAAATAAGGGCTTTAAGGGAAAGTAAAGGCCTTAGCCTTGCCCAGCTGGGCACATTGACTCACCTTTCAACTACTTACTTAAGTGAACTTGAAAGAAATGAGTCCATTCCGTCTTTAAGCGCTTTGAGGCAAATAGCTGACGTCTTTGAAGTCCCATTAAGCCTGTTCATTGGAAACAAGAGAAAAAATATGCTGGTAATTGAAAAACTAAAAAGAGCCCGTCAACTCAGGGGCATGAGCCAAAAGGACCTGGCCATGAAAGCAGGACTTTCTCCTGGGCTTATTGGGCAGCTTGAAACAGGGAAAGTCCATGCATCTTTGAAGACCATCGAAAAAATTTGCAGCGCCCTGGGTATCTCGGTATGTTCGTTAATTTTAGAACAGGAAGAAGTAGAAGAAATAATAGGCGCCCTAAGTCCGGAATTGCGAGAATTGTTATTTCAGCCGCAGGTGCAGACTATCCTTGCTTCTACCTGTACCTTGGAACCTGAAAAACTCAAACTAGTTTTAAATTTCATTGACATGTTAAATAACCCGAAAGTCTAAACATCTAAACAATAAAAGATAGGGGAGCTAATGAATATGGACTTTGAACTTTTAAGTTCTCTATTTGCAAGCTTGTCGCCCCTTAAAATAAGAGAACACCTGTGCAGTCGTCTCATTACCCCACGTTCTGCATGTAAAAAATGTATAGAAGCCTGTCCATTAGGGTCTATTGGTTTTGGAGACGACAACTTGGAAGTGGGAAAATGCTGTTACTGCGGCAAGTGCGTTAGCGCATGTCCTAACCATGTTTTCAAGCTGGAAGAAGAGGTGCTTCTCGAAGGTGCCGGCAGAGGAAGATTAATTCTTGCCTGCTCTCCTGTTATGGAAAAATTAAAGGTAAATAAAGGCAATATAACAAAGGTCAACTGTTTTGCTCAACTGTTCCCGGAGCTAATCATTAAACTAATGGTTTTATCCAAGCAGGATATTTTCCTTTTCATTCCGCCTGGATTCTGCGAAAACTGTCTCAATTTTCGAGTGGACTCCGTAAAAGAACAGCTGGCATGTTATCAATCAATTTCAAACAATAACTTCTTGAAATCTTTAAGGATTCTTACAAGCCTGGAAGAATTTCTGCAGGAGAATAAGCCTGGCAGTGAACATTCACAATACCAGGCCAGACGCAGGGAGTTTTTTAGAT
This sequence comes from Bacillota bacterium, assembly GCA_040756735.1. Lineage (GTDB taxonomy): Bacteria > Bacillota > DSM-16504 > Desulfitibacterales > Desulfitibacteraceae > JBFLYC01. The sequence goes on along the minus strand of JBFLYC010000018.1, from coordinate 33,811 downwards.
CAATTTTTTCTGGTTCTAAAGAATTACCCAGGCAGCTTTTATACAAAGCATTAAAGGGAACAGATCCCCCAAAAACACAAGACATGGCAAAAGAACTGCCGCAGAAGAAACAATATCTGCTGGAAAGCCTCCGGGAACACCCACCAGATAATCTTTCCCGGCTGCTGCCTTATAGGGGATTGTCGTCCACTAAATGCATGTTTTGTGATGTATGCAGCAAACTATGCCCCACAGGGGCTCTAAAAATTATTAAAACAAACAACCAAAAAAGCCTTGCATTTATACCTCATCTTTGCACAGAATGCGGTATCTGCAAAGATGTATGCATTTTACAAGGCCTGAATTTTGATAAAAGTATTCGCTTACAAGACTTTTTATCTGCTGAACCACAAATTTTGATGTCCGGCCTGCTCAAGCAGTGTGAGTTATGTGGAGAAAGCTATTGGACAGACTCAGCCGGCGAAGCCAAAAACTGTCCATGGTGCAGCAAGCTAGGGAAGCTCGAATAAAGGTAATATTTTTACATCTGCTCCAGGAGCTATTGTTCCTGAACCCGCAGGAATATCTACTAAAGCATTGCAGCCAATCATGGATTTGAGCACACTTGAATCCTGACTGCCGGTTTGCCTTGCTGCCCAGCCCGTTTTTTCTTCATAAGCTAATTTAACTCGCAAAAACCTTCTTTGGGGACTTTTTTTATCAAAACCGTCAAGGAGTTTACCGATAATCACAGGCAGGCTTGTGGACGTTTCCCTCCTCATCTTTTTAATCAATTTTTTCACCAAGAGTTCAAAGCCTATTAAGGCTGCAGCAGGATTCCCGGAAAGACAAATAATCAATTTACCATCCTTTACGGCGGCGGTTGTAGGTGTTCCTGGTTTCATTTTAATTCTGGAAAAAAGAACTGAAGCCTTAATATTTTGTATGGCCTTTAACATCAGGTCATAATCTCCAACTGACACTCCCCCAGTGGTTATAACAAGGTCATAGCCGGCAAGGGCATCCTGGATAGCCTGGGCAATGTCCTCCTCCTTATCAGTAACGCAGCCCAGACCATAACCTTCTGCACCTAAACCGTTAATTAAAGCTACCAGGGCATAAAGGTTACTGTTGTAGATCTGCCCATAACTAAGGGGTTGGCCTGGAGATCTTACTTCTTCACCGCTGCTTATGACAGCTATCCTGGGAACCTTATAAACCTGCACCTCTGCTATTCCGCCGGCAGCCAACGCACCTATATGGTAAGGGGTTAGCTGTTCCCCGGCAGATACAATTTTTTCAGAGGCACGGATATCAGCGCCCTCTTCAATGACATTTAACCCGGGAAAAAGCTGCATGGCAACTTCTATTGTTGAAGGGTCAATAACCCGCACATCTTCCTTTTTGATTACTGTGTCAGCATTAAGAGGCATGGGAGCGCCGGTCATAATTTTTACCGCAGACCCACAAGGCAGGGACAAGCCTTCTCTGGTATCACCTGCACGGACTTCATCAATGACTTTTATGAATACCGGACTCTTAGGATTTGCTCCCCTTGTATCCTCTGACCTTAAAGCATACCCATCAAGGGGTGACCTTCTAAAGGAAGGGACATTAATTCCTGCAAATATATCCTGGGCCGCTATTCTACCTGCACTCTCAATAAGATTGACAGATTCAAATGAAGGTTCTGATATTTGATTTAAAAGCAATTCCTGGGCTTCTTCCAACTCTTTAACAATAAATTCCATGGGGGTTCCTCCCTCAGGTTTGGCGTGCACACTCCCCGCCCCTGCCTGTTAAGATTTCCAGGGCATGGTCTAAAACAGGAAGGATTATATCCAAACATTCCTCCACAGCCCTGGGACTTCCAGGAAGGTTAATTATTAAAGTGCCTTTTCTAATTCCTGCCGCTGCCCTGGAGAGCATGGCTTTGGGAGTGACCTTATAACTGGCTGCCCGCATGGCTTCAGGAATTCCTGGAGCCTGCCTATCCACTATTGATAGTGTAACTTCCGGAGTAATATCCCTGGGACTGAAACCGGTTCCACCAGTAGTAAGTATCAGATCAACCTTTAAATCATCTGCTTGTCTGAGCATAGCCTTTTCTAAATCCTGCCACTTATCGGGCACTATTTGATAATCCTTGATATCTGCCAGATACTTGAGCTTATCCTTGATCACCTGGCCGCTTTTGTCCTCTCTTTCACCACAAGCACCCTTATCGCTTGCTGTGACAATACCAAAGGTATAACCGGGTAATACCTTTATTTCATCATCAACCTTTACTTCCCCACCCTTTAATACTTCTGCAAAGATACCCTCTTTAGGCATGACACAATCCCCTGCCTGGTAGTAGATAGCACAGCGTGTGTGGCATTCCTTGCCTATCTGGGTGACCCTTAATACAGCCTCCTTACCCATTTTAAACCTGGTCCCTACCGGAAGCTCCAGCAGGTTTATGCCTTGGGTTGTAATGTTTTCAGCAAAATCCCCAGGTCCCACATCTAATCCCATATGCTGCATCTTCTCAATACTTTCCATTGCCAATAAACTGACCTGGCGGTGCCAGTCTCCAGCATGCCCATCCTTGGCCAGTCCCCGGCCCTCTAATAATAATCCTTGCCCTACATTCTTTTTCCTCTGCCCTTTTTTCTCTGAAATACAAACTGCAATTACCTTGGCCATCTCACTCCACCTCCGTCTTACGGTATACTCCACTTTTGCCGCCGCTTTTTTCCAGGAGGCATATGTTTTCAATGGTGATACCTTTATCAACAGCTTTACACATATCATAGATAGTCAATGCTGCAACAGAAACTGCCGTCAAGGCCTCCATTTCCACACCTGTTACTCCTGAAGTTTTTACCGTGGAAATGATCCTGATGGTATTGTCGTCATCCAATACTTCAAACTCTATCCCACACTTTGTTATCATAATTGGATGGCACATTGGTATTAACTGCCAGGTCTTTTTTGCTGCCATGATACCGGCAACCCTTGCCACTCCAAGGACGTCTCCCTTGCTCATTTTTTCCTGTTTGATAAGTCTAAGGGTCTCGCCTTTCATAATAACTTTGCCCTCGGCAACTGCTACCCGGTGGGTGGTTTCCTTGGCAGAAACATCAACCATATGGGCATTTCCAGCGCCATCAAAATGGGTTAACTCCATATATTATATTACCCTCCAATCTGAGACATGAGCCTGCTATTGCATTCTCCCCACATTTTCATGTTGTGACCCTTTGGTTTAGAGGTTATAGCATCTAAAAAAATAGCTTTAATCTGTTCAATTGTACCATTATTTCTGATAGTGCTGATCAGGTCTAATTCTGAATTGCTGTCCAAACAAGGTTTGATTTTTCCGTCTGCAGTAACCCTCAACCTGTTGCACCTATGGCAGAAATGGTTGCTAACAGCTCCAATAAAGCCAATTGTGCCTAGTCCTCCTGGTAAAAGAAAATGCTCTGCAGGACCTCTGGTTTTAATACTGTTGTCAGGGGTCAAGCCATAAGTCTCGATTAAGCTGTTCTTAAGGGGTTCTAAAGGCAAATAGCCTTCCTGGTTTTTCTGCCCTTGCCCAATGGGCATCAATTCAATAAACCTGATATGCAGCGGTTTGTTTTCGGCTAACATGATGAACTTATGAACCTCCATATCATTGAACCCTTCTACCAGCACACAGTTTATTTTAATAGGTTCCAGCCCAAGGGCCAAAGATTCTTCAATTCCTTCCAGAACAAGCTTCAAGTCGCCGCCCCTTGTTATATATTTAAACTTGTCTTCATCCAGGGTATCCATGGATATATTAATTCTATCCAGTCCTGCTTCTTTAAGGGACTGGGCCATTTTCCCCAATAATATTCCATTGGTAGTTAAGGACAGATCCTCTATTTCAGGCATTTCCCTGATCATGGCGACCAAGTTTACAATCCCCTTACGAACCAAGGGTTCCCCACCTGTCAACCTGACATTTCTTATGCCGACCTGGACTGCACATGATACTATAAGCCTGAGCTCTTCCAGGGTTAATATCTCTTCATGTTTTTTCAAGTCCACGCCCTCTTCCGGCATGCAGTATAAGCAGCGCAGATTGCATCTGTCAGTAACGCTTAAGCGCAGGTAATCTATATTTCTGGCAAATCTGTCCTCCATTGCGCTTCCTCCTCTATCCGGAAATTAGACCAAACAATTTCTCCTGTTCGATCAGTCCTGTATCCCCCGAGCTTTTCTACTTCCCGCTTAAATTGCATGCTGCTTATAACACCAAGGAGTTGTCTAATCCTTTCATCTTCCATATATGCCTTCGGGATACAAATGTCATATCTTTCTTCTATTAAGGGAATAAAATCTAAATCCATGGCCTGAGCAGCAGCCATTATCCCCATGCCAACGTCAACAACACCTTCTGCAACAGCTGCAGCCACAGCTAAATGATTATACTCTTCTTTCTGGTATCCTGCAACATCCTTGCCTTGAATTCCTGCCTTTTCCAGGAGAAAATCAAAGAGTATCCTTGTACCGGCCCCCTTTTGCCGGTTGATAAACCTGATGTCAGGTATCATTAATGACTCAATACTGTTAATATTTTGAGGGTTGCCACGAGCAACCATTAATCCTTGCTGACGGTAAACCAGGTTTACTAAAAGCAGTTCTTCACCTGCCAGGTGTTTTTCAACATAGGGAATATTGTACTCTCCAGTTTTGGTATCCAGCAAATGCATTCCAGCACAGTGTGCTTCTTTCCTTTTTAAGGCTGAGATGCCTCCCAGACTTCCCACATGACTTGATGAAAGAGAATAACCTCCTCCTGCCCTGTGCAGCAAATCGTTTATCACATCAAGGGTCAGATCATGACTCCCACAAATGAGCACAGCTTTTTCAATTTGCTTTAGGGGCTTTAACAAGTCTGCTTCCAGGGCAACGCCGATTTCAATGCCTTCAGATAACCTGGGAACCTTTACAATACCATCTGCCCTGACCAGGGACATCATCACTCCTGCCCCTCTTTCCAAAGGCGCTGCCACAAATTTATTGTCAACCTTTCCGATTTTAACCCTGATCATTTCTTCAAGCCCTAAGGTGGAATAAAGGGGCTTGGCCACCGATACCTCAAGCTTGGGCCTTTCGGCAAACAGCCTGCCCAGCTTTTTATAGATTAAAGACTTTACGAACATCTCATAGGTTAAAGCTGACGAAACAGGGTAACCAGGTATGCCGATTACTGGTTTGCCATGAACAATGCCTAAAATTACAGGCTTGCCGGGCTTAATGGCAACTCCATGAGTACAAACCATTCCCAATTGGTCAATTACAGCTGAGGTATAGTCATCACGGCCTGCAGATGAACCGGCATTAATAACTACCATATGGTTCTCCTGTAAAGCTTTTAGGACTGAGCTTTTAATCTCTTCAAAACGGTCCTTGATGATAGGATATATTACAGGTTCTCCATGCCACTCATAAGTTAATCCGGCCATAACCTTGCTGTTATACTCGACAATGCCTCCAGGTTTTATTTCCTCACCAGGAGAAACAAGTTCATCTCCTGTGGGAAGTATGGCAACCCTGGGTTTTACCTTCACCATGACCTTTTCCACACCGGCTGCTGTCATGGCGCCAATATCATAAGGCCCTATAAGGTGGTTGGAAGGTAAAATCATTTCCTTTTTTATCACATCTTCTCCTATTGCCCGCACATGCTGCCAGGGTACTGCAGGAGCAATAATCCGGGCCTTATTGCCCTCTAAAAAATTAACCTGCTCAATCATGATTACCGCATCGAAGCCGTCTGGTATGGGATCTCCTGTATCCACCACAACTGCATCTACGCCTACCTCCAGCAGTATGGGGTTAGTTTCAGCCGCACCAAAGGTTTTTGCGGAATTTACCGCAATTCCATCCATGGCCGATGCCCTGTAATGAGGTGAAGACATCCTTGCTGTGACCGGTACAGATGTTATTCTCCCCAGACTGTTGTCTGCTTTTATTTCCTCGTCTTCTATAACAAAAAATCCTTCTGGCTCTAAGGCGGCAAGAAAGTCTGCAAGCGCCTCCTGCCAAGGTTTATTTTCCAAATATACTTTTCTCGTACCCATCTTTTAATACCTGCCCCCTAACAGCTCTACTTCAACTGTTTCGCCTGCGGCAATTCCCTCTTTAATTAAAGGAATGGTCACAAACCCATCACTTGCTACCATAGTGGAAATTAAACCAGATTTGCCAAGTATGGGCTCCGCTTTTAGGATGCCCTCTTCTTCATACAATTTAACCCTTATAAAATCCTGCCGACCGGGAGAAGATGCCACATTAGCCGTTATTACGGCCTTATGCTTTACCCTTTTAATCACTGCAGGCAAAAGGAACGGGGCAACTATCACGTCAAAGACCACCATGGCAGAAACAGGATGACCAGGCAACCCCGCCACCAATTTATTATCCTTGACTGCTGCCAGAGTTGGCTTGCCGGGTTTAATAGATATGCCGTGAAACAAGAATTTAAAGCCCTGTAGATCTTCCAGCACTCTGGCTGTCAAGTCCTTGGCTCCCACAGAACTTCCACCTGAAAGCACCACTATCTGGTTTTCCCTGAGGGCCTTTTCAACTGCGTCCCTAATGGCTGGAAAACTGTCCTGCACTATGCCATATACCGTTGCTTCTCCCCCTGCCTGCTGAATCAACCCATATAAGGTATAGGAATTCATATCCCTAATTTTTCCCGGCAGCAACTCCTTTACAGAAGGCTCAACAACTTCATTGCCTGTGCTGATAATACCTACCTTTTTCCTTTGCCAAACTGGTATCCTGTTAATGCCCAAACCTGCGAAGATACCCAAATCCTGAGGTCTGATCACACTATTTTGGGCGCCTACCTTTAATCCGGGTTTTACATCTTCTCCTTTAAATATTACATTTTCACCGGGGGCAACAGGTTTTAAGACGGCAATGGTCTCATCGTCAAACCATTCAGTCTGCTCAAGCATTACCACTGCATCGCTTCCTGTAGGCAGCGCCCCACCTGTCCAGACCTTCATGGTTTCCTCGCTGCTTAAGGAAACGGCCGGTTCCTCACCCATTTTAACTTCTCCTACCACTCTAAGATATGCGGGCTGTGAAGGAGAGGCCCCAAAAGTATCTGCTGCAATGACAGCAAAACCATCCATGGTGGACCTGGTAAAACCTGGAATATATTCCTGCCCATAGATATCTTCTGCCAAAACTCTACCAAGGGCAGAAAAGAGATCTACCTCTTCTTTCTCCCAGGATATATTTAAGTTTTCTTTAATAGCTTTTATGGCTTCCTCTATAGTCAAAACGTTAAACATGGCACATCTCCTATCTAAAAACACCCTAACTGACATTGATAAATCTTAATCTTCAATTCATCTGCAGCTTTACCCACCTCATCATATTCAATGCCCAACTCTTCAGCCAAGCTGCGGGCCTGGGCGCAGGTGATTTTTCCGTCCTTAGACTTGTCCAACAGCTTATTTTTAATCACTTCCAGCTTTGCAGTCAATTTAACCCCTCCCTTCATGTGATACAACTTCCCGATTCGGGATTCGGGGGACGGTTCCGCGATTCACTTTTTTGATTCAAAGAACCGTCCCTCGATTCACTCGATTCACTGCGAATCACTGAAATAAAAAATACACCTGCACGATTCGGGGGACGGTTCCGCGATTCACTTTTTTGATTCAAAGAACCGTCCCTCGATTCACCTCGATTCACTGCGAATCACTGAAATAAAAAATACACCTGGAAAGGAAAGGTGTATTATGGGCGCCCTCCTTTCCAATTACGGGAGGCATTAAGGTTTCCCTTAATACCTACAGGTCATAAGTCGTAGTCTTAAAACCTTAGACTTAATGACTCGGAGAATTATTTATTATTGTAACCAATATGCTTAGTATAACATACATTAGCATAAAGGATGTGATAATTGTGTACTTCGGTCTAGCTCTGAGCGGCGGCGGCATCAGGGGCGCTGTCCACATAGGCATACTACAGGGATTACTTGAGAACAACCTTTATCCTGATGTAATTGCGGGAAGCAGCGCCGGTTCGCTGGTAGGTCTGTTATTTTGTTCCGGCATTGCTCCAGGCAACATGGTTTCATTAGTATCTCAATATGAAGATAGTATCAATTCTAAGGTTACTTCGACACTGGGCATAAAAATTCCTGCCGGATTAATTAAAGCAGACTATATAGAATTTGCTTTGCGAACCTTAACCAGAGGCAAGAGTTTTAACCAGTTATCCCCTAAGCTGGCTGTCATGACAACTGATATTAATACCGGGCAGGGAATAATCTACACCAGCTCAGACCTGGCTGCACCACCAACTAATGACTTCATTTTCTACCATGACGCAAAACCCTGGGAAGCAGTAAGGGCAAGCATCGCCATTCCAGGTATATTTGCTCCCAAAAGGATTGGAAAGCATACTTTGGTTGATGGGTCTCTGGTAAGTCATGTTCCTGTAGATGTGCTTAAAATCCTAGGAGCAAAATATATAGTTGGGATTAACCTGGGTTTTGGAGTTTCCGACAAGGTGGATACAGCTCCCCAAATCATCATGCAAACCATCAGCATCATGGGACAAAGGCTGACAAAGAGAATATTATCAACTTATGCTCATCTGATTATTGAACCTGATACAGGTCAGGTCAACTTTTGGGAAGTTCAAAAAATTGGACAGCTGATAGAGCTTGGAAAGCAGGCTGTCTATGCTAATCTAACGGCTCTAAAAGAGCTGTTGGTTTAAGATAGGGCCTTACCTTTTCAAAGAGGGTAAGGCCCCTGTATGTTTATGACATCTTTTCTATTTTCACAGCGCACACTTTCAATTCAGGAATCTTTGCCTTGGGATCGTATGCCGGATTGGTCAGTTCATTAATAGCCGCCTCCTTGAAGTGGAAGGAACCAAAAATTAAGCCGGGCTGGACCCTATCCGTCACTTCTGCCACTGCTTCAATACTGCCCCGCCTCGAAGCTATACGTACCTTATCACCGCTGTTTATGCAGTATTTGGCAGCTTCCACGGGGTTAATTTCTATTCTTTCCTCGGGCAGCTTCCAGTCTAAGCCTTCAGAACGCCTGGTCATGGTGCCTGTATGGTAATGCCAGAGCTTCCTGCCGGTGGTTAATACAAGGGGATACTCCTCATTAGTTTGTTCGGCTGGAGGCAAATACTCCACAAAGGAAAATTTACCCTTTCCTCTGGTAAATTTTTCACCATGGAGGTAAGGTGTTCCAGGATGCTCAGCAGTTGGACACGGCCACTGCAGGCCTGTTTTTGTCTCAGCAAGTCTCTGGTGGCTTATCCCGCCATAAGATGGCGCCATCTTGGAAATTTCTTCCATAATTTCAGCAGCGGAAGCATAGTTCATTTGATATCCCATTTGGTTGGCAACAGCCTGGATAATCTGCCAGTCCGGTTTACTTGCTCCAACCGGCTCAACGGCTTTATTAACTTTCTGCACCCTTCTTTCTGTATTGGTGAAGGTTCCATCCTTTTCAGCAAAGCTGGCTGCAGGCAGTACAACATCAGCCAACTGGGCGGTTTCAGTGAGGAAAATATCCTGAACAACTAAAAACTCCAGCTCTTTTAAAGCATCAACAACATGCCTGCTGTCGGGATCACTAATTACCGGGTTTTCACCGACAATATACATGGCCTTAATATCCCCGGTCAGAGCGCCTTTAAACATTTCTCCCAGTGTTAGACCTGGCTTGGAATTAAGCTCTGCCCCCCAGGCTTTTTCAAATTTGGCTTTAACCTCAGGGTCATCCACCTTCTGATATGCCGGGTATACATTGGGAAGCCCTCCCATGTCGCATGCGCCCTGAACATTGTTTTGTCCCCTTAATGGGTTGACGCCTGTAGATCTTCTGCCAATTTGACCGGTTAAAAGGGCCAGGTTCGCAATTGCCAAAACATTATCTGTCCCTGTGATATGCTGGGTTATACCCATTGTATAAAGAATGGTTGATTTTTCTGCAAGGGCATACTCCCTGGCAACTTCTTTGATTGATTCAGCTGGAATTCCTGAAATGCTCTGTGCATATTCCGGGGTATACTTTTGCAGACCTTCCTTGAGCTCTTCAAAACCTTCGGTTCTATCTTCCACAAACTCTTTATTATACAAACCCTCTTCAATGATCACATGTGCCATGGCATTTAACAGGGCCAGGTCGCTGCCGGAAGCTATGGGCAAGTACTTGCCTGCCAGATCAGCCATTTCAGTCTTCCTGGGATCAATGACAACCAGGCTTGCTCCCCTCTTTAAAGCTTTTTTAACCCTCAGGCTGATAATAGGGTGAGTCTCCGTGGTATTAGTTCCTATAGCGAGAATAAAATCAGCATCTGCTATTTCTTCTATGGAATTTGTCATTGCTCCGCTACCAAAGGCAGTCGCTAGACCAGCGACAGTTGCGGAGTGTCAGAGACGGGCACAATGGTCAATATTGTTAGTGCCCATCACCGCCCGTGTAAATTTACTGACAAGGTAATTATCCTCATTTGTAACCCTGGCCGAGGTCAAAGCTGCAAAGCTTTCGCTTCCATATTTGCTTTTGATGCCTGTGAGCTTGCCTGCAACCAGCTTCACTGCTTCATCCCAGTCAGCTTCTCTAAACCCCCCATTTTCTTTAATCAAGGGGGTTTTTAGTCTATCCGGATGCTGGATAAACTGATATCCAAACCTGCCCTTTACACACAACGCCCGACCATTTACGGTCCCATCCTCAGTGGAAGTAACCCCTAAAATCTCGCCGTCTTTTACATTAAGTTCAATTGTACAGCCGGTTCCACAATAGGGACAAATGGTCCTGACCTTGCTGACCTCCCATTTGCGGGCTTTTTTCATCATACCCTTTTCACTCAATGCTCCCACAGGACATACGGAAACACAGCTGCCGCAAAAAACACAATCCGTGTGCTCAAGGTTTTTACCTAGAGTGGGCACGACACTGGTTTGAAAACCCCTGAAAGCCCAACCATAGATACTTTTTCCGACCACCTCTTCACAGACTCTCACACATCTGCCGCATAAAATACACTTGTTATTGTCCCGGAAAATGAAAGGGTTGGTATCATCAAACTTATAATCATGGACTTCTCCCTTGTATGGCCCTTCTTTAACACCATATTCATAAGCATAGTCCTGGAGGAGACACTCCCCGCTCTTTTCACAAGTCATACAATCTTGAGGGTGATTTGAAAGCAAAAGCTCTAAAACACTTTTTCTGGCTTCTACAACCTCAGGGGTAGAAGTATAAATAACCATACCTTCCCTGACTTCAGTAACACAAGAAGCAGGAAGGTTGCGCATTCCTTCAATGGAAACCACACATATACGACAGGCTCCAGGCTTACTTAACTCTTTGTCATAACATAAGGCTGGAATTTTTATTCCTACCATGTATGCCGCTTCAAGAACCGATATGCCGGCAGGGACCTCAACCTGTCTTCCGTCAATTGTTATGGAAACATTGGCCATTTTGCATCTGTCCTCCTTTAATATTTTCATTATGCCAGATATACGGCGCCCCTCTTGCATTTAGTAATACAAACTCCACAGCGTGTACATTTATCCTGTTCAATGGTATGGGGTTGTTTTAAACTGCCGCTGATGGCGCCCGCCGGGCAGTTCTTGGCACACACGGTGCAGCCGTTGCACAGGTCTTGATTAATCCTGTACCTGATTAACTCCTTGCAAACCCCTGCCGGACATTTCTTGTCTCTGATATGAACCAGGTATTCATGCTCAAAGTATCTCAGTGTTGACAAGATGGGATTAGGAGCTGTCTGCCCCAAACCGCAAAGGGCTGTCTTCTTTACATTAGTACCTAATCTCTTTAAAATTTCTATATCCTCTTCTTTCCCTTTTCCTTCTGTAATGCGAATCAGTATTTCCAGCATCCTCTTGGTGCCCTCTCTGCAGGGAGTACATTTACCGCAGGATTCCTTCTGGGTAAAGTTCAGGAAAAACCTGGCCAGGTCCACCATACATGTGGAAGAATCCATAACCACAAGGCCGCCTGAACCCATCATGGCCCCAGCCTGAGTTAGAGAGTCATAATCAACAGGGAGATCAAGGAGTTCTGCAGGCAAGCACCCGCCTGAGGGCCCACCAATCTGAACGGCTTTAAATTCTTTTCCACCCTTTATACCGCCGGCAATGTCAAAAATAATTTTTCTTAAGGTGATTCCCATGGGAACCTCGGCTAAACCTGTATTATTAACCTTGCCTGTCACAGCAAAGACTTTAGTACCCTTGCTTTTCTCTGTGCCTATGCCTGCATACCATTCTGCACCATTTCTGAAAATAACCGGTACATTGGCAAAGGTTTCTACATTGTTAATGTTGGTAGGTTTGCCCCACAACCCTTTGACGGCAGGAAAGGGAGGTCTCACCCTGGGCATCCCTCTGTTTCCTTCAATGGAAGTTAAAAGGGCTGTCTCCTCACCACAAACAAAAGCGCCTGCCCCGGCTTTTATTTTTAACTTGAAGTTGAAACCTGAGCCTAAAATATTCTGTCCTAAATAACCCCTTTCTTCAGCCTGCTGTATAGCTACCTTTAAGCGCTTGATGGCCAGGGGATACTCGGCCCGGACATATACATAACCTTCATCTGCCCCAATGGCATAACCGCAGATGAGCATGCCTTCAATGACAGCATGAGGATCACCTTCCAAAACGCTTCTATCCATGAAAGCGCCTGGATCACCCTCGTCTGCATTACAAACAACATATTTCTTCTCACTTTCAGCTTTATAAGTAAACTCCCATTTGAGGCCTGTCGGGAAACCTGCGCCCCCACGACCTCTCAACCCGGATTTCTTGACTTCTTCAATTACTGCTTCTCTATCCATACCGCCCAATACTTTGCCAAGGGCAGCATATCCGTCTTTGTTAAGATATTCATCTATGTTTTCAGGGTTAATATGTCCACAGTTCCTTAAAACCAGCCTTTGCTGCTTGCTGTAAAAGTCCACTTCATGAAATGTTTTGGCTTTTTCTTTCCTTATGGGGTCCTCAAAGAGCAGCCTGTCTACCACCTCGCCGCCAATTAGAGTTTTTTCTACAATCTCATCCAGATCCTTTTCTTGGACACGGCAATAAAAGATATCTTCCGGCTCTACAATAACTATGGGACCCTGCTCACAGAACCCATGGCACCCTGTTGCAACCACTTGCAGGCTGTCTTCCAGGCCTTTCTCTTTTACCCTGCTAATCAAGCTGTCTGTAACCTTCATGGAACCTGAGGAAACACATCCGGTTCCAGCACAAATTAATACTCGCTTTTTCATTTACTGCTACACCTCCCTACTGGTATTGGGCCAAAATTTTTGAGACCACATCAGGAGTCAACCTGCCATGGGTATTATCGTTAACCATAATTACCGGCGCCAGCCCGCAAGCTCCTATACAAGCAACTGATTCTATGGTAAATTTCAAATCCTCAGTTGTTTCTCCATCCTTGATCTTTAATGCTTCTTCTATTTTTTCAAGAATCTTTGCCCCTCCTCTTACATGACAGGCAGTACCCAGGCATACCCTTACAATATTACGCCCCCGGGGTTTTAAATGAAACTGTGCATAAAAAGTAGCTACCCCATAAACTTTGCTGACCGGAATTTCTAAAGATTTCCCTATTTCCACCATAACCTCTTCGGGCAAATAACCATATATCTCCTGGGCCTCCTGCAGAACAGGAATCATCGCCCCTTTTTGACCTTTATACTTGGCCAACACCTCGTCCAGCTTCTCCTTCTTCGGGTCTGCCATGGCTTCCTGCGCACAACACTGACACATGTTACCAGCCTCCTTCCGCATTTTCTTAAAATTCAAATAGTGTGGTTATTAGGGATGTAGTAAGAATTTAAAATTGTTGCATAATACAATAAGGGATTTTTGTTAAATCACATTTAAAAAAACTCCAACTATTGCTATTCGACAACAGTCTATAGAATCCTCCAGACATTTAAGATCAGCTCAGATTGTACCAAAATAAAAAACCCCTAACCATTAGGGGGTATTTAGAACTTTCATAATTAAATCAGCATTGTTGCTAATCCAGATACCTCTTCTACCATATAATAAGAGGTATCTGTCAAATCCCTGCCAAGATGGTCAAAGGCAATACCCGGCAGCAGCAGCAAATCTCCCCTGTTCGTCTCCCCCTTAATCCTTGAGTAAGCCAATAAAAAATCATCCACTGTCAGCAGACCTGCAGCCTTGATTGAACCTCCAAAATATTGATTTTCCACTGTAATTATTTTAATGCTGCTGTTGTGGTTATCCCCAGCAGCTAAAGCCTTTTCCATGATGGGAGCGCCTAATTTGGAGGCAAACACCCACGCCCTATGTGTTTTTGATCTAGAGACAGCCTTTTCAATGTATTCCACTAACAAAGGATCAACATCATAATCCATGACCAGCCCTGACGACTGGTTACTTCCTTTCACCAGCCGAAGAGTATTAGCTTCACCTGATCTTGAAAACAGTATATCTGAAGTTCCGTTGCTCTTTATCAAGTTAAAGGCCTCAACCCTGGTCCGGACGGGATATCCATCCACTTTAAGCACAATATCTCCTGGTTTCATACCACATGCATCCGCAGGTGAGCCCTGAATGACTCCTGATATTACAGGTACCAGGTCAGTGACAAAGGGAGGTTCCAGTGTAATGGGCACCTTGAAACTTTCCCTGTACATCTTGATCTTGGAAGTAAGTATCTGCGAAAAATCATCTGGAAATATTAAGCTATCCGGACTTAATTTTGTGTATCCGGGCATAAATACTCTGACAGTGGCAGCGCCCTTTTCCTGAGCATTGGTTAATAGCTGCTCCAAATCCTCCCAGCCATATATCCAATTCATGGAAACTACACTGCCATGATACACAATTCCCCTTGCAGCCAAAAAATCCATAACTTGCTGGGGCTTCATCCCCTCCCCGATACCCATAAGACTTTTTCTCAGGGAAGGATTCATGGCGTTTATAGAATAGTGTATCTCTATGGGCTGCAGATCTGCTAAATGTCTTACAATCTCCTTGGTCAGCAAGGTTCCATTGGTTGTAATAGACAGTGGAGTCTGAGGGTAAAGTTCTCGCAGTTTCCATAATATCTTAATGAAATCAGGATGGGTAAAAGGCTCTCCTTCTATGAGCCTGGTAGCAGATTCTCCAATAACAATCTTTCTTTGGCCATCTAAAAAAGGCGCCAATTCTTCTATTAACTCCCAGGGCAAATGGCCGAATTTGTATACCTTGACCCCAGGAGGATTATGTCTGTGAGAACAAAAAATGCATGAAGTATTGCATCTAGAAGTTACCGGCAGGATGTTATGCAGCTGTATAGTTTTAAATAATAACTGTTTTTGATAATCCATTATAGCTAATTATGTAAACCTTCTTTCCACATATTTTTGCTCCCAGTAAATCTTTATCCACAGGATTTATCCACATATCCACAGAAAGCCAAACGTTTATTCCCCATATCCCTGGTATCCTATCCTGGTCTGTGGCTGCAAAGGTTTTGCCATTATTTCCACTTTTTCCACAAACGTGACCACCGCTGTTAAGCTCATTCAAGTTCCATTTGTAGATTTGGCACGGCATTTAGGTCCAGACTGCTGCTTTTACCCCCTGCAAGCAAATAAAATCCTGCACAGGCAATCATCGCTGCATTGTCTGTACAGAAAATGGGAGAGGGGTAAAAAAGTGTTATGCCCTCCTCATAAGCTGCCTTGCTCATTAAGTCTTTAAAGTATGAGTTGGCAGCAACCCCTCCTGCAAGGGCAATTGTTTTTACTTGTTTGAACTTGGCTGCCCGGATAGTTTTCTTGACAAGGACTTCAAAAATGGCTTCCTGAAAACTCGCTGCTATTTCAGGGACATCAATAGTTTGACCCGACTCTTCCAATTTGTGCAGGTAGTTGATAACTGCAGTCTTTAACCCGCTAAAGCTGAAATCAAAGCTGTCTTCCTCCAACCATGCCCTGGGAAAGATAATATTGGCTTTACCTTTCCCAGCTTCCCTTTCAATGGCAGGCCCCCCTGGATAGCCTAAATTCAGCTTACGGGCAATTTTGTCAAAAACCTCACCGGCAGCATCATCCCTGGTCGCTCCAAGGAGCTGTCTTTTATTATGGCTTTCCATATAAATCAAACTGGTATGCCCGCCTGATACTATTAGACAAATAAGGGGCATTTCCAGGTCGTGTTCAAGGAAATTCGCATAAATATGTCCGTCAAGGTGATTTACACCTATCAACTGTTTTCCTAAAGCATAGGCCATGGCTTTAGCGGCTGATACACCCACCAGGAGGGCACCCACCAGGCCGGGGCCATGAGTAACTGCTATGGCATCGATTTGTGCTATTTTTACGCCCCCCTGTTCAACAGCTTCAGCAATCACCGGTAAAATGTTCTCCAAGTGCTTTCTGGAAGCTATTTCGGGTACCACCCCGCCATAGAGTTTGTGGGTATCAATTTGGCTGGAGATAATATTGCTCAGCACAGTCCTGCCATCTTTTACCACTGCTGCCGATGTCTCATCGCAACTGGTTTCAATCCCAAGAATTATCAAGAAAAATCACCTGCCAGGTCTTTCCACATAATTAGGGCATCCTCATTATTGTCCGTATAGTACTTCTTGCGGATTCCTACAGATGCAAAGCCCATACTCTCATAAAGTTTTTGGGCTATCACATTTGAAACCCTTACTTCTAAAGTAATCCTCTTAGCGCCTAGTTTAACAGCCTGAATCATTAATTCAGCTGTTAATCTTTTTCCATACTTCAAACCTCTGAATTCAGGGTGTACGGCAATGTTGGTTATATGGGCTTCATCAAAGATTATCCACATGCCTGCATAACCAACCACTCCGCCATTTCCTTGGGCAACATAATAATGAGCAAACTTATTGTTATAGACTTCTGCTTCAAAAGCAAGCCTTGACCATGGACTTGTGAAGGACAGTCTTTCGATCTGCACCACATGTTCGATGTCTTCAATGGTCATGGGCCTGATCTCAAATTCAGGGGTCATTTATTCGCACACCTTCTTTGCAGCCAGCTTAAGCTCTGCCTCTGAAGGCCTTATGTAAAAGGGAGATATCATTACAGCATCATCAGATTCACCTTTTTTCAATTTATCCCATCCCAAATAAGCTACATGAGCAGCCCTGGGAAGCCAGTTTGGCGGGGTCAAAACATGTACCCGATCACCCAGGGAATCTATAATAACTTGAGCATATTCCGGCACAGCATCTCCCAAAAGTACAACCTGTCCATCTAAGTGTTTTAGCAGGTCAATTAATCCTTCCGGTCCTATTGCCATATATTCGGACTGACGCTGAATGCTGCCATGGGACTGTTTATATAATGCGGTATAAATTTGATTTCTCCTGGCATTTAACACAGGGCATATCCAACAACCAGCGGCCCCTTGAGCATTTAAAGCCAGAGCATCCAGGGTTGGAACTGCTGCCAGTGGCTTTGCCAAAGACCAGGCCAGGGTTTTTGCGGTAGTCATGCCTATCCTCAAACCTGTAAAAGAACCCGGCCCAGAAGCCACTGCTATCCCATCAATTTGAGCAAGGGTTATATCCGCTGCTCTAAGCATAAGATCCAACATGGGCATGAGTCTTTGAGAATGGGTTTTATCTGTATTCAAAATGGTTTCCATTAACAAGCTGCCGTCCTCA
The DNA here is from genome assembly GCA_040756735.1 of Bacillota bacterium. GTDB lineage: Bacteria > Bacillota > DSM-16504 > Desulfitibacterales > Desulfitibacteraceae > JBFLYC01. The sequence goes on along the minus strand of JBFLYC010000018.1, from coordinate 16,112 downwards.
AGGAGAGCTATGGTGGCAGCCTGGGTGGTAGTGTCAAATCCTATTACTTTCATAAGTATTCAACTCCTGTATGATACCCTGATAAATATTTCCATGTCCATGAAATCTTAATTCCCTGACCTCTGTTCCCGTCTTAACTAAACTGATATCTAATCTCTCCTCAGGGAGCAGTTCCTCCATTATTTCCGGCCATTCAATCAAGGTCACACCGTCAACTGCAGGCAGGTAGTCTTCTATACCAATATCTATAAGCTCCTGCAAGCTTTTTAGCCGGTAAGTGTCTATATGGTATAAATTGCGCCTGCCAGGATACTCATTAATGATGGTAAAAGAAGGGCTGGTGACAGGAGTCTTGATTCCAAGTCCCACTGCGATACCCTTGGCCAGGGTGGTCTTCCCTGCTCCCAGGTCGCCCCTTAGACATAAAAGCATACCACAAGAAAGCCTTTTTCCCAGGAACTCTCCCAGGCTTAAGGTTTCAGCTTCACCCCTTAAAACAATTCCCAGCATTTACTTACCTCCATTAATTCGGCCATCCTCAGGCCTTGTATACCGAAGAACCGTTAATAAATACTTCCTTTACCCTGGTTTTAATTTCGAGTGGGTCTCCATCCAAGACAAGCAGGTCTGCGTCCTTGCCTGCTTCAATACTGCCCAATCTCTGGTCTACTCCTATAATGGCAGCAGCATTGATGGTAACTGCTTTGAGAGCCTCTCGGTAATCCATTCCTGCTTTTACAGCCAAAGCTGCACAAAGGGACAGGTATTCAATAGGCACTACAGGGTGATCTGTCATAATAGCAACCTTCACACCATTTCTAATAAGAATACCTGGGGTTTCAAAAGTCCTCTGCCGCAATTCCACCTTTGCCCTGTGGCTTAAGGCCGGCCCTGTTATTACAGAAATTCCTCTTGCAGCCAGTTCTTCAGCAACCAAATGAGCTTCTGTTCCATGTTCAATGACCAGTTTCAGCTTAAATTCATCGGCTATGCGTACCGCTGTCAGAATATCATCTGTCCTGTGAGCATGGGCCCTTACCGGTAATTTTCCCTCAAGGGCCATGCTTAAAACCTCCATTCCCAAATCCTTCTCAGGCATTTTATCAGGGTCAGTACTTCCCCTATTCTTTTTTTCCAGATAAGCCGCTGCCTTGGTTAGCTGCTCACGGAGCAATGCCGCAGTGGCCATCCTGGTCTTTGGCATTTTTGACTGCTCTCCATAAACCCTTTTGGGATTTTCTCCAAAGGCCACTTTTAACCCGGCACAGGGGTTAATCACCATTTTATCTACCACTTTACCATGGGTTTTTAAAATAGCGCTTACACCACCAATAACATTAGCGCTTCCCGGACCTGTATGTATGGTGGTCACCCCTGCCTTTAAAGCATCCTCAAAAGCAAGATCACCTGGATAAATTCCATCTATAGCTCTTAAGAACGGGGTAACCGGATTGGTTGTTTCATTTAAATCATCGCCCTCTATCCGGTAAATTTCTTCCATGATGCCAACATGGCAGTGACTGTCTATGAGCCCTGGTATAACTGTGCTTCCTTGTAAATCCCTTGCCGCCGCATCAGGCGGTATTTGTACCCCAGAGGCATCACCAACTTTTATAATTTTCTCCTCTTCAACAAGTATTACACCATTATCATAGTCTTGGCCTGCCATGGTAATGATTTTACAGTTCGTTAACGCTAACATTTTTTACTCACCTTTTTCTGTTAAATTGTTACTATTACTACAGCGAAAGGTTACTCGTTTCGTTACATCGCTACGCCATGGCTCCGCTAATTGCTAAATTTCGCTGTAGTACTATTCACTCCTGCTTCTTGCTTTTAACACAAGCTTTGATAAAAACATTAAAAATCTCCTGCTGCTCCCTGTATCTTTCGACCATACACTCAGGATGCCACTGTACACCTAAGACAAACTCTTTTTCCGGCGCCCAAACAGCTTCCACCAGTCCATCACTGCTGAAAGCTGCGGCCTCTAATCCAGGAGCCAATATCTTTACCCCCTGATGATGAAAAGAATTAACTAAAACCACCTCATGGCTGAACACTTTCTTTAAAACAGAATTGCCTTTTATGGAGACAGAATGAGTAGGATACCATCTGGGGGCCTGTTGACAATGCTTGATAGCTCCTGACATCTGTGAATATATATCTTGATATATATTACCTCCCAGAGCAATATTTAAGACCTGCAGCCCCCGGCAAATTACAAGCAGGGGCAGATCAGCAGCAAAAGCTTGCTGCACCAGCTTGATTTCGAAGCTATCTCTTTCAGGCATAATTTCTCCCATACCCTGCACAGGTTCTTCATGAAAATAAAGAGGGTCAACATCCACACCCCCTGAAAGAATAAAGCCATCAAACATGGCCAGGTAATCAGCAATTGCCGCTTCCACAGGAGGAACCAACAATGGTATTCCCCCTGCCCTTTCAACAGACCTGTGATAATGTTTGCTCAAACAAACATTATCACCCCCGTCTTCACTACAAGTCAGACCTATAACAGCCTTGGATAAAAACCTGCTCATTTGCTCATTCCCCCCACCTAATAAAGTATTCCGGGGAAAAATAAAAATGCCTACTTGCACTTAGTAGACATACCGATATCTAAATCTCCGTTAATCCCAAACTGATTTCCAGCGCCTTATCCACCTTTGCCATAAACTCTTCATCCAAATATGCTACCTTATGCTTCAAACGGCTTTTATCAATTGTCCTGATCTGTTCGGCTAAAATCACCGAATTCTTCTCCAAACCGCTTTTGGTAATAGGCATTTCAATATGGGTTGGCAGTTTAGCCTTGGAAATCTGCGAGGTTATAGCCAAAACAATAGTGGTGGGGCTGTACTGGTTGCCTATATCATTTTGAATAACGAGTACAGGTCTTGTCCCACCCTGTTCTGAACCAACCACAGGGTTAAGTTGGGCATAAAAAATATCTCCACGCCGTACATGCATCTATTTACACTCCGCTAGTTTCTCTAATTTCTCATCATAAAATTCTTGTACTTCATTTTCTATATCATAATTTTCCATGGCTAAAAAAAGGTTAATCTGGGCCATTTCCTGATAACCCTTCTTCATCTGCTCTCGAATATTTTTGCGGTGATTTTCGGAAATATACAACTTCATGGCTTCTCTGATAAACTCGCTGCGATTTCTATTCTCTCTGCCAGCCAGTCCATCAACTTCCTTTAATAAGCTTTCCGGAATGCTTATCATGATCCTTTTAACACCCGACAAAAAGGGCACCCCCTATTAAGCTGACCTGTACACACGAAGATATACTATATTATAGCTTGTATGCAATACCTATTCAAGTAAAAATAACTTGCTTTTTTATCCTGATAATTTTTATATAATTTTTTAGTCCTACATAAACTCAATACTTCCATCTCTTAAAGCGCTGATTCTTACCAAGGTTTCGACCCTAACCCCCATTTCTCTGACCTGCTTGCCACCCTCCTGAAAGGACTTTTCAATACAAATGCCAACTCCTACCAGATAGCACCCTGCCTGTCTCACAATCTCAATCATACCCTTTGCTGCTTCTCCGGTAGCCAAGAAATCGTCAATTATCAATACTCTGTCCTCGTTAGTTAAATACTTGGAAGCAACAACTATATCAACAGTCTCGTTACGGGTAAAAGAGTGTATCCGGCCGCAGTAGATAGTCCCCTCGATGGTGGACGGTTTCTTTTTTTTAGCAAAAACTACCGGTACCCCCAGCACCAATCCTGTCATCAAAGCAGCTGCTATTCCTGATGCTTCAACAGTTAACACCTTGGTGATTTTTTCATTTTCGAACCTTTTGGAAAACTCTTTACCTATCTTATACATGAGCACAGGATCAATTTGGTGGTTCAAAAAGGAATCTACTTTAAGTATGCTCTCAGATAATACCTGACCTTCTTCTACAATTTTTGCTTTTAAAATCTCCATAATTGTTTCCTCTCCTAATATATTTGTTTCCCAATTTGTTAATTATATACAGCAGTACATATTAAATTATAGATTTGAATTCTTAATTCTTTCAATATAAATCCTTGGTATCCTCTTCCCCACCATACATACTACTTCATAATTAATGGTGCCAATAATGTCTGCAATATCATCAACACTAACTTGAACCCCGTTAGAAGCCTGCCCAAAGAGAATTGCTTCTTCACCAGCCTGGATTTCTCCGTCAATCCCAGTCACATCAACCATAAACTGGTCCATACAAATCCTGCCGGTCACAGGAACCTTTTGTCCCCTAATGACAACTTTACACTTGTTAGACAGCAGCCTGCTGTAGCCATCAGCGTATCCCACCGGTATAGTGGCAATTCTTTTTTGCTCACTTGCGGTAAAAGTCCTGCCATAGCTTACTGTCTCTCCCTCATAAATATGTTTTACATGAGACACTCTGGCTTTTAATGACATTGCAGGTTTTAACAGGACTTTATCCTGCATTGCCCTATGCGGATAAAGCCCGTAAAGGCTTATGCCTGCCCTTACCATATCCATATGGGTAGAAGGGTGGTCAATAATTGCAGCGCTGTTGGCGCAATGGGCAAGGGGAAATTTAATACCCTCCCCTGCCAGATTATCCAATAAAAAAGTAAATTTTGCATACTGCTTCCTGGTAAAGTCTGACTGTCTGTTGTCAGCTTCGGCAAAGTGGGTATATATACCTTCAATATATAGCCCGTCAAGCTCGGTCATGTATTTGATTTCATCATGGGAATTCTGGTTTACCTGCAGTCCTAACCTGTTCATTCCAGTATCAATCTTAATGTGCACTTTAGCTTTCAGGCCGCTTTTGGTTGAGATTTGAGATAAATACTGTGCCTGCCTGAGAGAGAATACAGTCAGCGTAAGGTCATGCTCAAGGCTGTAATTAATATTCTCAGGAGGAGTCCATCCAAAAACCAAAATAGGGGCTGTAATGCCCGCCTCTCTTAACTTAATACCCTCAGAAACCATGGCCACAGCCAGGTAATCAGCGCCGCTTGCAAGGGCTTTCTTTGCAATGGCCACAGCTCCATGCCCATAGCCATCCGCCTTTACCACCGCCATAAAACGGGCTTTTGGTGAAACAAGTTTTTTTAATTCGCTAACATTATGCTTAATATTATCCAGATTAATTTCGGCAGCAGCAACAGGAAACAATTTCCTCACCTCAATGGGTTATTTCTAAAATAGACGCAGGTAAATAATCTATAATATCCCCTGCAGTAAGTGAATACTCTCCAGTAATACAAACCGCTTTATCTGCTGCTAAACCATGTAAAAATACTCCCAAGGCGGCAGCTGTACGGCAATCATACTTTTGCCCCATCAAGCCGGCAATCATGCCTGTTAAGACATCACCTGTCCCTCCTGTAGCCATCCCAGGATTCCCGGTTGTATTCAAATAGGTCCGGCCATCCGGGCAGGCCACTATTGTTTTTGCTCCCTTTAAAACAAGGGTGATTCCCCATGATGCGGCAAAATTTTCGGCAATCTTGATCCTTTCCTTCTGGACTTCTTCTGTGCTAACCTGCAGCAGGCGCGCCATCTCTCCGGGATGCGGCGTAAGCACAGTGTCTTTGGGAAGCTTTGCTGCAAACTTCTTATCTGCAGCAACTATCTTGCTTAACAGGTTTAGGCCATCAGCATCAATGACAACCGGTTTATTCAATCTTGGAAGCAGTTCTGTTAGTAAAACTTCTCCTTCAGGAGACACGCCCATTCCAGGTCCAATAGCAACCACATCCGCTTTGACTGCCATTTCTAAGATTGTTTCCAGGGCATCTCTTCCTATATATCCTTTGTCACTTTCAGGCAGGGGCTTCGTCATGACTTCAGTTAATTTTTGCTCGAGAATAGGATTTAGTGAACGGGGAACGCCTGCGGTAACAAGCCCTGCCCCCGTCCTAATGGCTCCAAGAGCAGCAAGACACAGCGCACCTGTCATACCTGGTGAACCTCCAAGGAGCAGCACATGACCAAAATCCCCTTTATGTGCTTCAGGCTCTCGCTTAATAATCTTACTTCTAACCCAATCCCCAGTGATTAACTGTCTCGGCAGGGTGGCGTCTTCTACCAGTTTACGAGGCAGCGAAATATCCGCAATTGTCAACTCACCGACAAACCTGCAGGCAGGTTCCAAAAACATGCCCAGCTTGGGCAGCCCAAAGGTCACAGTATAATTAGCCTTGATACATTCCCTGAATACTTTGCCCGTATCAGCTTCCATTCCTGAAGGCAAGTCCACGCTGATCACTGTACGTTTATTATCATTAACCATGCTAATAAGCTTTGATACCATATCATTGGTATTTCCCTTAAATCCTGTGCCATAAATAGCATCTATCACCAAGTGGGAATATATCAATGAAATCTCCAACCGGTGCAAATCTTTTTCATTTAGAAGCAAGTAGATCTTGGCATTCATTCGCTGCAGGATGATTAGATTTACACCCGCATCTCCCTTTATTTCATCAGGACGTGCCAGCAAAAACAGCTTAACATCTGCACCCATGTTCATCAAATGACGAGCTGCTACCATACCATCCCCGCCATTATTGCCCTTGCCGCAGATTACAGCAATTCTTTTGCCGGCAATCTGACCCTGCAATATGCTGGTTATCTTGTTCAGCACCTGCAGCCCGGCGTTTTCCATCAATACAATTCCAGGTATTCCATAATTTTTTATGGCCGAGGAATCAAGCTTGCGCATTTCTTCGGAAGTTACAATTCTCAACGCTCCCCCCCCCTATTCAGCAACTACAAAAGCTACCGCGTATTCGGTGCAGTGAGAAATACTGAGACTTAGATTACTAATATACTGGGACCTTGCAATTTCTGCAGCTGAACCTGAAAGGCTGATGTGAGGCTTGCCTGAATCATCAATTTTTACTTCCACATCCAGCCACCTGATTCTACCTATACCCATGCCCAGAGCCTTAAAAACAGCTTCTTTAGCAGCAAATCTGGCTGCCAGGGATGGATATGGGTTCTTTTTTGTCCAACAGTAATCCCACTCCCCGGGTGTAAAAATACTTGTTGCAAACTTTTTTTTGAACTTAGAAACAGCCTGTTTAATACGCCCAATCTTTACAATATCCGTTCCTATCCCTTTTACCACTTATCCGTTACTCTCCTTTTAAACTGATATTACAATTATAACCATTTTTTTAAAATAACTAAAAGTACTTTTCTATAGACAAGAATACTGATAGTATTAATATATAAAGTTTTTTCAACATTTAAGCTGCAAATCCTGCAAAAAATCATATTGTATTGAAGTTTATGTCATTTTTTCCGTCCATTTTCACACCTTAGAGGAGGTATGCCTTATGTCTAGGAACACGATTTTTTTGTATATAATAATCTTCTCACTACTTGAAGGAATGTTTCTTGTAGCAACTCCATTAGATATTACTGTGAAAGCAACCTTCTTGATTCCCGCGAACATTGTATTTTTTTGGTTATTGCTAAAGCAGCTGCCCGTTTCGCACAACACCCATCAAGAAAGCAGAGAAACTGCCAATACAACTCTATATATTGCCCAGGAAACCCTGCCTTATTTGAGACACGGTCTGGATGAAAACACAGCCCAAAAAACGGCGGAAATCATCAAAAAAATCAGCGAACTGCCTGCAGTTGCAATTACCGATAAGGATAAAATATTATCCTTTCTAGGAGTTGGCTGTGAAAGGCACCGGCCTGGCGATAACATTGTAACTTCAGCAACTAAAGAAGTGTTAAAAACCGGCCAGTACAAAATCATTGAAACTCCTGAAGGTTTTAATTGTCCAGTGGTTGACTGCCGCTGTCCTTTAGGAGCTGCCGTTATTGTTCCTTTAAAGGTAAAGGGCGAAGTAATCGGCACATTGAAGCTGTATGATACAGCTCCCGGTCCACTGCCGCCCCACTTGATCAGACTGGCATTAGGTATAGGCCAATTACTGAGCTTGCAAACTGAACTTGCAGAACTGGAAAGGCAGTCACAATTACTGACCAAAGCCCGGCTTGATGCGCTGCACGCCCAGATTAACCCGCACTTTTTCTTTAATACTATTAACACAATTGTACTTTACAGCAGGACTAATCCTGAAAAGGCACGCCAGCTCCTAATTAACCTGGCAGATTTTTTCAGGCAGACCTTAAGACGAAGAGGTCATTATATCACCCTGGGCGAAGAATTAGAATGCATTGAAACTTATTTAACCCTTGAAAAAGCCCGTTTTGAAGATACTTTAAGAATTCAATATGAAATCGATGAAAGCTTGCTTGATTATAAAATTCCTTTTCTAAGCCTGCAGCCAATAGTAGAAAATGCCGTTAAACATGGAATAACTCCTAAGATAGGCGGCGGAACGGTGAAAATTTCCGCCAACATGAACGGAAACCACCTGTTCATGATGGTTTCCGATGATGGTGTTGGCATCCCGGAAGAAAAAATTAATCTTGTACTCCAGCCCGGCTATGGTTCAGGAAACGGGGTAGGAATTAGCAACGTCCACGACAGGCTGGTCAGCCTTTACGGACCCAATTACGGCCTGCGCATCTGTTCAAGCGTAAACCAGGGAACTACAGTACAAATCAGGATACCGGTTGACGGCGCTGCCGGCAAAAATCATTTAGAAGATAATGCTCTATCAGCGCCTGATCGTTTATCCATTTCTTTAAGTCTTTGATTTACGATTTCATGAAATTGATCAGACTGCATCCCGGTTAGTATCTCAATGGCTTCATCAACTGTAGATACTGCATAAATAGTGAATCTGCCCTCTGCTACTTCTTCAATAACTTCATCATCAAGCATTAAGTTGATGATATTTTGCACAGGGATAATCACACCCTGGGAGCCCGTTAAGCCTCTATCCTTGCAAAGAGCGTAGAAACCTTCAATCTTTTGGTTTACGCCGCCGATTGGTTGAACCTGCCCTCTTTGATTAATGGAACCGGTAATGGCTATATCCTGACGCAGGGGAACTTCTGTTATGCTTGACAACAAACATACAAGTTCTGCACAAGAAGCGCTGTCCCCATCGACTCCTCCATAGTTTTGCTCAAAACACAAACTGGCGCTCAGGGTTAGAGGCTTATCTTGAGCGTATTTGCCGCCTAAATATCCTGACAGTATCAACACTCCCTTATCATGTATCTGCCCGCTCATTTTCACTTCTCTTTCAATATTGACTACTCCATCCTCTCCCACATAAGTTCGAGCAGTAATTTTGGATGGTTTGCCAAAGGAATAATCCCCTGTACTGTAGACAGATAAGCCGTTTATCTGCCCAACCACTTCACCTTCAGTATCAATTAAAATTTGTCCTTCCAGCATGTTTTGCTGGATTTTTTCTTCTAATAGGTTAGACCTGTAGATTTTTTCTGCGATGGCCTTCTTGACATGAGCATCTGTAACATTTGTTGCTCCTTCAAAGGCAGCCCAGGCGCTTGCTTCATATACAACCTCTACTACCTCATTAAAACGCGTAGAAAGCTTCTGCTGGTGTCCTGCTAATCGTGAACTAAACTCTATGACCTTGGCAACTGCCTGCACATCAAAGTGTTTGAGGCACTCCCGCTGGCATACTGAACTGACAAACTGCGAATACATTAAAATATTTTCCCTGCTTTTTTCCATTACTGTATCAAAATGTGCCACCACTTTAAAAAGCTTGCTGAACTCTTCATCAAGACTATACAGGAGCTGCTGTATAGTAGGACTGCCAATAAGGATCACCTTCACATTAATTGGAATTGGCTCAGGCTTAATGGTCACTGTAGGAATTACCTTGAACTGTTCACCTATGTTTTCCACGGGCGCTTCCTGGTTTTGCAGCGCTCTTTTTAGGGCGCTCCACGCAAAGGGGTCCTTTAAGATTTCAGAAGCCTGGATTATGAGATATCCACCATTGGCACGCTGCAATGATCCACTTTTAATCATGGTAAAATCAGTAACAACTGCGCCAAATTGAGCCCTTCCTTCAATTTTGCCAAAGAGGTTGTAGTAGTTTGGATTAGTTTCAATCACTACCGGGGCTCCTTGTTGATCAGAGTTGTTTACAAATAAGTTTATTTTGTATCTTGCAAAAAAGTTTTCAGCAGGCAATGACGGCATAAGAGGATTATAGGGCTGGTCGCCTTCAGTCTGTTTAAAAAAGTTAAGGTGATCCAAGATATCCTCCTCTACTTCTTCTAAAAAGGCAATAATCCTTGAGAAATCCTTAAATCTGTTTTTTACATCCGCCACTTCCGGTTTAATTACGGACAAGGCTACTTTTTTCTCAATGGATGAGAGTTCTTCCGAAGCTTCCTTTTCAAGGGTCTTCATTTTCCTCATGACCTCATCCAGGTCCTTTTGCATTTGTGGGATTTTTTCTTGTATCTCTTTGGTAATTTCTTCGGTAATCTTTTCTTGATCCACTTGATCTAGGGGTTTGCCATCAATTATAGGGATGCTGACCAGGCCTTTACCTGACTGGCGAATGACAAAGCCCCTTTCCCTGGCAACTTTATCAAGTTCAAGAACAATCTGGCTGATTTCTCTCTGGTATTTTTCCCTGATTGCCCTGCGCTGATTTTCAAAGTCATCCCCTGCAAAAGCCTTGGGAACTTCCTTTTGTAATTCTTCAACCAGTGTGTCCATAGCTTTAACAAATTCCTCACCGGTTCCTGGGGGGAGATTAATATTCAGAGGCCTATCCGGCTCCTTAAAATTATATACATAACACCAATCATCGGGGACTTGGCCGCCAGCAGCAACCGCACTGACCATTGTCTTTGCATAGCTTGTCTTACCAGTGCCATTGATGCCTGCCATAAATATGTTGTATCCCTTGTTATTGACACGCAAGCCGAAATCCATTGCTTTTACTGCTCTATCCTGGCCTATGATACCTTCTAATGAGGTTACTTCTTCAGTGGTTCTAAAGTTTAGAACATCACAGTTACAAAGACTTTTGAGTTTTTCAACGGGAACCCTGTATCTTTCCAAGACTTACACTCCTTTTATGATAAATTCTTATTACATTGGATTTCGTTAAAGATATAATAAATTCCTCTTTTTATAACTCTTTCCACAACGGCATTTAAGCAGCCTTGAATACCTTGCATTTCATGGGCCGGTTTAGTAAAATTATCTAAAACATAAATATACTGCTATTTCATGAGACCTGTTCACATAAATTTTAAGAACCGGTTTATGCTCAATGCAAAACCGGTTCTTAAATTCATAATAAATTAATGTTGATGAGCATCCTTTGTCATTTCTTGAGCAATCTTTTCCATTTCCACTGACAAGGATTTTAATTCTTCAAGGGCTGCGCTTAAAGTTGACATCTCATGAGCCTGCTGCTCTGAGACCTGGGAAACATCAAGGACAAGATTGTTTATTTTTTCTGTGGCTTCCTGGACGCTGGTCAGTATTTCGTTAATCTTTACCGTTGATTGGGAGCTAGACTGGGCTAATTTTCTTACTTCCTCAGCCACAACAGTAAAACCCCTGCCATACTCCCCAACCCTGGCAGCCTCAATGGCAGCATTTAAGCCAATTAAGTTAGTCTGATCAGCAATTCTTCTAATAACCTGCAAGATATTGTCAGTATTTTTTACCTCCTCAGCGGCTTGCATGGAAACTGCGGACAACTCTTGCGAGGTGGCAGACAGCTCCTGAGCTTCTGAGGCTATTTGTTGAATAGACGCACTGATCTTTTCAATGGCTTTTGCCAAGTTGGATGCCATGTTATAAAACCTTTCTTTTTTGTCAAGGGACTCAGCGACGCTCACTGCCCCTATGACTTCTCCATTATGTATGATTGGGTAAGCTACTGCAATATAAGGTACTCCGAAAAGTTTCCTGTCCACCTCCCTGATAACCCTCTGCCGTTTTTCCATACAAAGCTTTATAGCAGTACCGTCTTTAAGAATATCGCCAGGTTTAGCCCCTAAATCCAAAGTAGATGCTTTCTCATAAACAAGGACTTTTTCCCTGTCGCTTACAGTAAATGATAAATCTAAAGCAGTCATCTTATTAAACATGGGTGCAATGGCAATTAAGTGATCTAACATGGTTATGTCTTCTTTACAGCACATTCTGGCTCCTCCTCAAAGTATAACTTATGGTTAATATTGTATTATTTGACACTTTTCTAAAAAATCCTACTTTTTTGCAGGATTTGTTGTTAAATTCTCATCCGACATTCTGTTTTTTCACTTCTGCACTCAAAAGATAAGTGGTTTGGAAATTCAATAGAAGGAGATTGCGATGCAAATCACGAAGATTTAAGCTGAAATTGAAGAAAGGTGGGAAATAAAAATGGAAAGAAAACCAAAACTGCATTTAGACAAGTCCATGGTTCTTTTTGATGAAGCTCAAAAACTCAGCCCCGGCGGTTTGATGGGCATCAGGCGTCCATACAACTTTATTCCAGGTGAATATCCTATTTTTATAGAAAGGGGTTATGCCGGACATATCATTGATGTTGACGGCAACGACTACATTGATATGCTCTGTGGATACGGCCCTATAATTCTAGGTTACAATGAGCCGGAAATTAACCAGGCCGTTATGCAGCAGATGGATAAAGGTTTTTGTTTTTCACTGGTTCAACCAATTCAAAATGAGCTTGAAAAGAGACTCATTGATACTATCCCCTGCGCTGAAATGGCCATTCTTGTTAAAACAGGGTCTGATGCCACAGGTGTAGCCATTAGGATCGCGAGAGGATACACAGACAAAAAGAAGATTCTGCGCTGCGGCTATCATGGCTGGCATGACTGGTGTGTGGAAGTTCATGGCGGCGTACCTGCAGAAATCAAGAACCTGACCATTGAGTTTTCCTATGGCGATCTTGATGAATTAGAACATCTACTTAAAGAGCATGGTCATGAGACTGCGGCAATCATAATTACGCCGGTGGGCCATCCCACAGCAGAACCCGTAATGGAGCCGCCGGAAGGATATTTGGAAGGAGTACGCCAGCTTGCAGATAAATACGAAGTAGTACTCATTTTTGATGAAATCCGTACCGGTTTTCGGGTAGCCATGGGAGGCGCACAGCAGCGTTATGGAGTTACTCCGGATTTATCTACCTTTGGCAAGGCAATGGCCAACGGATATGCAATAAGCGCTTGTGTCGGCAAAGCAGAGGTCATGAAAGTTGCTGAAAAAAAGGTATTCATCAGCTCAACCTTTTTCCCCAATAGCCTGGAAATGGCGGCTGCAATGAAGTGTATGGATATCCTTGAAAGGGAAAATGTAATTGACAACATCTGGAGCAGGGGACAAGTATTTTTAGATAAGCTTGCAAATATTGTACAGGATTCCCAACTGCCTGTCACCGTATCAGGGATCCCTCCCATGCCCTTTATCACCTTTGACAGGGTTGATGAGTACTATAAAGAGCGAAGAACCCTTTTTTACACTGAAACAATACGCAGGAACCTTTTCATCCAGCCCTTCCACCATTGGTATATAGCTTTTAGACATACAGATGAGGATCTGGCTTATGCATTAAATGTTATCGGGGAAGCATTGGAAATTGTAAAGGAAAGGTATCCGGCAAAATAAGCTAAAAGATCCTGTGGAGGTAAAGCATGTCTTTCACCCTGGAGAACATCTTGACGATCAAAGAACTGAATACTGTGCAGTTAGCTGCAGGGAAACTGGGTATTACAAGGGCTGTTAAATGGGTTACTATTCTTGAAGTGCTTGATGAGCTCAGTTTCCTTGATGAAGGGGACTTGCTGGTCACCACAGGGTATGGGCTGGCAGAAGATAAAACCCTGCAGGAGCAGCTGATACCCTTTCTGGCCGAAAAAAACCTGGCTGGCCTTGCTATTCAGCCCGGCTTTTCTATAAAGGAAATTCCGGAAATAATTATGCAAAAAGCTGAGGAGTATAATTTCCCAGTATTGCATTTGCCCAAGGATCTCTCTTTTGGCAAATTTACCAGGCATATTCTCAGGCACCTGATTAATCACCAGTTTTATATGCTTGAGTATTCACAAAAAATCTATAACCAGCTGACCCGTATAGTCTTAAATAATCAGGGCCTTGAAAGCATAGCCGAAAGTCTGGTTAATATCATCAACAGGCCTGTACTGTTCCTTGACCTTTTTCACAAAACCCTGGCCATGGCAGAGCCTGATGAAAAACAGTCTGCCCCCTGGGGAAAACTTCAGCCTTTAATTCAAAAAGCATCCTCCAGACCAGGCAACCAAACAGCAGTAATTAATGCCGGAGACCATGGACAATTGGTGATTACACCGATAACTACCGGTTCTGAGGTCTTAGGTTTTTTATGTGTCCTCAACTTAAAACCCCCTTTAGAGGAAATGGAAAACATAGCTATTGGCCATGCTGCTACCCTTGCAGCCCTCTTAATCTTAAAAGACATGGCTGTACGTGAAACTGAAAATCGTTTAAAAGAGGATTTCCTGGAAGAAACTCTCAAAGGCAATTATCTATCACCGCAAGTGCTGGCAAAAAAAGCTGCGGCCTTTGGTTACGACCATTATAAAGGGTATTACTTATTATTGATACACCTGCAAAACTGGGCTAAACTCACCAGTGTCATGGAAGACAAGGAAACATATAATCTAAAAAGCCGGATCCTTTCGGGAATTGAAAGCTGTATGTCTAAACATGGTCTGCGTTATATGCATAAATTCTCCCATGACAAACTGTTAGTATTAGTTCAGGCGAAAAATGAACAATCCCTGGACAAGATTAAGAGTATAGCTCAGGATGTTGTAGAATGTCTTATGTCAATAGACTACAACTTTGAATTGAATGCAGGGTTAAGTAATTTTTATGACCAATTGGAAAAGTTAAGTCAAGCCCACCAGGAAGCCGGCAGGGCAGTTGAGTTGGGTAAATCCTTCCAAAAAAGACTAACCCTATTTTCTGAAATTGAAGTATACAACCTTTTTTATGAAGTGGCCAAACAGCAAGTATCCCGAAAATTCTATGAAGATAACCTGGGATTATTAGAACAATACGACAAAAAGAATAACTCTAACCTAGTCGCTACCCTGATTCAATTTCTCGAAAGCAACTGCAACTTACAGGAAACTTCATCTAAACTCTTTATCCACCGTCATACTTTAAAATACAGGTTGCAGAGAATTAAAGAAATCACAAAGTTAGACCCGTTAAAAGGCGAAGATCGCCTTAAATTACAGGTTTGCCTGCTGCTTTCCAAGATGATTCAAAAACCGGTAACCATGGAATAATTGAAAATATCCCCACATTTAGGGAGTGACCCTAAGTTTTTTGCTTATGAGTCACTCCCTGCTCAATTTAAAACGCTTAATCCTAATTTTTGCTAGTTTAGTCCTAAAACCTTTTTAGTTACATCCACAGCTTCAATGGCATTTTCAGCAAATCCATCTGCTCCTATAGTATCTGCCCATTCTTGACTTACCGGAGCTCCGCCTACCAATACTTTTACTTTTTTCCTAAGACCTTCTTCTATCAAAGCCTCAATTACATATTTCTGTTCCGGCATGGTTGTAGTTAAAAGGGCTGAAAGGCCCAGGACATGAGGCTGCTCATTTTTTACCGTTTCAACAAATTTTTCCACCGGAACATCAATGCCCAGGTCAATTACTTCAAATCCCGCAGCTGATAACATGGAGCCAATCATACTCTTACCTATATCATGAATATCATGCCGCATTGTTCCTAAAACTACCTTGCCCAAAGTCTTTCTGCTTGAATTTTGCTTCTTTAACTCGGGCTCAAGTACAGCCATGGCCAACTTCATGGTCTCAGCAGAGGAAACCAGCTCAGGCAGAAACTTTTCACCATTCTGAAACAGCATGCCAACCTGTTCAATGCCTTTAACAAAGGCATTATCTATTGCTTCCAGGGGATCGATCCCTAGCTCAATTACTTTTTGTGCCATCTCTTCTGCTTTTTCCACTTCCCCGTCAACCACAGTATTAAATATTTGTTCAAATAAAACTTCCTTTTCCATTAGCTAATCCCCCTTGTATACTATGAGCAGCACCCGATTTGGACGTTAATTTCCAGTTGGGAGTTGCTCATTTTTTTGTTTTTGTTCTTTGAAAACTACAAATTATTAGTAGCAGCAGGGCTTGTGGGTATGTGG
>JBFLYC010000017.1:0-67551 GCA_040756735.1 Bacillota bacterium | reverse complement strand
TCCCTAAGTTGGGGACATTCCTCCATTCCAAGAGTTTACGCACCAAGGGAGGTGTGTCCCCTTTCATACGTTGGGGACATTCCTCCATTCCAAGAGTTTACGCACCAAGGGAGGTGTGTCCCCTTTCATACGTTGGGGACATTCCTCCATTCCAAGAGTTTACGCACCAAGGGAGGTGTGTCCCCTTTCCTTATTATATTCCACAAAAAACTAAGATATCCTTTGCGAACCTCTCCCATTTTTCACCTATCTACTTAAAAGTGGGAGCTAGGCAATTTGTCTCTACCTTTTGTTATGCTCAGAAGATGGAGACTTCTTGCCTAGGACCTGTTAAACACCACATAACTATTTATGCTATCTGCACATTATAACTCTTTAACCACTGGTTTACTTGAACAATATAGGCAAAAAACTGTGCCTCCTTCATTAACTGGCCAAACCAGGGTGAGCTTAGCCTGAACCCGTTACTTTTTAATATGCTGCGCAGCTTGGAAGCATTGATTAGCGGTAGGATAGGTGAACTGGGGTCGTTAAGGACCTTAAGGGTTAAATCTTTCACTGCGTACAAATAGGTAGGGTTATATGTTTTAGGGTAGGGACTTTTCTTGCGCCACAACACTTCTTCAGGCAATAGACCTTTTAAGGCTTCGCGCAAAATGCCCTTTTCACGGCCCTGCCAGTTTTTTATCTCCCATGGTATATTCCAAGCATATTCCACCAGACGGTGGTCGCAATAGGGAACCCTGACTTCCAGGGCCACAGCCATACTCATCCTGTCCTTTCTGTCCAGTAGTGTTGGCATCCAGCGAGTAATGGTTAAGTAAAATATTTCTCTGATCCTTGCTTCATGGGCACTTTCACCTGGCAAGGCAGGCACTTCAGACAGGGCTTCATGATACCTCTGTTTGATATATTCTCTGGGCTTGATCATTTCCAGCAGTCCTGGTGATAATATTTCCTCACGGAGCTTAAGGTTGCGCGACCAGGGGAAGGTATCGGCATGAATAAGCTCATCCAAGTGAAACCATGGATAGCCTCCAAAGATTTCATCTGCACACTCACCTGATAAGGCAACAGTGGCGCCTTTTTTAATGTCATCGCAAAACAGATACAAGGAAGCATCCACATCAGTCATGCCAGGCAAATCCCTAGCCCAAAGGGCATGGTCCAATGCTGGAACCAGATCACTGGTGTCCAACATGGTAGAATGATGTCTGGTTTTTAAATACTCGGAAACCATTTTAATCCAGGGCAGATCTGAATTTGGCTGGTAGATGTTTGGCTCAAAATATCTGCTGTTGTCCAGAAAATCTACCGAGTAGGTTGCTATACTCTCTTCCCCTTTCTCTTTAAGACACTTGGCAGCCACAGCTGTGATGGCGCTGGAATCCAGCCCCCCGGACAATAATGTACATACCGGAACATCTGCCACCAGCTGCCTGCTCACTGTATCGCAAAACAGATCCCGCACATGCTCTCTGGTAGTCTCAAAATCATGCTCATGGGGTTGGCTCTTCAGTTTCCAATATTGATATTCCCGCAAACCATTCCTATCATAAATCAGATAGCCTCCTGCTTTTAATTCTGCAATTTGTTTAAACACCCCATGTCCAGGGGTACGGGCAGGGCCTAATGCAAATACTTCTGCCAGGCCTTCACTGTCAACCAGGGGGCTTACAGAAGGATGGGCGAGGATGGTTTTTAACTCGGAACCAAATAAAAGTGTTGTACCAAGGCTGCTGTAAAAAAGAGGTTTTACCCCCAGCCTGTCTCTAGCCATAAAAAGCTTTTCATTCTCCTCATTCCATACAGCGAAGGCAAAAATCCCGTTATAATGACCTACGCATCTCTCACCCCATTCTATATACCCAATTAAAACTACTTCTGTATCTGAGTTGGATGAAAAGATATGCCCTCTTGCCTGTAATTCACGGCGCAGGTCTTCGGTATTATAGAGCTCACCGTTATAAACCAACACATATTTCTTGCCTCCTCGTTCACGAATCATGGGCTGCCCACCTCCGGCAGGGTCAACCACTATTAATCTTGTATGTGTTAACACACAATGGCGTGCATACCATGATGCATGAGCATCAGGACCCCGGTGAGCGATACTATTGTTCATTTTTTCTGTTATTTCTCTTACACTCAGAGAAGTCAAATCTTCCTTCCAATCCACCCAACCAGCTATGCCACACATGAGAATCCCTCTCCTTTGATAATGATTTTCATTCTCTTCCCATGGATAGAATATTAAAAATGAGTCTGGTTGGTGCACGTCCCAAAATATATTATTTATGAAGGGGATTTCTTATTTTTTGGTAAGGTTGATCTGCCCATTTAGTCTAGCAGCCAACATGGTGTTCCTTGAGGCTACTTTGTTATTTTTAACTGCTATGGCCACAGCCTTTTTAGTGCCAATAAGGACCAGGGCCTTCTTTGCCCTGGTTACACAAGTATAGAGCAGGTTTCTCTGCAGCATCATGAAATGCTGGGTTATTACAGGGGCAACTACAATTTTATATTCAGAACCCTGACTTTTATGCACGGTTGTGGCATAAGCCAGAACTATCTCATCAAGCTCCGTAACATCATAGGCAATATCTTTGTCATCAAATCTAATTACTACTACCTTATCTTCCAGATCTATGGACTTAATCCTTCCCATATCACCATTAAATACACCCTTGTCGTAGTTGTTTTTAATCTGCATAACTTTATCGTGCAGCTTGTACCTGACACCCCCAGAAGTGATAGAGAGAACTGATGGGTTCAAGCTTTCCTGCAATAGCTCGTTCAAGTTGCGAACTCCCGTCTCTCCTCGTTGCATGGGGCATATTACCTGGATGTCGTCAATGGGGTCCACCTGGTAGTATCTGGCAAGCCTTTTTTGGCATAATGATATTATTTGTTCAACAATTTTAGCCGGATCTTCCTCCTCAATAAAGAAGAAATCGCTGCCGCGCTCTGTCTTTATCAAGGGGAATTCCCCCTGGTTTATCCTGTGGGCGTTTTTGATGATCATGCTGCCCTGGGCCTGCCGGAAAATCCTGGTGAGTTTGATAACATTGACTACACCGGAGTCAATTATATCCCGGAGAACATTACCGGGGCCAACGGACGGCAGCTGGTCCACATCACCTACTAGGACTACCACAGCTTCACTGGGTACAGCCTTTAACAGGTTGTGCATTAATAGTATATCTATCATAGAAGCCTCATCAATAATTAAAACGTCGCAGTCAAGGGGCTTGGCGGCTTTTCGCTTGTAACCTTCCATAGGAGCGTATTCTAAAAGCCTGTGAATGGTCTTTACATCCCTGCCCGTAGCTTCTGACATTCGTTTGGCGGCCCTACCGGTGGGCGCAGCAAGGAGTACCCTGGCAGAAAGCTTTTCAAATACTTTAATAATAGCCAAAGTTGTAGTGGTTTTACCAGTTCCGGGGCCACCGGTAAGAACCATGAACTTAGATGAAACTGCCTCTTTAATTGCAGCAATCTGAACCTGATCATATGCTATCCTGTTTTCCTGCTGTATAGAAGTTATAACCTTGTCCACGGGCATGGCTATAAACATAGTCGGCGAATTGACTATATCCTTAATTTTCTCAGCCACGGCTATCTCACTATAATAAAATGGCGGTAGATACAGTGCATCACTACCTTCTAAAAGAAGACTTTTGTCAGCTACCATTTCATCTATGATGCTGTCCAATTTATCTTTATCTACCTCAAGAATTTTTGCACCCTCTTCTACAAGCTGCTGTCTTGTTGCGAAGCAGTGACCGTCATTGCCCAATTCGTTTAGTATGTAAACCAGGCCTGCCCTGCACCGTTTAGGAGATTCCCTATCATAGCCCATCTTCTCGGCAATTTTATCGGCAGTTTTAAAGCCTATTCCCCATATTTCATCGGCTAACCTGTATGGGTTTTCTTTTACAATGCTTATACTTTTATCCCCATAGGCCTTAAATATTTTGATGGCATACGATGTAGAAACACCATGACCCTGCAGGAAGAGCATGACGTTTTTAATTTCCTTTTGTTCTTGCCAGGCTTTTTTGATCATTTCAATCCTTTTTTGACCTATGCCTTCTGCTTCCCAGAGCCTGTCCGGTTCTTCCTCGATAATCCGGATTGTATCTTCTTTAAATGTTTTAACTATCTTTTTCGCATAAACAGGCCCAATGCCTTTAATCAGGCCGCTGCCCAAATATCTCTCAATACCTGCAATGGTTGGCGGTACTGTTTCCGTATAATACCTGGCCAAAAACTGCTTGCCATATTTGGAATCCTGCTTCCAGTCGCCTTTTAGCAAAACAGCAGAGCCCACAGTGACACTAGGCATACTTCCAACTACCGTTACAAGGTCTTTATGGCCCCTGGCTTTAACCTTTAGAACCATGAAACCGTTTTCTTCATTTTGAAAGGTTATGCGTTCCACAATACCCTGCAGATATTCCAAGTTCCTCATTCCCTATCATAATTGTAATTAAAACTACCTTTACTTTTCCCAATAGTTGACACGCATCTATCAAACATCTTAATTTTATCACAGGAAACTTAAAATCCAAGTGCATATCTGTGTGAACTTGAGTTTAAAAGGGTAAAAAATCTTTCAGTTAATATGGAGGATTATACCACTATTTGTCGTAATTATCTAATTAATTGAACCCAGGACATACTTAACAAAGGCGGAAGCAACTATGAAGCTGCATCAAAAAACTCTGATAGTAATCATCATCAACAATACAGTCTATCATTTGGAAATGGACCTTGCTGAACAAAACTTGAAACGCGGGATTAGAGCATTAAAAAGTGACACTAAGGTTCTAAAAAGTATTGTCACTGATTGGGCTATCTGGGATGATGTTTATGAAGAAAAGGGACCCAGCCGGGACGTTCTAATCATTCTAATCATTCTAATCATTGGACGCTACTTTAACCTGCAAGAGATTGAAAAGCTTTCAAAAAAACAGAACTTGCTATCTCCATCCATAATCCCAACCACTTTTTTGATGACAGGAGTCTTGATGTAGGTAAATCATCAATGGATTTTCCCATGACCACTCAAATAATTGACTCACACACTATGACAGCTCATACTGTTATTGATGATATTTATCATCAATAACAGTACCTGAACTCATGCGGATATCCGATTCTATTCTGGCACATCATGAGAGATGGGACGGCAAGGGTGAATTAGGCTAACTGCCCTTGTGGGTATTGATATTTTGGGGGGGGTAATCTAAATGAAAAAGCTTTTTAAGTTGTTTGAAAAACGCCCTCAGCGCCAGGAGAAAATCTTAGAGGCCATGCAGGTTGGCATCTCTCCGGTATGCAATCTTAAGTGCACTTTCTGTCCCACTACTCATTATCCAGAAAATAATCAGGAAATGATATCCATGGAGCTTTTCAATAAGCTTAAACCGTATTTTAGCTGGGCAAATTGGATCTATCTGCAGGGATGGGGAGAACCCCTTCTTAATAAAAACATCTGGGAAATGATTAAGTTAGTTAAAGAGGCTGATTGCCAGGTTGGATTTACTACCAATGGGGTGCTGTTGACTCCAGAAGTGAGGGAAAAAATCCTTAAATTCGGTGTTAACCTTGTTTCCATATCTATAGCCGGAGACACACCACAAACTCATAACAAGCTGCGGATGGGCTCAGAGCTGGAAAAAATCATGCATAACGTGGAAAACCTCATCATATTAAAACAGAGGCATAATTCTTCTTTACCCAAAGTTAGCCTTTCCTATATGCTAACCACAGAAAGCATTCATCATCTCCCGGCTGCACTTAGAAGAGTCATTGAAATAGGTGCGGACGACCTGTATGCCATTAATCTAGATTATGTCTTTAGCTGGGAAGCAGATGCCAATAAGGCCTTTACCTGGGGAAAAGATCCTTCAGAAGAATACCTTGAACTTATCGCAAGGGCTAAGGGAATAGCCATGGAAAAGAATTTTTCCTTCAGGTCTTATCTGTTAAGTCTCAAAGAAGAGGAGCCTGCCTGTGAACTTAATCCAAACAAGTTCGTATTTATCACAGCAGACGGAGATGTGGCGCCATGTACCTACTTGGGCAGGAAGATAAACCCCAGGATTTATAGAGATGAATTAATAGAAATCCCCTGCAAGTCCTTTGGCAACATTAATAAAGAAACCTTTGAAGAGATTTGGCACAAGCCTGATTATAAAGAATTCAGGCACAAATTTGCCTTACGCCTGAATAAATTTGAAAAACTCATGAAATTTTACAGTGAACATGAGCCTAGTTTAATACGCATAAGGCAAGCTGAAGAAGACTACAATACTTTTTTGATTGATAATCCCTTACCTGAAGAGTGCCAAAGCTGTCCTAAAAGATTCGGCATCTAAAAGCTTAAAGCTCTTATACGTTATTCAATCTTTTTCTTTAGGAGCCTAATGATAGTGTAACGTACAATTTCTATTTTTCCAAAACTTACGGTACTGTTTCAAAATGAATCGGGGTGAATCGGGGGACGGTTCTCTGAATCGGGGGACGGTTCTCTGATTCAAAATTGTTTTGTGAATCGGGGTGAATCGGGGGACGGTTCTCTGATTCAAAATTGTTTTGTTTTGCTTGGAGAGACAGCCCTGATCCCTGCTCCTTCCAGCAGTCTCCTTGCGTTGTCTGCAAGAATAAGGTTTTTTTGCTGCTCATTTAAGTCACCGTGCTGGTTTATATCATCCAAGAACATCTTAAAACCTGCTTCTGTTTGTTTCCTTGGATAAATAATCAAGGGGAAATCTGAACCAAAAAGTATCTTTTCCGCACCCACCAGTTCTGCTGTACATTTAAACACCCGCATATCATAGAGAAGGGGGCTAGCTGCGGTATCATAATAAACATTATCCATGGCTTCTTTGACCTCAGGCCACAGTTCAAAATAGGGCAATCCCCCACCCCAATGAGCCAGGATTATTTTTAAATCTGGATGCAGTTTGGCCAATTCATGAAAACCTCTCAAAGGTGTAGGGTCTTTACCAGGATAAATCCGGCCGACGGGTTCACCGGCATGGATGTTGACCAGCATACTGCAGGCTGAAGCAGCTTCCATGAGCTGCAGGAAATTATGGTCATTCAAGGCCCAACCCTGACCACCTGGTCCCATTTCTCCTACACCGGCAAATCCCATGTGATAACAGCGCTCCAGCTCCCATACAGCCCGCCACCCTGCCCGGGGATTGATACTGGCAAAGGCTTCAAAACGGTCAGGGTATTGCTTGATTATTTCATACATATAATCATTGTGATACTTGCACAAGGCATGGTCTCTCCAGTACCACCCCTGCATGACAATTTTTTCTACCCCGGCCTCATCGGCAAGGGTCAGGGCTTCCTCAGCTGTAGCATAGCGCTGGAGGGTGCATTTAGGGTCAGCAAGCAGACCAAAATAAGTATCTAAACGGCAGTATTTTTCCTGATTTTTTATCACATCAAGTGGAAACATATGAGTGTGAATATCTATTATCCTATTGCCCATGAGTTCATGCTCCCTTCAAGGATAAATGCCTGTGAAACAGACCCATGGCATTTTGTCCCAAGATATTTTTTAAGGATTTCTCTTCCCCTATTTGATCCTGGATTTCCTTAATCATCCCTGCAAAACCGGGGCGGTTCTCCCTATTAGGGTACAGCAGCAGGGGATAATCGGTGCCAAACATGACCTTTTCGCTTCCAAGCAGGTTGATAGTGGCATTATATACTGCTGGAGAGCAAAGCAGGGGACTGCAGGCGGTATCATAATATACATTGGTAAAAGCAGCGCTTATTTCTGGCATCAGTTCATAGAAGGGTAATCCCCCGCCCCAATGGGGCAAGATAACCTTAAGGAGCGGTTTGGCTTGAATTAGATTTACATAATCTGCCAGCGAAACACTGGATTTGCCAGGATAAAAGTTCCCCACGGGCTCGCTGATGTGTATGCACATCACTAAATCCAGGTCTACGCAAAGGTCGCAGATCTTTAAAAAGTTCTCGTCTCTTAAAGAAAAACCCTGTCCGCAAGGGTCAAGCTCTCCTATGCCTGCCATACCGGCGCCGGCACATCTTTGCACCTCTCTAAGAGCATTTATGCCTTCAGTGGGGTTAACTGCACCAAAACCTAAAAAACGCCCTGGATAAGCCTTCATGGCTTCAAGGGTATAATCATTTTGCATCACGCAGTATTCATGTGGAATCAGGGGCCAACCCTGGATAACCGCCATATCTACCCCGTCCAGATCCATTTGCCTTACAGCCTCCTGATAGGAAGCAAAGCATTGAACTGTGGTATTAAAAGGGCTTGGGGTGGTAAGAAATCCGAAGTAATCATCAACTTCTGCAAATGCTTGAGGATTTTTGCTGATTTGTTCCGGTAAAAGGTGGGTATGTACATCAATTAACATAAGGTTATCCCTTCTTTCCATGTGTTTTATAACAGCTTTATCTTATATGTACCTGGATTATAACTACTCAAGAGTCAGGAGATCTGAATGTCTGAATATTAACCCTTAGATTTTAATTTGTCTAAATTTTACTGCTAATGCCATAAATTTATAGTATAATCTGACTATCAAGCTTGCTCAGTCCAACTACAGCAAAATTTAGCAATTAGCGGAGCCATGGGGACGGTTCGAGCGTCGCCGTAGCACAGCGAAGGTCCGAAGGGAAGACGATGGAACCGTCCCCATGGCGTGCCCATGGCGTGAATAACGGATTTAAGTTTAAATTCCCAAGCTTTGAACTTGAATTTAAGTTTTGAATGTAGTCTGAGCTTAAAAAATATGAAACAATTTTAAAATGAGGTGTATGTTTATGGAAACTTTTTTCCAAGAGTTTAATTCCTTTGCCATTTTAGGTTTGTCGCGAAAACCAAAACATTTTAGCCGCGGCGCCTATGAATTCCTCAAATCCCAGGGGTACAGTCTCTACCCAATAAACCCTCATGCTGAAAATATAGACGGAATCAAGTGCTACAAGAATCTGGCCGACATACCCACAGAAGTACAAGGAGCAATTTTCTTTACAAAACCCCGTACCACCAGGGAACTGCTGCCAGTTTGCAAGGAAAAAGGCATAAACCACGTGTGGCTGCAACTTGGGGCTTCAGACAAAGAAGTTTTAAAGGAAGCTCAAAAGCTGCAGCTCAATGCAATCAACTCCTGTGTTTACCTGCATCACCCGAATTCCAAATTTCCTCACAACATACATAGATTTTTTCACCAATTATTTAACAAGGGCAAACGATCCTAGTTAGATAATCTCAGGGTATTTTTTACTTCATTATAGAAAATATTACAACTAGCGCACCCAATTGTAAAGCCCAGGAGCAGGTATTTGCGCAAAAGCAGGGGGTGGATGATGCATGACAAGAAACATTTCCTTTGATTACAAATACGCCAGTCCCTTCATAAAGGAACGTGAAATTGAATATCTGGCGCCGCAAGTAAGAACTGTCCATAAAATGCTGCATAGCTATGAAGGACCTGGCAGCGAATATGCAGGTTGGCTGGAATGGCCGCAAAACTATGATCAAGATGAATTTAAACGCATCAAAGAAGCTGGAAGCAAAATCAAAGATACAGCCGATGTTTTGATTGTAATAGGCATTGGAGGCTCATACCTGGGAGCCAGATCTGCCCTTGAGTTTTTAAAACACTCATTTTACAATCAACTGCCTAAGGAGACAAGGGGCGGGCCTGAAGTTTATTTTGCCGGCAGCAATATCAGCCCCATTTATATGAAAAGACTGCTGCAGATAGTAAAGGACAAAGAGATTGCCGTCAATGTGATTTCCAAATCCGGGACAACCCTGGAATCAGCCATCGCCTTCAGGATATTTAAAAAGTTGACGGAAAACCTTTATGGAAAAGAAAAGGCCAGAGAAAAAATCGTTGCAACAACAGATAAACATAAGGGGGCTTTAAAGACTCTGGCAGATGTGGAGGGTTACGAAACCTTTGTGGTCCCCGACCATGTTGGTGGGCGCTATTCAGTATTGACGCCCGTAGGTTTACTTCCCCTGGCTGCTGCCGGTGTAGATATCGAACAAATCATGGCCGGCGCACAAAGCGCTTTTGATATGTACCTGCAGGAGGACCTCAGCGAAAATCAGTGCTGGCAGTATGCTGCTGTAAGGAACATACTTTATAGAAAGGGAAAAATCATTGAACTCCTGGTAAACTATGAGCCTGACCTGGCCCAATTTGCCGAATGGTGGAAGCAGTTATTTGGTGAAAGCGAGGGAAAGGACCACAAGGGTATTTTCCCTGGAAGCTTAAACTTCACTACAGACCTTCATTCTATGGGGCAGTACATTCAAGATGGACAGCGCAGCCTCTTTGCCACCACCTTATGGGTAGAAAAACCCCCGGCAAATGTAAGCATTTCAGAAATGCCCGGAGACATTGACGGCTTAAACTACCTGTCGGGTAAAACCCTTCAGGAAATTAACGAGCAAGCCTGCCGGGGAACCATCCTGGCGCATACAGACGGGGGTGTGCCAAATCTTAAAGTGAACATACCTGAATTAGCGCCCTTTTGCTACGGCCAGCTGGTGTATTTCTTTGAAAAGGCATGTGCAATGAGCGGCTATCTCCTGGGGGTTAACCCCTTTGATCAACCCGGGGTAGAAGCCTACAAAAAGAATATGTTTGCTCTCCTGGGAAAACCGGGTACTCAAGAGCTAAAAGCCAGGTTGGAGCAAAGGTTATCAGAGCTTGCCGAAGGCCAGGCAAACAAGAGGAAACTCCCTAAATCCAGAACGTGACATAACATGGCAATGGTTTTGACATCCTTTAGAATTGTATGCCTTCTTAACCCGCTCCCAATATCCATAACCCCCACAGCAGTTCCGCCTGTTCCAAGAAAAACCCGACCTGGCTCAACTACCAGGTCATGTTTTTCTTCCCTGCCATGAAGTATAATTCTAGCAGGAGCTTTTTTAACATGCTCCATGATCCATTCTTCCTTGAGCTTTACTCGTTTGGCTGTAAAATCAACAAGCCCCCCATGCTCAGCAAAAAGATTAAGGGCTCTTTCATTTTCCAACTCAAAGCCAACCTTTTCAAAGATATACATGGAGGCTTTATGTATTTTCTCAGCTTCCTTAATTGATACAGGTTGGTAGCAGCCGCTAGGCATTCCGAAATTCATAAGACTCACCATTCGCTATGGTTAGAGGATGGAGACTTTTTGCCGAAGATTTACCATAGAATCTCTGTGCGTGCAATCCCTTAAATAGGGAAAAGCATCCTTTATGGCTTTCACAATTTCCTGGTCAATTGGATTTACATGATGGGCAGCCAGAATTTCCCTGGCCATTTCATTGGCTTTTTGCCAGGCACTTTTACTGCCTTCTTTGACCCAGTCTACATAAACACTCCGATTGGCAACCTTGGGGAAAAAAGTTTCACTGCGCATGTATTTTACAGTATGGGCACATGCCAGATAATTGCCTCCAGGACCTACATCTCTGATGGTTTCAAAAGCCTAAGTATCTTCATTGACCTCAATGCCCCTGGCTGCCCTTAAAGCCATACCATTAATTTCATTATCTATTATCAACTGTTCCAAACTAAAGGTAATGCTACCTTCAAGGAGTCCGGCAGCATCATGGACCAGCTGTGCTCCTGCCAAGGCCGGCATCAAGCTCCCCATGGCTTTTTCATAACCGGCCTGGGCATCGCCATGTTTTGCTTCTGAAACACCGCCGGTGGAATACATGGGCAAATTGTAAAATGCAGCTAACTGGGCGCATGCAGCATTCATGATGCCGCTTTCAACTGAGCCAAATAAGAACCCCATTGATCTCATATCAGCTATAGTTGGTACCACGCTATAAAAAACTGGACTTCCTTCTTTTATGGCCTGCAGCAGCAGCACACCGCTTAAGGCCTCTGCATTTAACTGGGCCAATTGGCCTGCCAGGGTCATGGGGGCAGTTAAACCTGAAATGGGGGCTACCGAGGTTACTACCGGCACCCCGGCTTCTGCCGCATCAAACATGAAATTCACATAGTTGTGCTCCATCTTCAAGGGGCTTAAAGAAATCCACCAATATGGGAATATCCTCTTGGCGTTCACGCAGGGGAGGTATTTTCAAAGGGATAACATTAAGCCTGTAATAGAGGTCAGATCTAAACTCTCCAGCCGCTACCATCTTTTCAATATCCCTGTTGGTAGCTGCAATAATTCTAACATTTACTTTAATCTCCTTGTTTCCCCCTACTCTTTCAATAGTCCTATTTTGCACAACCCTTAATAGTTATGCCTGCAAGTACATTGGGAGTTCTCCCAGTTCATCTAAAAAAATTGTACCGCCCTCTGCAAGTTCAAATTTCCCAACCTTACCCCCAATTTTTGCGCCGGTAAAAGCCCCCTCATCATAACCGAACAATTCACTTTCTAACAAATTGTCAGGTATCGCGCTGCAGTTGATAATCTTTAAAGGTTTGTTGGCTCTAGGGCTGGCTGCATGAATTGCCCTGGCAAAAAGCTCCTTGCCTGTCCCGCTCTCCCCTTCAATCAAAACAGTAGAGTTGGACCCGGCTATCTGTAAAACCTTGGCCTTTACTTCCTTTATCTCTTCACTGTCGCCTATGATTTCGGCCAGGGTTGCCTGGTACTCTGTTCCTGACCATCTCTCTGCAGTCTTTTGCACATCCGCCATTCGGTAAAAAGCTTCAATAGCTCCCGTTAAAACACCATCAGTGATAACAGGATAACAATAGCTTAAAACCCTAACACGCCTTGTTCCTATCTGATAATTCAAAACTTGTTCTCCATCAACCTCCTGTTTTTGCAAAATCTTACATAAGGGTGACTGGGGCAGCACTGCCTTTATGCTGCTGCCTATCAAGTCTGAGGCTAAAAGACCAAGAATATCAGCTGCGGCTGGGTTTACCTGGGTAATAAAACCATCAGAATTAACCGCAATTACACCTAAGTCGATGGAATTAATGATTGTCAGAAAGGCTGCTTGCAGATTAGCGCATGACGGCAAATATACCCCATGGCCATGATTGTGCCAACCTTCTCTTTGGATTCTCCCGTACCGGCTATCCTCAACAAGTATGAATCGATAATCTCCACACCCATGTCCAAGGCAGCGCTCACGGCTTCCGCTATATCCTGGGCAAATTCTTGAATATCTTTTAATTCTGACATTAGTTCTTCACCCTATTTAAAAAACTTTCATACATTTCTATTCTATAGCCCGTGTCCGGTTTCCTCCCAAGAATTAAAATGAATGGGGACACACCAAACAAGGTCAGGGGACACACCTCAACTTAGAGGTGGGAGATGAGAAGTGAGAGGTTGGATTTTAGTATTGCTCCAAAGCACTTCTAGAATTCACACATCTAACATCCCACTTCCAACTTCTACTATTGAGGAATGTCCCCAAACTTATGAAAGGGACACAATCATTTATAGTCTAGCGCTGGGGTCGGAGGAATGTCCCAAATTATTTTCCTTTTTTAATTTAAACCCAAGAGCCAGGATAAGAAAACTGACCGCCATACCGGGATATAAAGGGTCTATCTGCTTGATGCCCAGAACAGACCATACTATGACAGTTAAAGGTGCCAGAATCACAGCCCATTTTCCTGTACTCTGGGATACTCGCTCTTTAAAAAACAGCACTGCTAAAAGAGGGAAAAACACTGTAGCCCCTCGCAAGGCCATGGAAAGAAATGCCCACTGTAGGATCATTGCATTTGCATTTGATGTCACAGAAATCATTACAGCTATTACAACCAGTAATATAAAAAACCTGCATATCCAGATTAATTCTTTATCTAAAGCTCTTGGACGTAGCTTATGATAGACATTTTTAGTAAAGATGGTGGCAGCTCCCAGGGTCAAGGCAGCACCGGTCATTACCAAAGATAAAATTAGAGTTGCCAGGATAACCCCGCCAAGCCAGGGGTTTAAATGTTTTAAAATGAACAATGGCAAGGCAGAGGCAGGATTTATATCAGGATAACTAATCCGCATAAACATGCCAATCATGACACTGGCCAAACCTGTAAGGGGAATCAAGGCGCCTGCGATAACTGCTCCCAGTTGTGCCGATTTAGCTGAGCGAGCCGAAAAGATTATTTGCAGGTAGGTTTGTGTTGAGATAAACCCCACGATAACCGAAATTCCTGCACCAAGCTCTACACTTATTCCATGGGGAAACAGAGAAAACCATGGACCGCTGCCTAAACCTTCCAGGAAACCTGAGTACCCCCTTGCCAAAGTATAAGCTGCAAAACCGCCTGCCAGCAAAGCAGTATTCAGCAGCAGGGTCTTAACAATGCCCACAAAGCCTGTGCTCCACACTCCTCCAAAAATAGAGCAGCAGATTATCAAGGAAAATACTACTGTTCCCGCGAGTAAAGGCGATACATTAAGGATCAGGGAAACAATGGGGATGGCAGATAAAACCTGGGCTGCTATTTGTATGATAATACCAACTGAAATAAAAAAAGTACTCCAAATGGCTGCTTGACCGCCAAAGGAAGACTCAATTAATTGAGGTATGGTTTCAACCTGGGAATTCCTTAGAGGTTTGGCTAAAAACAGGGCCAAAAACCAGCAGCTTAACCCAGCCCCTAAAGTAAACCAAATTCCATTTAAACCTGTCAAATATGCCGCCTGGGCCGTACCAACGGTGGATGTCCCTCCAACAAAAGCTCCAACCAGGGACCCACCTACCAGGGCTGCACCAAGTTTTCTCCCTCCGACACTGAAGTCCTGGACATTTTTGACCATCTTAGAAGCATAAATACTCACAACCGCCACAAATAACAGCGTAACACTGATGCTTAGCAAATAAACCCCTGATAACAAAGTTAGCTCCTTCTTCCTGCCCTTTAGCTAAGACTGAAAAAGTTTTCTAGAATTACCCTGCCGTGAGGATAATCATCAGTATACCTTTCAGGATGAAATTGCACACCATAGACATCCCTTTGACCATCTTTGATACATTGTATGTAAGAAACATCAGAGGATGCAAGGTGAAAAAATCCTCCTGGCAGCTCTTTGACTTCACAATAATGCTGCTGGAAAACTGTGATCTCAGCATCTAATCCATGAAAGATTTTATCTCCAGTGAGTATCTTGACAGGCAGGTAGCCCTTTTCTATGGCTAATTCTTTATTCCTGGAACAAATGTAATCCATTTTAGCGCCATATGCAAGAGCAATTAACTGCAGTCCGGCACAAATACCCAATAAAGGTACAGGGCATGCCCTGATCAACTCAAAGACCTTTTCATAAAGCAGCATTTCGCCTTCGCCCCAATCAGAGTTGGCCCTGCCGGATAAGATCACATAATTAATCCCATGCTCCTTTATTAAGGCTTGGGACACCTGGGTATAATGCAGCACTAAAAACTCCGCCGGTTTTACCTCCAGCACTGCCTCTTGAAGTTGAGGCGCCCAACCTGACCTATAATAACTGATGCCAGAACCGCTATCAGCGTTATCTGTATATGATCAATTGTAAGAGCCATTACCTTATCCGGATGCTGCATAATGTATTTCATTGAGGTTACGACACCTCCTGCGAGCGATCATCCAAGTAGCCCTCACCGACATTTGCTGCTCTGACATCAATATGGAATTCTTCTGTTTTGCCCAACATGGACTGCTTGAAAGTTTGATGGCTATTGCACAGGTCGAAAATTATCAATAAGTAGAAAATAGTTTAGCTGCCAATCAGAATGTCTTGCTTGGTTCCGAACTTGGATATCAATACTGCGCCCAACCCTATGCTCTTGGCCAAGAACAGGGCTAACCCGCCTGCAAAGGGCGCCATCCTGATCACTGCTAAGATCAGCAGGCCAAGGAGTATTGTTAAGCCAATACTAACCTGCTTATCAGGCTTCTCCAAGACCTTCTTGCCTATGAATAATCCCAATGCAGCTAGACCAAACAGCTGGGCAGCCCATAAAAACAGCCAGAAAATAGGTATCAAAGGTATGCCCAGTACTGTAATCAGCAGGGCTATACTAATGGGAATTGCAAAGATTTTTAACAAGAAACCCAGGCCAAAGGACTTCAAACCCTCTTGAGAAATCACTGAAGCAACATTTGCAGTGTTTTTTGGGAGTAAAACCCCTATCAGCCAACCTAGGGCAAGCATTAAAATACCGCTGACACCCCTCATCCACCACATAAATCCAGGGAAATCATAATGCCGCCAACTGGGCATAAAGGGAACTGACCTTCTAATAATCTCTAGGGGATTATCCTTGATACTTCCCCATACCTCTGCATCAGGGTGGCGCTGTACAGTACCGCCAAAACTAATCACCTGGCCGCCGACAACAGCATTCCCCCCTAAACGTACCGGACCGCCAAAGGCTATTATGTTACCGTGAACCGGCCCGTCTATTACAGCGCTGCCTCCAAAGGCAATGGCATTCCCCCTTACTATACCTGTTGACTTGACCGGACCGCCAAAAGCTACCACGTTATAGGCCTGCCCTTCCACGGTTACCGAACCGCCAAAGGCTACCACATTACCGGCTGCTTGATCTGCCGGCACATTAATACTTCCCCCGAAGCGAACGACATCCTCTCTTGCCTCAGCCACACCAGGCAGCAGCACAAGCATTAACAGAAGCACTGCACTTATTATAAAAAACCTTTCTTTGGTTAAGCATTTACCGGTTATAGCATTATTTAATTTCATTTTCGCCTTCCTCCCCACTAACTGGTTCCTCTAACTTTTCTTGAATATCTTCATTATTTTGTATATCATTATTTTTCTGCATATTTTCATTGTTAATCGGTTCTGCTTCATTAATTGGTCTTGCTTCTTTTTTCTTAAACCATGGCTTATTTGTGCCAAATTTGGTAGTTAATATTACTCCCAGACCAAAGATAGCAACTGCCGGTATCACAAGCCATCCCACAAAGGGCGCTTTGCTTACCAACCACAGCGCCAAAATTCCTAATAAACCCTCAATGAGCAGATTTGCTTCCTTCGCCCAGTTAAAGGCGCTGCTTAACATATTTCTAAGTCGACCCCCAAGAGCTATAGCAATTATCACCGTACCAATAAGTATAATAACCGGCACCAGTAAGGCCATTAATATAGTAACAGGGATACCAATAATAGTCACAGCAAACACCAGCATTACAAAGGGATAGATTACCCATCCGGCCAGACCTACCAAAAATATCCTGAGGATGTCGCGCCTTAGCTCTGCTGCCATTGTGCCTAAATATTTGGGAAAGACACTAATGCCAATGGCAGCCAAGCCTAATAGTCCTAATAACTGCAGGATTGAGGCGGCAAAACTTGTAGCATAATGCTGTCGCGCCACCTGGTTATTCGGAAGGTAATATTCAACCCTGCCGGATTGATCAGTAATTCTGGTATATCTATCGCCAAATCTGAGATTACTAATCTGTCCTCCCGATACAATGTTCCCGCCAATGACAGCGCCTTCACTCCTGATCACATCACCCTTAAGAACCACTACATCACCTAATACTTGAGCAGTATCTTTAAGGGTAATATTGCCGAGCATGGTGAACACATCCCCCAGCACCTTACCCGACACCGTAATATTACCCTTTAGGTTAACTACATTTCCTTCAATGACCTGTCCTTCAGTGATTACTATATCACCCACCAGTTGAAGCACGTCTCCTTCTCGTTCCTGGGCCAAACCAACACCAGACCAGGCAAGAAGAAACAACAATAGGACGGCTAAACTTAAAATGAACCTTTTTCCTTTAAACATGAGCTTCATCTCCTCTATTTCTTTAAACTAAAAGTGTATTTCTGCGGTATTTTAAAAAGCATTATGCTGCAACCGGGTTTTTATTCTTTAATAAATATACTAGTATTGACAGCGATGCCAGCGCTGCTCCAGTAACAGCAGCAAAGTTGTTAAGTACAAAATACAAGGCGCCCTGCCAAAAAGAGCTTATCAAGACTATCCCCATGGATATTTCTTTCACATATAGCATCATTTGAGTGAGTATCTGGGTAAACTCCAGCCAGCCAGGGAATTCCAGGGCTGCAACATCCCTAATTAAACCCCACCAGTGCGGTACTGTAATCACTGCCCACAAACTAAGGGCTAAAATTACAAGACTACCCAGACTCATTAAAAACCAGGTGGAGAACTTGGGCGCTGTATAATCGAATGCAAAAGGATCAGACCCCAATTCTGCCTTGGCTAATTCATCCCAATCTATCTGGGAATAATCGCAAGGTGGTTCAAGAACCTCCATTTCCAAAAATCCCATTTCAATCCTTTGGAGGTCTTTCCAAAGTGCAGCGCAATCAGGACATGAGTGACTGTGGGTTAGAACGCGCCTGCGCTCCATCTCCTCAACCCCCTGGGGATTATCTAACAATTCATGTATTTTAATTCTTATTTCCTGGCAGTCCATCCACAGTCTCTCCTTTCTTCTACAATTATTTCCCTTAAACTGTCTCTTAGCATTTCCCGTGCCCTGTACAACCTGGTCTTTATGGTATTTACCGGCTGATCAAGGGCCTGGGCAATTTCCTCAAAGGTTAAATCATTCACATATTTTAAAACAACTACAGCTTTATAATTTTCCGGGAGCTTGCCGATTTGTCCATGCAACAGAGTTTTTAACTCTTTATTTTCTAAGGCTAGTTCAGGAGATGTATCCTTGGAAGTAGACGCAAATACAATGGTTTTCGCATCTATGCCTTCCTGTTGTACTTCATCCATGAGCATTTCCCTTTTTTTTCTTAAAAAATCGATACAAGTATTGGTAGCTATCTTGTAGATCCAGGTAGATAATTTCACCTGTCTGTCATAGGCGGCCAGGTTTTTATATACCTTAAGGAAAACATCCTGGGTCAGGTCTTTAGCTTCTTCTTTGTCACCTATCATTCTATATACGGTATTGTAGACCGGTCCCTGAAAATGCTTAACTATTCCATTGAAGTATTCTCTTTCTCCCTTTAACACTCTATCTATGCAACTTACTAAATCCACCAGGATCCCTTCTTTCGCCACCTATACCTTTATACGATCATCATAAAAAAATAGTTTCAAAAAATATATAAAAAATTAAAACCTTATAAAGTTAATGTTTATAAGGCTTAAAATATTATCCATCCCATGTTTTTATTTACCAAGTATTATAACCATTCCAGGACCTTTTTCTTAAAAGGCCCGGTTTTGATGTCTGCCAGGAATTTAAAGGCTGCTTCAGGAATCAAGGGATCCATAAAGTCCTCTGCCCTTTTACCCCCTTGTATTGAAAGGGCATGTCCCTTAGCTTATCATCCATTTCTTTTCTGTCAGGGTTCCTCTGGTAATAGTCAATATAGGGCTTGCTGCCTTTCTTGTAAGCCATTCGTGCAAAAATAGTATCCCTCTCATCAAACCTGCTCATGTGGTTATCCTCTCCCACTATTGATTCCAGAATTCTTCATCTCCCCAAAAATATGCATCCCGAAGTCCTGGGAATTCATCAAGCCTGCTGTTAACCAGTTGATTTCCCTTAAAAAAAATGTACAAGCCTGTAGGATCCTCATCAAAGGGATGAAAAACCCATACTTCCCTGTTAAATTCTGGATTAACCGCTATACTCCTAACTAACACAGGCGGTTCGCCCAGCAGCTCACGTACCTCATTAACAGATTTTCCTGTTAGTGTCGTGGTTTCTGCTGTAGGGAAGTACTGTTCCCAGCCTGGTTTAGGTTTTCTTGATATAGCAACATCATCCTGTCCTGGAACAGTTCCATCATCCTGCCCCTGTAGTTCATCCACTTCACTTTGAAGATTGTCTATCTTTTGCTGCAGTTCCTGCCGGGTTTGCCTAAAACTGTCCCTCTCTTGTGCCATGGCAGCTGTCTGCCACCAGTAAACAGCAAAACCTGTCACAAGGGCAGATATAACCACAGCTAACACAATAGGCCAAATACTCCTGGGCTTTTGCCCCTTGTAATGTTGATATTCCCGCATTAAAATCCCTCCATAGATAGGGGATATTCTTAATTCAAAAAGCCAACTTCTCGTATCCAATAACAGCAGGTGTATCCCCTTGATTATATTATATTTATATTATCTATAATTACCCAAGAGTATAATCATATTATTTGCTTTTTTCTATGGCAAGAACAGTGGAAAAGGCTGAAATAAATCCAATAAAGGAAAAGAATGCCCAAAACATCAACTTGATACTTTGGATATCCTGCATTACATAAGCTGCAATCCCAAAACCAACTGCTCCCGCAAGGCATGCTACTGCAGGAATGTATTTAATGATTTTTTGCGAGAACCTCCTAGATAAAGAAAAGGTCAATAATGAGGCAACAAAAACTATTATTACAGCATAGATGATAAATTCAAATAGTTCCATTCTCTTTTTCCTCCCTTTAATTTATAACAAGTGTTCCTGACCTGCCCATTAGCCTAGTAATATGTTAAATTATGCCTTCGTTCTTTAACTCTTTTACAGCGTTCTTGACAGCTAGTTTAATGACAAAATACATTATAATCAGTGGAATAATAATGAAAACCGGCAGCATTATTATGAGCCAGTTGCATTTTTATGTCCAGATACTTTACCTGACAGTTCATTTATCCATACTTTGATAATAGCTATACTATTAATTGCGCTCTCTTTATAATCAAAGGTATCCTCATTAGTATATTTTGACATAATCACATTCAAAGCCTCTTTCTTTGCCTGATAATCCTCAAGTATGTCCGCTTTCCCATACCCTATGACACTATAATACTTCATACTCCACTCACATGGTTTTTGGGCTTTAACAATCTCATTTTGAGTGTCCACCTGGAAACACACAATGGGATTTTTTCTTATTATATCTAACTTTCTGCCTTCTTTTGCACAGTGAAAATACAGGCAGTCTTCCTTATAACCGAAATTCATGGGGACAATATAAGGAATATTGCCATCAGACATGGCCAGCCTACAAATCTCAGCATCTATTATTATTTTTTCTATGATACTCCTGTCTTTTATTTCTTTATCTTTTCTTCTCATGTAGACTTCCTCCAACTATTTATTTTTATTTGAACTCTTTAAAGTATTCTGCTTAGATAGGTCAAACCCTTTATAATCTCATTTTCAGCATTCACTACATCGTTCATTATATGAGAGATTTCATGTAGTGAAAATAGAACTTAACAATAGCCGCCAACCCAAAGCTAATAATTATGACCCCAGACAGCTTATTTAACCAGCCCATCCCAACAGTATTGATTCGTGTTTTAAAGGTGCTGGCAATTCCGCTTAATATAAGCCACCAAAGGGTTGAACCGGAAAAAACCCCTATAACCACTATAGCTGCTGCAAAATAATCATCATAGGTATTTACACCGATACCAGCAAATATGGCGGCAAAAGCAATAATTGTCATTGGGTTTGAAAGGGTAAGAAACAAGGTGGTTATATAATCCTTGGTTAGTCTCCACTCTTTGCCTCCATTAAGGTTATTCGCTGCCGGCACAACTCCCTCTACGGGCCTTTCAAGAAAGGTTTTTATCCCTAAATAGAGCAAAAACCCTCCCCCAAAAACATATAATACGTTTTCATGACTTAATAAAAAATTAGACACAAAAGTGACTCCAAAAGCTGCAATGAACCCATAAAAGGCATCTGCAGTAGCTGCCCCCAAACCTGATATAAAACCAGAAATTCGCCCCTTTTTTAATGTTCGCTGAATGCACAACACACCAATGGGTCCTACTGGTGCGGCAATCGCAATACCAATTAAAAACCCTTTTAGTAAAAGCATGCTGTACAAGCTAATAAAGACTCCTCCCTTAATATGTTCAAGATATATTTAAAAAAGTAAAATACTTAGAAATTCTATTTTAAATGCAACTATTTGCTAAGTTAATAACTTTTAAATGGTTATCTACTTTATTTTGTATGGAAAGTGGCAACCAGCCTATGGGTCTTGTGCGGTTATTAAATCTCGGTTTTCTGTATCTTGTTTTGCGATTCCTTCTAGCTCTACGATACTGTCTTCTGGTTGATAATAGGTCTACTATATCGGTTCTTAGTTTAACTTCTGCTTCAAATAATGTTTTTTCTTTAGTAGTCGCTGATACCCCTATATGCTTTGTACCGGCATCTACTCCTAAACTGATATCTTGGGTATAGGTAGTTGTTTGTATAACAACTGAATAGTGAAGGGTGTTCGTTTAACTACTTTAGCTCTACCCTCTTTTAGCATCCTTTTAACTTTACCATGTCTTTCTGTAGGCATTTGCGGTTTGCCATTAACATCTAAAACATAAACCATATCTAATACTCCTTCAAAGAGTAATTCAGGCTTTCTTAAACCTGTTTTGTCCTCTTAGCCAATGTTATCCTGTAGTTTTTAGCAGCAACACTATTTCTACCCGTCAGGATTGTTTAATCACTACCCGCAGTGTTTGGAGCTAGAGGAGCACTCCAAAGTGCGCAGGCTTATATAATTCTCAGTTTATCTTTTTCTCTTGTCGGCTGTAATTCTCTTTTTCCTCTTTTAAATAACATGGTAATATCGGCGTATTAGCTGTTTTATGCTTTTAATTGGAAAACTTCTTCCTCAATCTTATCTATCCGAAACAGCTGGTAGTCTAAGCGTTTATTCAACTTTTCGATATCTTTTTTCGTGGCAAGCTGAGAGATATCTTCAGAGTTCTTGACCACCTGCAAATTTGTAACCTCTAACCTTTTAGTCAATTCAGTGAGAGTACCATTTATTTGAGTGATGTCCTCAGAATTTTTTACAACCTGCTCTTTAATTATTTTCTGATTCTTTAATAATTCTTCCTGGCCTGCCTGTAAGACCCTGATGTCACCTTTTAAGGCTTCCTGGCCTTCCTGCAAACTTCTGACATCGCCTTTTAAGGCTTCCTGGCCTGCCTGTAAGACCCTGATGTCACCTTTTAAGGCTTCCTGGCCTGCCTGTAAACCTCTGATATCACCTTTCAAAGCTTCTTGACCTGCCTGCAAACTTCTGACATCGCCTTTTAAGGCTTCCTGGCCTTCCTGTAAGACCCTGATGTCACCTTTTAAGGCTTCCTGGCCTTCCTGTAAACCTCTGATGTCACCTTTTAAGGCTTCCTGGCCTGCTTGTAAACCTCTGATATCACCTTTTAAGGCTTCCTGGCCTTCCTGTAAGCCTCTGATATCACCTTTTAAGGCTTCCTGGCCTGCCTGCAAACTTCTGACATCGCCTTTTAAGGCTTCCTGGCCTTCCTGTAAGACCCTGATGTCACCTTTTAAGGCTTCCTGGCCTTCCTGTAAGCCTCTGATGTCACCTTTGATATCTCCCATGTCTTTTTGAAAGCTATTCATTTTATCCAATAATAGATGAAGGATTTCTTTATCCGTCATGTGTTTACACCTCCGTGCTGAGGGTTAATTTAGTTATTTCTCCATTTACCCTTTTCTTCCTGCTCGGCAAATAAAAATAGAATTACACAACTTCTCCCGAATGAATGTTCTGTTTATATTATATCGAACTAATGTTCTGCATTCAAGGGATAAAATTAAGGCTCAACTATCAGAATATGTCCTAATAATTGAGCCTTTTTGCTGGGTAATTTTCCAATAATCCTTTTAGGAATAACCCCCAGGTGGTGCGATTCAATGCAATCCATTGTATAGTTATCTGGAATTTTTAACTTCTTACCTTAGACTTCCCTTCTTCAGCGGAGGGTGATTTGATGAGTTGCCGGGTCCCAATGTACTGTCAAGTCAAGGGCCTGGGCTACAGCACGCAAGGGCAGCATGGTTCTGCCATTCATCAGCTGCGGGGCAACATCAAGGTCAACCCTTTGACCGTCAACCACCATAATGTCATCTCCCGGCCACAGGTCAATCCAACGCTTACCCTGGATAACTGTGGCATTTCTTGCCTCCCCATTCCACAAAACTTGGGAATTTAAAGCTTCTGAGATAAACCTTACCGGCACCAAGGTTCGCCCATTAACTATTACCGGAGCAACATCCATCTCTCTAACATGACCGTCAATAGCCAACTCTTTTTGTCCCACTGTGAGCACCAGGGTTCTTCTTGGAGCCTGGGATGTTACAGGAGATGAATCGAATTTTAGTTTTAAATTCTTAAAATAAAGTGCACCTTGCAGGGGTCTCTGACCTCTCTGGTCCTCAGGTACTACCGGATATATCCTTTTTAAGACTAATGGATGGGTATAAGACGCGGTTTTCAGGTCAACTTGCAAAGTACGCCAGCCTGACCAGTTCACCCTTTGGGCCAAATCCACCCGGTGAACTGTACCAGCGCCATCCTGCAGTTCAGCTCGCAGCCACTCCCCACTGTTATTGCCATATACGTCAATTAGCAGGGCTTGGGCATTGCCGTCTAATGACAACCCATCTCCATTATTAAATCTCACATAGGCTGCAGAAGTTCCAGCAGCATTTACAAAGTTGTAATCAAGTCTAGCCACTTGCGCATTCGTACCCTGGGGGTCTGCAGCCAGCCTAAGCTGTCCCTGCACTTCTGCCGGATGCCCTTGATAGGATAGCTGCTGCAGGGCAGCAAAGCTTTCAAGGAGTTTTTCACCCGCAAATTGCAGCGCCAGGGGCGCACTGAAACCTTGATAACGTGCTACTACAAAACCATAATCACTGCTTCCAGAATCCTGGATAGTTAATACCCCCTGCTCCGAAACCCGGCCTTTTACTCCATAAAACTGCCAATCAACTAGATGCGCCGGAATTTTTCTGCTCTTACCCGAGACAGTATTTAAAGTTAGGTTCAAGGGTGCCTCGCTGCCCTGAACCACCTGGCCAAGAGTTCCCGAGAGAGTAAATGAACTTATTCCCCTTTTCCCTATTACCTCTACCGGCAGCTTTGCAGTAATAGAACCAGACCTGGCTGTTATTTCAGAAAGTCCCGGTTCCTTGGCAGTAAACCTGTTTTGTTCCATTATACCTGCAGGCCCGCTGGTACTCCAGTTAACGGGCAAAGCGGAAGCATCCACCGGATTAAAAAATTCATCATATGCCTTTATGGAATAAAATGCTTCTTCACCGATTAATAATACTTTCTCGCCATCTAATAATATACCCTGTAACTTACCCTGGGGAGCGCTGGAGAAAATACCAATAGCATTTACGACGAACCTTTCATTAGCTTGTTCCGGCGCAAACACCCTAGTGGTATTCCATTCGCCAAGAGGCCTGGAAACCATGGTTGTGGAACCGCCGCCATCAAGGTTTACTGCCCTCCAGGCGCCTATGGTCTCAAAGAAAATGGATAAATTGCTCAAGGTAAGCCCCTTGCTGTTGGCAGTGCGCCCTTCCACACCTACTAGATAAAGAACAGATCCATCCTTGGAAACTCCTGCAGCAGTCCGAGCTCTAACACCACCCAAGGCAGAGATGTCCTTGGTATAAGGGACCCTTTTGCCTTCATCAACTAAAAGGGCATGTCCGCCGACAATCATACTCCAGTTCCTGGCAGGTTCAAGAGAATACTTTATATCTACAGGGTCTCCCACCTTAAAGTTCTCTACAAGAAAACTTGCAGCACGTCCGTGCCCTCTCAAAATCAGCATGCCTTCTGGCACAGGAAAATCAAAATACTGTCCTTGCACAATATCAACTACTTTACCCTTATCTATGAGCATTTCTGTAGGTGTGGTATAAGAATCATGCCCCCGTGTTTTCCCGCCCCACATGTCATTGTATAAATGAAGTTTGTCTGCATGGCTATGTATCCCGGCGGGTTCTTCCCAGTAGATTGTTTTGTTTAAACCTGATAATTCAAACTCCTTGCCATTAGGCGCTGTCACTTTTCCATCAAAGAAAAAGGAATCTATATGAGCTTTCCTGTCGGCTGTAATTCCTAAAGCATAGATACCGGTCAATTTTGCAGGAGATGATATAAGTCTTCCTGCAGTAACCATTGGACCAATAGGAGCGCCTTCACCCTGGGTATTAAAAAAGTCCCCGTTCACAGCAGCCACAGCTCCAGTGTTTTTTGCCATGGCAGATACGTTAAGCCTTTGGGTTATTTTCCCTGACCCTGGGATTACTTCTATTTGTACATGAGGATTTTTTAAGTCGACCTCAATTACGTAAACCTTGGCAGGTCCTCCTGTCACATCCCAGGCATATTCTCTCATTACTGCTCCTGCAGTAATGGGTTCTGAGTTTACAAGTACAGGCTTGGGGGCCTCTTGTATCTCAATTTCCTGGGCTTGTGCTGCAGGGATGGGCAAGATAGACAGTAATACTATCAGCAAACCTATGACGAATCTAAACACATTTCAGCCTCCTTGTGTATTACAGTATTTGCATAAATCTTTTAGCTAAGTCTCAATTATTAGACTTGAAAAACATGCCCAAAGTTCCCACAGATATTTAAACATTTCCTATCCAATTTCCAGGGAAAGTGTACTACCATCCCCCCCTGGCTGGGCCGGTGT
The DNA here is from genome assembly GCA_040756735.1 of Bacillota bacterium. Lineage (GTDB taxonomy): Bacteria > Bacillota > DSM-16504 > Desulfitibacterales > Desulfitibacteraceae > JBFLYC01. The sequence goes on along the minus strand of JBFLYC010000017.1, from coordinate 41,114 downwards.
TACAAGCAAACGCCTGGCCATCCGGTTTCTCATTTCCTGTACATGACTGATTACACCAATGGACAGCTTTTCCGTTTGCAGTCTCTCAAGGGAGCTTATCACCAGTTCAAGCAATTCCTGATCAAGAGAGCCAAACCCTTCATCCAGGAAAAAGAACTCTAAGGGGAACCTTCCTTTAAGCTGGATCTGCGAGGACAAAGCCAAGGCCAAAGACAGAGAGACCAGGAAAGTTTCACCTCCGGACAAAGAGGATACAGGCCTGCGAAAACCGCCATTACCGTCATCCCGGATCACAAAACCGCCGTCGCTGTCCACTTCCAGGGCATAGCGATTTTTGGTCAAATCGCCTAATCTGCTTGAAGCCATGGCGGCAACATTTATTAAGTGTTCCTCAGCTAAAAATTCCACAAAGGCATTTCCGCTTAATACCCGCCTCAATTCTTTAATCCGGGCCCCCTGCACTCTAAGGATAATCAATTCTTCCTGAAGCTGCTTCCACCTTGCATGTTTAATATGTAATTCATCCAGGGTTTGTTTGGCTGCACCTTTCTGACTCATAGCATTACCATACTGTTCTTTGCATGCTGCGAGTTTGACCTGCAGGGAATCCCATTCTTCCTTTGAGAGGCTTCTGCCTTGAAGAGCTGTTTCAATCTGCTTCCTTTTATCTCTAATTATTTCCAGGTTTTGATGATAAGCATCTATCTTTTCCCTTAACGACCTGCGAACTTCCATGGGGCGCAGCGCTTCTTTTGCTTGCTGATAACTGTTAAAGCCCTGGTTTGTTAACCCGTTGGCCAGCTTTTGTTCCAAATCTTGAACTCTTTTAGCAATATTACTTAAATTAGCTTGAGCTGAAGCAAGGCTAGTTTCTTGTTCCTGAAAAAGCCTGGTTGCTTCTTCCCAGTACCTCAAGGATTTTGCTCTTTGCCCCTTAAGGACATCTAATTCTTTATTCGTTTCATCCAAGAGTTTTTTGGTAGGCATCCCGCCAGTCAGGTCATGTAAATTTTGCCTAATCTCTTCAAATTTTTGTTTTAACTGCCGGTACTCTAAACTGGCTGCGGTCTCTTCCAACTGTATTCTAGTTAATTCTGCAGTGTGCTTTTCTATAATCTGGGCAGTCTGCGCAACTTCTGACTCCAGGGTATCCTTCTTTCTAACAAGCTGCTGCTCCTGTTTTGCCATTTCATTTAGTTTTTCCCATACAGGCGCTATTTCTTCCATGGCTAAAGAACCTTTTAGCCTGACAAGCTCCTGTTCCTTTTGACTGGCTTCTACAGTAAGTACTTCAAGGTTAGCCCGCAGTTCCTGGACTATACCCTGTAATGCCTGTTCTTTTCCCCTGGCAGCTTCAAAGGCGCCCTGTGCTGCAGCATATTCCTCTCTAGCCTGTACAGCAGTTTGTTTAAGCTGTTCGACACTATCGCGCCAGTTAATAAAAGCTTCTTCCAGGGTTTCTGTTTCTCGCATCTCCCGTTCAAAGGCGGTCTCTATCTCTTCCACATCAAGTGACTTCCATGCTTCCGGTAAAAAGCTCCTTTTTTCGGTCAAATTTTTATTTAATACACCCATGAATTCAACGAGCTGGTTATAATCCTTATCCAGGTTGGCAAGCTGCAGTTCTTTTCCGAAACACTCCTTCTCTACTACAGAATACTCTTTTTCTAATGCTTTTATCAATTCATTAATCTCCATTATTCTATCTTTAAGTCTGACAAGGGCTGCGTCTTCACATTGCGCTGCCGGGGCAGGATGATCTTTTGAACCGCAAACAGGACATGGAACTCCATCTATAAGGTTTTTGCCCAGAAAACAGGCTAAATTCTCCAGTTCTAAATCCTTGTATTCCCTTTCCAATGCGAGCTTTTCCTTCTCCAGGTCACTGATCCTTTGTTGCGCTTCTGCCTTGATCTTTTCATCCTTATCCCTGGTTTCTTTTAAGGCTGCAATCCCTGCCTTTATTTCTTTAATCTTCAACTCTGTTTCCTTTATTTGCCCGGCAAGCCTGGTCAGGTCATTGATATGAATCACGGTCATTTGCAGCATGTTTTTTCTTGTTTTCAATTCACTTTCTAAGACAGGGCAAGCCTCTTCAGCCTTTGTCAATTGTACGGCCAATTCCTGAACCCTGCCAGCAGCTTTCATGAAAACAGATTCAGCTGCTGCACTAGCTTCCATGGCCTTTTTTTGTGATGCCTGCTTTATTTTTACATCGTCTTGCATATCCTGAAGACGCTTTTGAATACTCTCATAGTCTTTAAAGGTATAATAGGCTGCATTTACCTGCTGGCGGTACTCTGGTGAAAAGGAGATATTATTAATTTGTTCTTTAACCTGATTAATATCTTGATTAATTCGTTCGCCCCTGGCCTTTGTGTCTGCTAATGTCCTTTGCAGGGTATTAATCTTCTCCTGCAGGGCTTTCAGTCTCTCTGCAGTACTCTGACCTCTTTGCTTTATATCTGAAAGCTTCCCTTCAAGAACTTTAGCCTCGTCTAACTGTGTAAGCCGCTTGATTAAGGCCGGCTGCCTGCTCTCATAATCTTCAACTGCTGCCTCATAAGCCTTCTTTGCCTCCAACTCCTTTGCCTGCGCTGCTGCATGTTTTTCCTGGGAACACTTCAGCTCTTCTGCAGCGGCAGCCACCTGAATTTTAACCTCCTCGTTTTCAACTATAAGGTGGCGCAGGACCTCAGCTTTATCAGCAGCAGTAAGTTCTCGTACATATTCCAGTACAGCCTGCTCTTGATTTTTCAGCATATCCTGCTGCTGGACAAGGGCAGTATGCTCGAGCTGCCACTGCCACAACTGTTTGCCCAGGTCATACTGCTTTTCAACCCTGTCTAGTTCCTGCCTGGTTTCAGCTTCAAGGAGAGCTGCATTCTCATAGCTTTCCCTGGCTGCTGCTAGGGCTGCCTCAGAAGCATCTCCCAGTCCCTGCTGTTCACGCTCCACACCCATGGCAGCATTAACCACAAGTTCTTCTCTTCTCTTGGCTTTTTCCTGTAGTTTATCTCCATAATCCTGCAGATTAAAAAGCCTCTGCAGCATTAATCTTCTATCCTTGTTTTGTAAAGATAGGAACTCAGCAAATTTACCCTGGGGCAAAACCACAGCCCTGGTAAAATCATCAGCAGTCAACCCCAAAATGCGGATTACTTCCTGGTCAACATCCTTTGCTTTATCAGCCAAGACAGTTTCTCCTGCAGGGTTAAGTTCAACAAGACGGCAGCTGCCGCTTAATACAGTATTATCGCCGCTTTTTTTGAACTGCCTCTCCACCAGATAACTCATAGAGCCATCCGGCGAGTTCAACTCAAAAGCAAAGGACACGAAAATCTTGTCGGCGTCCTGGTTGATTATCCCCTGGGTATTGCGGGACGCTCGTTCTACCTTACCAAAAAGGGCCAGGGTGATAGCGTCTAGAATTGTGGACTTGCCGCTGCCGGTGGGACCGAATATTCCAAAGGTTCCCCTTTCGCATAACCTGCCAAAGTCCACTTCCTGCATTTTTTTATAACTATGCAGGCCTTGAAGCTTAAGTTTTAGTGGTTTCATGAGGCCGCCTCCCCCTGCTCATCACTTGTACCTTCATGGGCATCTTCATTAAGGAGCTCAAGGAACAGCCTTACCGTCTCCTCATCCGGCAGGGCGCCGCCTGACCTCTGCTTGTAAAACTGTTTAAACAATTCATCAATAGGCAGTGAAGAACGATGCAAGGAGGCTTCCTGCTTTTGATCACTGCTTATAAAAACGGGTTTAATGGTTATAATCCCAGGGTGTGCTTTTTTAATGGCTGCAATTTCCTGAGGCAGCATTATTTCCTTTAAATATACCTCCAGTTCAACCCAGGCATCTTTATGCTTGCCTTCCTCAATCCACCGGTGGACCTCACTGATTCCTCCCATGGCTGTCATGCGTACCAGGGGCTTACCGCTGTTTATATAAAGCGCTTTCACATCTGGCTCTCCCCCTGGATGGACGTCAACTATGTATACTGCCTTGGACTGATTGGCCTCAGAAAAACTGTAAGCCAGGGGTGATCCAGCATAATATATTGGTACAGGAGCAGGTACAATACGCTGGGGCCTATGCAGGTGCCCCAGGGCAGCATACTGGACCTGCCTTGGGAAGGCTTCAGGATAAACAGTACATGCCCCTCCAAGTTGGATGGGTCTTTCAGAATCGGATTCTTTACCGCCCATGGTAAAAATGTGGCTGACCAATAAGTTTACAGTATCCTCCCTGAATGCTTCAGCTCCAAGGTGCAGCAGTTCTTTTACCTTTTCAGAATATGCCTTTTGGAACAGCGCTTCGTCCAAATCAAGGCTGATTACCTCCTTTAGCCTTGCCTCAGATGGATAGGGTAATGTGAGCAGCGCCGCCCTATGCCGGCAGCCCGGGGATGCTATTTCAAGGCAGCCCTTACCGGCTTGTACACAGCAGACCTTTCCTGAAAAGTCTGCAGATGTCACAGTCTGTGTCGCAGTGTCACGTGGTGTGCCAAGCAAAAAAACACCCTGCCGTACGGCTAAAGGTGAAACTGCACAAAGCCTTTCCGGATTGTCATGATTTCCGGCTATCACCACCACTGCCCTGGACCCACCCCTTGAAAGCCTGTCCATGGCCTCACAAAAGAGCTCTTCAGCTGCAGCAGGAGGATTATATGTATCAAAGATGTCTCCGGCCAGTAAAACCAGGTCAATTTTTTCATCATCTGCTATTAAGCAGATTTCTTCCACAAAAGCTTCTTGTTCTGAAAGCCTGTCCATACCCATCAGGGTTTTCCCCAAATGCCAATCAGATGTATGCAGGATTCTCATTTCCAGCCCTCCTTTGCTTTGGAATAAAAAATGAAAAACATACCATTTGCGAACACATTTTCATTTCCCCATAAGTCATAATACTCCTCTTATACAATAATCCCTCCAGTTAGCGACTGCCCTATTTCTTATTATAAAGGATTTTTTCTTTGTTTTGTGGGCATCTTTACTTGAACAAGTACCCTTTCTCTAAAATTTAACTGGTCTAAAAGGTCTCCTGGTCATAAAAACAGCCCTCCCAACATGGCGAAAATGGTAATTACAATACTTAAAACTTGATTGGCAATGTTTTCACTCTTGAAAATACGGCAGAACAATACGCCCAGTATGGAAGCAAAAATTTCAAGCATAATCAGTAATAGTAAAATATAGCCAATATAGTGACCTCCAAAATTGACCTTCAGGGTAAAATGCAGAAGCAGAGTATTTCACCCTTGTTTACCCCAAAAGATATGCCTTTTATAACTTTGTTTCCCTTATAGCTCTTTTCAAGATTTCTAACGCTGATTATTTGTTTCATATTTATTCACGCTCCTTGGTGATATTTTAAGCTCTAAGGGCAAAAATAAAATCAACCTTTCGGTTGATTCTCAAGGTTGATTTTGTTCTTTCTTATTCAGTTTTTATTCAGTTCCTGCTTTTAGCGCCTCACTCATGGAAACTGCGTCCACCCTCTTAGCACATAACAGCTTGCTGAGCTGATAGGTCAGCATGATAACTACAAAGCAGAGACAATCACATAATTTCGTACGATTTATTATTTTATTGCATTATTTCGTTCTATATGGCATAATAATCGTACGAGGTGATGAATATGAAGGATACCACAAAAGTTATTACAGCTACAGAGTTTAAGACAAATTTAGGCAAGTACATAGACTACGTAATTGAAGACAATGAGGTTATTATTACTAAAAACGGTAAAAAAGCAGTAAGACTTACGCCTTATATCACAGAAATCGAGCGATATTTCACGGTCAAGGAAAAAGCATTGGATTACCAGTATGGTGGCAAAAAGGTATCATATGAAGAATTTATGGAGATTTATGAGAAAAGCGAGCTGAGAATGGAGTATATCAATGGTGAAATAGTGCTTTTAGCTTCCCCCGACACCTTCCACCAGGATATTTCAGGGAATCTGCATATCCATCTGCGAACATACCTAAAGGACAAGAAATGCAAGGTTTTTTATGCACCTTTTGATGTTCATTTCTATAAAAAGGAGCTCAAAACACCTGATGTAATGCAACCCGATTTGCTCATTGCATGTGATTTAGAGGGTACAGTTAATGAAAAAGGGAGGTATATGGGTATACCCACCCTTTGCGTTGAAATTTTGTCAAAAAGCACTCGTTCAAAGGATATGGTAGATAAGCTCAATACGTATATGATGTCTGGTGTGAGGGAATTTTGGATCGTCGACCCTAATAAGTGCTTAGTTCTGGTATATGGCTTTAAAGATTTTGAAATCGATGAATATACTACCTATAAGCTTGGAGATACATTAATTTCTTACTTCTTTGAAGGTTTGGAGATTGAGGTACATGAAATATTTGAAGGTTAAGGGGCTATTATGATCTTCCACAACATTTCTTGTATTTTTTCCCACTTCCGCAGGGACATGGATCATTGCGCCCTACCTTTGGTTCGGAGCGTCTATACGGCTGAAGCTGGTAATCTTGCTCATCGTCATCTTCAGGTTCAAATCTCTGCGGACACAGCTTTTTGTATTTCTTAAACATCTTAGAATAAGTGGCAAACAGGTATTCCTCTTTTTTGCGATTAAGGACGTTGTCAAAAAACTCCTTTTTCATATTATACAATTCAGGATAGGAGTTTTTGAGTTGCAATATCTCTTTTCTAAAGGGTTGAATCTCAACTATAACATCCATCTCAAAGAAAAACTGCGTGATTTTACAATCAAGGCAATCTTTGTTATCACACATATGCAGTTCAAAATCAAGCATTTCTGCTAAACGGCTATCCATGGAGGGGTCTTCTTCAAGCTTCTTGAGCTCCGTAAGAATATTAGACTGAGCATCTATCTCTTTTTTGATGCTTTTAATTTCTTCGTCATCGGGCTGCAATGCATACGCGGTGTCTATTGTTGCTGCTGCTTCTTCATCTAAACCTATTTTATGGGTCATTTTTGAAAGTGCGGCCAAAAACCAGGCGACATTGGCTCTTTCTTCTTCCTTTTCTACTGCCTTGTTTTTCATCTCTTCAAGGTGCTTTTTCATGCTCAGATGATCATTAGAATAAATGTCGATCTGAATGATGTGGTAATACAGTTCAAGGTTGTCCCAGCCCTTTCTGTTGCTGACTTCAAGTCCTTCCCAGACCGTTTCTCTGGCGCTTTGAAAATCTTTAGCTGCCAGATAACAATCAATAAGTCCCAGCCAGAGCGAAATATTATCTTCATCAAGAGACAGGGCCCGGCGAAAATGCGTAACTGCTTTCTTATGCCAGCCACGCATGGCATAAGACTGGGCAAGCTTGCGTGCGAAACCGGCATTATTTTGTTCCTGGGCTACAAGTTCCTCAAAAATGCGGATAGCTTTAACGCTGTTTTCATTTTGCAAATAAGCTTCACCCAACAAACTGTTCACAACAGAAAACTCCGGGTACACTCTGATAACCTCTTCTAGAACCCGGATGGCTCTTTCGGCATCACCCTCGTCCAGCGCTTTGCGCCCTTCATTAAAAAACAGTTTAACAATATCAGGCATGGTATCAACCAAATCGTACTGCCGGCGCGTATTTTCATCAATTAAGACCTCATAAGCTTCCCGGATCTTCATGAATTCTCCAGGATACCGGTCGGGGGGAAATGTCCTGACCAGGGTAAAATAGGCTTTTTTTATCTCTGTAACCGTTGCGTTTCTGGCGACGTTAAGTATACTGTAATAATCCTTCATATCTCCTAAATATCATTCCTTCTAAACAGTTTTTCTTTCCATTTGAGCAACTTGTAACTCAGGCGTTTCTCCATATCATCCAAATAAACCATAGCGTCAGCATTGGATTTGTCAAGAGATAAAACGGTTGTCCAACATTTTACTGCCTTGTTTGTCTTGCCGTCAAGCGCCCATAAAACACCCAGGAAATTCAACAGACCGGTGGATAAATCAAACCTGCTGCAGATTTCTCTGCTTAAGATCCCGGCAGCCTGCCCGTATTTTTCCTGCCGGCAAAGACAGGCAACTTGGGAGAAAGATGGACCTGTTTCTTCCAGGGTACTTCTTAAATCTGCCAAATAAAAGCCGGCAGCATTTTCTTCATGGCGTTTATTCACACTCTGCGTCCAGCAGTATTCCGCCGTTTTGTATTTGCCCAGCCTATAATAACAAAGGCCCGCCAGGTTCCAGGCTTCAATATTATCGCTGTTATAAGCTACGGCTTTGGTCAGGCTTTGTACAGCTGGTCCAAGCTGATCTTCTCTTGCCAGTCGCAGCCCTTTATTATAGTAAAAACAGGACAGATTTCTAAACATTCGTTTCCTCCGAAAGTTCATAGATAATCTCATGAAGTTCTTCTTTTAGTGCGTCAAGGCTTTCCAATTTCTCGCCCTGCATTAACCCTGTCTTTATCTTCCTGATCAGGCTTTCCATTTCAATGGCATAATACTGTGCCTTCCCATTTTCCACCATCCGACTGGCTTTACTGATGATCGCTTTGTATCTCCTGGCATTAGGCGCCTTTTCCCATCCTTCCAGGTCAATTTCTTTAACCATTTCCACGCCGGTTGTCTCTATTGTCAAATTGGCCCTTTTCCCTGAACTTACTACTTTCCCTTCTACATTTAGAATACCGTTGACATCATATGAAAAGGAGATACTGATCTTTTCCTGGAAAGCAGGAGCCGGAGGAATACCTTTTAACAGGAATTTTCCAAGGAAATTGTTGTGAGAAGCCTTTTTAAATTCCCCCTGGTATACATTAATCTCGACTTGGGTTTGGTTATCGGCAACTGTTCCATATATTTTCTCTTTGACCACCGGAATGGTGACATTTCTCGGGATAATGACATCATAGGCATCAGTAACGGGAAAACCACCGACATAATCGAGTATAGATGTCCCAAGCGTGTATGGGCAAACATCGGTAATTATGATGTCTTTCTCAGCCGTCAACTGGTTGCCCAGAATACCCGCCTGAACAGCTGCGCCTCTGACCACTGCCAGGTCCGGATCAACCAGTGACCGCGGTGATTTACCCAGAGTTTTCTCAATGAAGCTTTGCACATAAGGGATACGTGTTGAGCCACCAACAAGCAGGATAAGGTCAATATCGGAAGCGCTGATGCGCGCATCGAACAATGCTGTATTGATTTGTTTTGCCGTGGAATCAATCAGATCTTTGATTAGGCCTTCAAATGTCTCCCTGTTCACAGTCTCCTCAAGGGAAACCGGATTCCCCTCCACATTAGCAAAGAAGGGAATAAGCAAGTGGTATTCCTTTTGTTGGCTAAGTGCTATCTTGCATTTTTCCACCCCTTCTTTTAAGCGCATCAAAGCTCTTTTATCTTCTGACACATCCACGTTATATTGAGCGGTAAACCTGTTTAGAAGGTAATCCATGAGCCTTTGGTCAAAGTCTTTCCCGCCGAGTTGGTTGTTGCCGCTGCTTGCTTTGACGTCGAGAACGCCTTCAAACATTTCCAGCACTGTTACATCAAGAGTTCCTCCACCCAAATCATATATCAGGATGTGTTGGCATTCCTTCATATGTTCCAGGCCGTAGTCAAGAGCAGCTGCGGTAGGTTCATTTATAATACGCTCTACTTTGAGTCCTGCCATTTTTCCCGCTTCTACGGTAGCACGTCTCTGTGTATCGGAAAAATAAGCAGGTACAGTTATCACAGCTCTGTCGATATCTTCATCTAAATACTTGCGCGCGCAGTCAACAAGATATGACAAAATAAAAGAGGATATCTGCTCGGGAGTGTATTCTTTCCCTCCCATTGAAACCACCTGGCCGCTGCCCATTAACCTCTTAACCTCAATGACCGTATCATCCGGTTTCAGCAAAAGTTGATCCCGGGCCTCTTTTCCGACAATAATCCTTCCGTCATCGGAAATTCCTACAACCGAAGGGGTTATGTACTCGCCCAGGTGGTTTGAGATGACAAAGGGTTTTCCTTCTTTCAAGAAAGCGATTTCCGATGTTGATGTGCCTAGATCAATACCCACTATTTTGCTCATTGTTCTCATTACCTCCATCAAGTTTATTTACTATAACCTGAGCTTTTCTTAACAATTGTGATTGGTACATATATCCGCAACGCAACACTTCGAGAATCATGCCATTTAAAAAATTTTTGTCCTCTTTTACCTGTACTGCGGAATGGACCCGAGAATCAAAAAAGGTATTTTCACCCTCAATACGAGTTATTCCCTGCAGCAACAGGTTGGCTGAAGTATTTCGCCATAAAAGCTGCATCTGCTTAGACCAACTGCCACATTCATTTTTCAATGAATATCTGTATAAATCCTCAAGCTGGTCAAGGGTAGCCACCAATCCCTGGACAAGTGAAAGTTTTTCTTCCTCATAAGCAGTTATCCTTTTTTTCAGCTCTGTTATCTCCTTGTCTTTCTCCTTTTCTCCCATATACTGGGACAAAACTTCCTCAAGTTGAATGTTTGTATTGTTCAGTTCCTTGCCAATGCGCTTGAGAGTTGAATTAAATACCTCAATAACCTGTGTTGTCTCGTTATACCACCCGGCAAATTCACCGTCAACCGTAAGAAAATCGAATTTTGCCAGCTCTTTTCTGAAATCGATCATTCTTTTTGCTCTTCTCCTCTATTTTGCATTTTGCATTTCATCCTCATTAATTTGCATAGAAAATCAACAATACTATAATACAAGCAATGACACATGGCAACCTTGTGGTTATAATTCTTCAAGAAAACGACAAATTCCTTTCAAACAACGACAAAATTATGTTGATTTAATCAAGCTTTGGAGCGAAGCAAACTCAATAATTTCCCCTCACTCCTTTTCATGTCAGTAATAACATTTCTGGAATCTACACTCTCTCCTAAGCTTAAAAAGTATAGATGCTTTTCTTTGACCGTCTTTTTTAAAATGACTTCCACAGCCCGGGCATACAAGTCAAGCTGGCCTTTGTAAATCCTTGTACGATCCACAAGCTGTTCCACATTAACCACATCCGTCTTAAAATCAAGGAGCACCGCACCATCATCTTCAAAAAACAAGCAGTCGATAATACCTCTTACCAAAACCTTTTCTCCCACTATACCTTTTTCATTCTTTTGATCTTGCTCCTTATCTTTATCTCTATCCTTTTCTTCTTTATCTTCACCTTCGCCTTGATACAGCAGCTCTGCAGGCAGCGCCAGGGTAAAGGCAGCTTCCCTTTTAACCTTATTAACCTCAGCAGCTGCAAGAAGCCTCTGCCCCAACTCAGACTGAAAAAAGCTATAAACCTGTTCCAGGTTAACTGACATTGCCTCTTGTCTGGTAAGTACTTCTTTTTCCTCCATGCGACCCACCTGGCTGGCAATATTTTGCAGGGAAAGATCTTTCTTTAAGCCTGCTAAATCAAGCTGCTGCATTACCGTATGCATGACGGCGCCAATTTCAGCCTGGGATAATCCTTTGACTTCCTGCAAAAAAGCAGGTTTTTTGAATTTGACTTCCCTAAAAAATGCTTCGCCGGGGAACTCCTCTTCTGCCCCAAACTCAAGCATACGCCCTTTAATCTCAGTAACAGATATAACAGCCGGCTTTCCCACTGCAGCTGCATGGGGATATTTCCAGCTTAAAATATTGCGTACAAGGTCAGCATAATGGTTCTGATCTTGACTTATGGTTACCGGCTGCATACATTTAATCTGCTCAAGGACTTCAGTCATACCCTGACTGCTTGCAGATTCTTGTGCTCCGCCAAATTCACCAATACCATATACCTTTAAACTCCATGCAGAAAAATGACCATAGACTTCCTGATCAGGCCGCAGGGTAAAACCTGAGGGGTAAAGTTCATGTAATTTGGCAAAATCCCTGTGACGTATCAAGGCAGGGCCTAGCCAGCCTAAAAAACTACCAGATGAAACCAGCATCCCATCAGGCAGCTGCCAGCCTTGATGATTGGCAGTGGAACACCATGAAGACACCATCTTTTGCAGGCCTTTAGCGGAGCCCACGAGGATAAGCTTTTCCCGGGCTCGGGTCACGGCAACATACAGCACCCTCAATTCCTCAGCCAAGTATTCTCTCAAAATCTTATGCCTTATGGCCAGTTTTGCCAGGGTCGGCGCCTTAATTCTTCTATCTATGTCAATAAGCTCAGGGCCAAAGCCTAATTTTTTATGAAGGAGGATATCCCTGTTTAAATCCCAGGTATTAAATTTCTTGCCCAACCCACCCACAAAAACCACAGGAAACTCCAGGCCTTTACTCTTATGGATGCTCATGATTCTTACAACATTCTCTTTTTCACCCATGATCCTGGCTTCCCCCAGGTCCTGGCCTTTTTCCAAAAAGGCTTCGATAAACCCGAGGAAACGCAAAACACCGCGGAAGTTCAGGCTCTCATACTGCCTGGCCCTATCGTACAACGCCCTTAAATTGGCCTGCCTCTGGGTACCCCCGGGCAGTCCCCCTACATAGTCAAAATACCCCGTTTCCCGGTAAATCTCCCAAATTAACAATGATAGGCTGCCCCTGCGAGCCCTGGTTCTCCATGTATTAAGACGGTCAACAAAGGAAGCGAGCTTTGCTGACAAGGCATCCTCTCCCCTGGCAGCCTTTTTTACAGCATCCCAATAGTCCCCTTCTTTCCTGGAAAGCTTAATCAGGGCCAATTCTTCAGCAGTTAAGCCTACCACAGGAGAACGCAAAACTGCAGCGAGAGGGATGTCCTGCCTGGGATTATCAATTATTCTCAGCAGGGCCATAATGGTATTGACTTCAACAGCTTCAAAATAACCCGAACTCAGTTCAGCATAGGCGGGAATGTTTAACTTGCGAAACTCTTCCAGAAAAGTATTTGCCCATCCTTTAGTTGCCCTCAGGAGTATGACTATATCCCTGTATTCTATTGGCCTGTATGAATTCAAAGCTTTATCATAAACAGGATACTGCTCCTTCATGAGCATTTTTATCCTGTGGGCAATTAATCTCGCTTCTAACTGGCTGACCTCCAGTTCCTCTTCAATTTCCTCATTTAAAGCGTCTTCTGGTAAATCTTCATCCTGCTCTTGATACCCGTCATGGACAGTCCCTTCATCCAGTCCCATAGGGACACTATGGTCCCCCTGGCAGGCGCCGGCGCCAAAGCTTCCCCTATTTTCCTTTTCCCAGTGTTCTTTGTTATCTCGATCAATGAGATGCAGTTCCACAGACCTGTCAGGCTCTTTTTCCAGTGCAGGGTAATTTGCTCCATAGACCAGCTCTGCAGCGCTGTCATATTCCATTTCTCCTGCAGTTGTGGTCATTACCTGGCGAAAGATAAAGTTCACCCCGTTAATAATATTTTCTCTGCTGCGAAAATTTTTGGACAGGTCAACCCTTTGTTCCCTTGCCGGAGTATCCCCCCTGGAAAAGCTCAACTGTTTACTTTGAAAAAGAGAGGGTTCTGCCAGGCGAAACCGGTAAATACTCTGCTTGGGATCCCCTACCATGAGCATGTTGGCTTGTTCTTCTCCGTCTTTAGTCACCATTTTTAAAATGGTTTCTTGAACTTCATTTATATCCTGGTATTCATCAACCAGGACTTCCACGTATCTTGCTTGCAATTGCCGGGCAGCTGCTGAAGGCAGAACCCGGCCACGTTCATCCTTTTCAGCAAGAACCCGCAGGGCAAAATGCTCCAGGTCTCCAAAATCAACAAGCCCCTTGACTTTTTTTGCAGCCTGGTAGTCAACTGAAAACTCCTGCACAAGTTCAACTAATTTTTTAACCAGGGGCAAGGCCTTTCTAATATCCTGGAGGAATTCCCCAGGAGGTTTAAAGAAATATGTTCCTGCTATTTTTCTCAATGCATTTTTGACGCCATCTCTGATTTCTTTGACGCTTTTTTTCAGGGTTTCATCAATCTCTTTATTCCGTGAGGAAGCCAGCTTCCTAAAACTTAGATTGGCAAAAGCATTCTGTATGGACTGCCAGTTTCCCCGGCAGGCCAGGAGCAGGTCATGGAGTTGGCCTAAATCAGACTCCAGGGCAGGCAGGTATTCTCGAGGACCCCCAGGCCCCTGTGCAAGCTCCCTGGCATTAAGCAGAGCGCCGTGCAGCCTGTCAAGTTCAAGAACCATGGCTTCTTTCAAATATTTAAGCCAGGGGAAATCTTCCAGTTCCAATTTATCCGGGCCGCAAAACTCCCTGGCAAGGTCCTCCAACCATTTGTCAGGCCAGGGCAAACTGCGGGAAAAGTCGTATATTAAAAGGATAATGTTTTGCAAAGGAACATCTTCCCTGGATCCCCCGTAACAGTCAACAAGGGCCAGGAAATCATCGTTATCCGAAGCATCGTAATGTCTTTCCACAAGTTTTTCTACAACTTCCCCCTTGATTAATTGGCTTTCCAATTCATCAGCGATTCTAAAAGTTGGGTCAATATCCAACCTGTGAAAATGCTGCCTGATTACATCCAGACAAAAGGAATGAATAGTGGAAATAGAAGACTTGTTTAACAGCCTGACCTGTTTTCTGAGATGCTTTGATTGTGTGCCTTTTCTAATTTTTGAAAATAGCGCTTCAGCTATCCTCTGGCGCATCTCTGCCGCTGCAGCATTAGTAAAGGTAACCACCAGGAGCCTGTCTACATCCACAGGCTGGCTTTCATCTGATATGAGATTAATGATTCTTTCCACAAGGGTATGTGTCTTGCCTGCCCCTGCCCCTGCTGACACCAGCAGGCTGCAGTTTCTGGCTTCAATGACTAGTTTTTGCTCCTTTGTCAAGCTAGCCATGGAAATCCCCTCCCTTCTGAGAAGCCAGGGCTTCCCAGACCTCATCATCCTTAACCCTTCCTATCAATCTGTAATTATTCTCTATAAATAAAACATCAAATTGGCATACCGGCTTGAAAGAACAGTAGCTGCAGGGCTTAAAAACGCCTTTTTTATATGGTTCAATGGTCACCTTGCCGGAGGTAATTTCCAAGCCTGTTTCTTTTACTGTTTTCAAAAAATGTTCCTTTAAAAGCGCAAACTGTTCTTCATTAAATACGGCAGAACCCTTGTAAAACCCGCCTGCCTTGTCCAGCCCAACATTATTAATCACATCTGAACGACCGCTTACAAGAGACTTATCCATTAAACGAATCATTTCAGGGTCAGCCAGTACCATCCCTTTCATTTTATAAGCCTTTAAAAGAGTCTTCTTGACCCGTTCCTCATCAAAGACTTCGCCCCATTTGATCAAGGGGTTGTGAATCCGAAAATATAAGAGACCGCCGGGCTTGGCCTCATGCAGGCCAAAATGGCTGGAGTTTTCCAGGCAGACAATGAGATAAGCAAGCAGCTGCAGAGTTAATCCATGGTAGATGTCAGGCAGCTTGAGATTTGTGTTTCCTGATTTGTAGTCTATGACAGACAAATAGCTCTCCTCCTGGGCTGGACCGGCATCAACCCTGTCGATTCGGCCTGTAAGATCAAGATATTGGTCCTCATTAATCTTAATGCTCAGGGCAGGCAAGGTACTTTCTTCATATCCAAAGGCCACTTCCAAACCCACCGGGGAAAACTCGCTGCGCCTTGCATGCTCTCTCAAGGCCTGGATACTCTGCCAGATAATTTCTTTGAGTTTCTTGCTCAGGTACTTATACCTGTTTGATGTCATCAAAATTTCATTCTGCAGCTGCGGAGCTATACGATCCATTACTTCATGAAAGAACCGGCTGACCTCAGCCTCACCGGCCTCAGCCAGGGTTAATCCACGAGCAAGGAGCGTGCTGTAAAACTCTTTTAATACCGCATGGTAAAACTGGCCGTAATCAGGCGCTTCCAGCTTGTAAATATCTCTTTTCTTTAGTTTTAAGCCATAGTTAAGAAAGTGAGCAAAGGGGCAGCCCTTATATTTCTCAAGCCGGGAAATACTTGTCCGGAGCCTTTTTGGGAAAACCTTGCCGCATACTTCAGGAGGAAGAGCTTTTTCTTGATTAACCCAGAAAAGGCCTTTAAGGGTTTTTGCATATTTGCTCTTAAGGTGGTCTTGTTCCAACAGCCAGTTATACAGGGCAAACCACATGGGATGGAGCCAGGCGCCTTCTTTCAGGTTTCGCAGCCGGCTTATCAAAATGGGCATTACACCCTGGGGGCTGCTTAAATACTCATAGGCTTCCTCATCATCCCTTGGTTCTATTGCTGCAAGTCTCTCCTTGATTCCAGGAAAAAGCCTCTTTAAACTATCGATAATCATGGAAGGCATTAAGGCCCTGCCTTCTGAATCTGCCAGGGGATAGCTTATCCACAAATACTCTCCGGCCCTGGTAAGACCCGTATATACCAGATACTCTTCGTCAACCGCCAGCCTGTTTTCACCAGGGGCCAATTCCATGCCGACCCTTGCAAGCTGCTCCCTTTCCGTCTCTGTCAGCAAACCCTCCCCCGAGGGTCTTTTGGGAAATACGCCATCAGTGGCTCCCAGCAAAAAAGCGGCCTTGATATCAGGTGTACGTGAACGGCCTAAGGATACCACAACCACCTGGTCAAGCCCTGGAGGGATGAGACCTAGCTGTATGCCATTTAATCCCGCCCCAATTATCTGCAGGTACTCGTCTAAAGCTAGTGTTTCCCCACCAAGGGCCTCAACCATTTCCTCAAAAACCTGATTAACAGCGCCGATAATCTGGGTATGTTCTCTTGCCTGCTCCAATTCACCCTTTTCCAAACATTGCCTGCTCCAGCTGTCCAGGGTCTGCCGGACCTTAAGTTTTTCCAACAAGTCGTAGATAACAGCGCTCTGCTCCTTCACAGTGCCGGCCTTTTTTAAAGCCTGGTAAAACCCAAGAAGGATAGTCAAGACCTCTGTCCTGATAGCATTGATTTCAGCTAACTCCTGCTGCTCCCTTTCCCCAGGGTCAAAGTCCTCTCCCAGGGTATGCTTTTTGTAATAGGTCCAGGGTTTTTCGCCGGTCCAGGCTTTCCCCTTAATGCCATGGGCCAGCACATAATTTTCAATTCTATCCACCTTGTCCCTGCTCATGGGGAGAAAGTCTGTTTTCAAGCAGCGAAAAAGGGGTTCATAGGCCCAGTTGTCCATGACTAATTGAACCCCTGACAAAATGAGCTCAATTAAGGGGTGGTGCATCACCGGTCTTTTCTTGTCCATGAAAAAGGGAATGCTTTGATCCGTAAATACGGTTTGTATGAGTTCGTGATAACCTTCAAAGTCCCTTAAAATAACTGCCATGTCCTTCCATCTATACCCGGCTGTCCTTGCAAGGCGCAGGATCTCCCTGGCTGCTCCCTCTACTTCAGCTCTCCTGTTAACGGCAGCAGTCAGTTTAATGCTTTCACATTCCAGGGCAATCCCTGTCATTTCACCTGCTGCATAAGCTTTTTCCAGGTGAGCTAAATCCTTTGAGCAGGCAAATCTATAAGGTGTTTCACCTGGGGATGCAGGCAGCAGTATATTCTGCTCTATGGGTATATTTAACCCCTGGGCAAGCCTTGTAAGTTTTATATGGGTCTCCCTGGTTATGTAAAAGCGCTCTTCGTCTTCTATGGGTTTATCCAGGCTGCCTGGGTCCAGGCAGAGAGCAACATTGACCTGCTCAGCCCTTTTTAACAGCTGCTCCAAAACCAGGTATTCCTGGGGTGTAAAACCTGTAAATTCATCCACCCATACTGCGGCTCCGTCAATTAATCTGGCGGCGGGCAATTTATTGGCTAATAAGGTCAGGTAGTCATCAGGGTCTATAAAACGCCCCTCCATGTATTCCTCAAAGTCCTTGTATAGCAGACTTATTTCTTTAAGTTTTGCAGCCAGGGCAGCTTGTTGGTCTAACTCAAAAAAACCCGCGCTCCCTCCAAGCTGCCTGGGACTTATCAGATATCTTTTCAGTTCCGACAAATTCCTTGCAAGTACGTCCAGGAAGCCAGGCTGTTTGGCCGCCCTGGCAAACACCGCAAGCTCATCCTTGCGGTTTTCCAAGAGCCGTTTAAGGACCATTTTTTTACCCAGCTCTCCGATATGTTTGCGGGCTAACCCGCCTTCATCACGAAAAACCCACCAGGCCAGCCTCTTGAAGCTTAAAACATGTACACGCATGAGGCCGCCTAAATCTTCCGTGAGCGCAAGCTCCCTTTCAAGTTGGAAGGTAGCCTGTTCCGGAACTAAAAGTATCAGAGGCGGGCCGTCCGGATTAGCCATGGCTTCTCTGCGAATGCTGTTTAAGCAGTGTTCTGTTTTTCCTGAACCAGCCCTGCCAAGAATAAACCTTAAACCCAAGGATTACCACACCCTTTCTTTCAATCCTTAACAACATTTTGCCAATATCAACAGCCTTGTCATGGGTGTAATTGCTTTTGATTGTCCTTTTTGTATTCCACAAAGCAGGGTTTGTTTCCTTTAACATCTGGTCATCTGCCATTTAATATTTGTTTTTATTTAATATCAACAGCCTTGTCATGGGTGTAATTGCTTTTGATTGTCCTTTTTGTATTCCACAAAGCAGGGTTTGTTTCCTTTAATAGGTACAAAATATACTTTGCGTGGCAAAAATAAAAACGCCAAAGCAAGAATTCTTAAACAATGTTAAGCATTTCTCGCCTTGGGATGATAATTTGATAAAAAGGACAGGACAAGGGCGCGGTTTAATAGGGAAACTTACTGAACCATACCCCAAACCGATATGGAAAACGCAAGAAAGAGGCTTTATCTCAAGGGATAGTGCCTCTCTTGCCTTGGAGTGACTATAATTGACCCCTTATATCAACACGGATAATCAATAAAGATAAGCGGTCTGTTATCGATATATTCTGACAAACACGTCAATGTATCGTCTGCTATTTTAACAGTGGCTTCAGAACTGGCTTGATATTCAGAAAGCTGCTGAACAATAGCATTCCATTGTTTGCGTTTTGGTAAAAAACCAATTCTCTCATGCCCCATGATATCGCCTCCCTTTATACCTCTTCCGAAGCTTGTTATAAATTTGTTCAGAACGAAATATAGCTGCTTGATGTCTACAAACCTATTTGTCCATCAAATAAGTTTGACTTTATTTAATAAATTACACCATTTCTTTTCCGTAAAAATCAATATATCGTTTGAATATTTCCTGCATTCGCACGTATATTTCTTGTTTTTTCATGCTTTTACTGTTATAATAAAAGTGTTTTATTGGGTCAAAAAAACAGGCGAGGTGGACAAAGTGGCTATCAGTTATAAAAAGTTGTGGAAACTCCTAATTGATAAGGACTTAAAAAAGAAAGACCTGCAAAAGCTTGCAGGAATTAGTTCTGCTTCCATAACAAAACTCGGTAAAAACGAAAATGTAAATACAGAAATACTTGCAAAGATATGCAAAGCTTTAAATTGTGACATAGCCGATATCATGGAAATGAGCGATAAAGTGAAATGATAAAGATTAGAGGGGGTTATTATGAAATTATATACGCCGTATCAGACAAGATTTTTTGGCCGAACAAATACTTCTTAAACGCCCGCAGTAGAGCATTAACGGGCTTGCTTCTGCTATATCCGGCGTAAAAATCGATCTGAACCCCCATCAGGTAGATGCCGCCTTTTTTGCCTTAAAATCACCGCTTTCCAACGGAGTACTCCTTGCTGATAACTTTGTATAACTATGTTTCGGATTATCTTCGTTCGGACAAGCTTTGTGCCCTGCCTCAGGGACAACGGACGTTGATCACGCTGGTATTGCGTAAATTGCTTGCATCTTCAACTTTCGCTATTTCCGGTACATTAAATTCATTGATTGACCGGCTGGAAGGAAAACTTAAAGGCATTGAACGTAAATTAAATCTCGATGACTATGATACATATGATGAATTGCTGGAGGAACAGGAAGATTTAGAAGATTCCCAGTCATCAAGACTGGCCGGGACATCCAAAACAGAACATATTATGACCATCTCGTTTGGGATTGTTTGAGGATACGGAGGAATAATTAATGTCGAATCTGAATGCAGAGGAATACAAAACATTTGAAAGCATTAAGCATGTTCGGGAAAATGGAAGTGAATTCTGGTACGCACGGGAGCTTGCTGAAGTTTTAGAATATGTGCAATGGAGAAATTTTCAAAAGGTAATTGACCGGGCTGTTCTTGCCTGCAAAAACAGTGGATTTGAGGTTAACGACCATTTTGCTGAGGTCAGCAAAATGGTCGAGATAGGAAGTTTAACGCAAAGAAAAGTAAAAGATTATGAGCTCACACGCTATGCGTGTTACTTAATTGTTCAAAACGGCGATCCGCGAAAAGAAATCATTGCACTGGGTCAAACTTACTTTGCCATCCAGACTCGCCGACAGGAAGTTCAGGATGCCTTTAATCAGCTTGATGAAAATAATAAGAGATTAGTTGTTCGCGGTAATATCAAACAGTGGAATCAGCTGCTTGCAGAAGCGGCGCATAATGCGGGCGTGATTACCGATGAAGAATTCGCAATTTTTCAAAACGCCGGATACATGGGACTGTACGGCGGTATGACTGTTGCGGATATTCATACGAAGAAAGGCTTGAAGAAAAATGAAAAAATTCTTGATTACATGGGCAGCACCGAGCTGATTGCAAACCTGTTCAGGATTTCTCAAACCGAAGAAAAGCTGAAACGGGACGAGGTTTCCTCTGCTGCCGCTGCGAACAACACGCATTTCGAGGTCGCTGAAAAGATACGCAAAGCGATTATCGAAATGGGCGCCACATTGCCGGAGGAATTGCCTGTGCCGGAGAAAAGTATTCAAACGATTGAACGCGAGGAAATACGCAAGCTCAGAAACTCAAAGAAAAAGCTGATGCTGGACGAATAGGGGGAATTACATATCATGCAAAAACTTGGCAGTAAGGAAATTCCCGTTAATCCAAGAATAATCAGCGCTATTAATGTCCAACCGCAAGAAGCCATTGCCAAAAACCAGTTAAGAAAGGACTTTTATTACAGGATTGCTGTTGTAAACCTGGAGATTCCCCCCTTACGTCAACGTTTGCAAGACATTCCCGTTTTAATAAGGCATCGGTTTGAACCCCTAGAATTGGAGAATAAATGCGTACTAACTCATCCATCCTAAGTTTTTCAATTAATATCGACATTATCTAGTTCTTCATCAACCAACCCGATATGAATTATCGGCCACCTGCCTTGTGATGTCAAGGGCAGGGCCACTAACGCCTGCTAACGCACCCTTGGCATCACTGCGGCAGCCTGCTTGAATTACCTTAAGGGTTGGTTGAGGAATTATTATTAAGCCTTACCTAAGCAATAAGCTCACGGCCTGCAATGCTGCCTTCTGTCAGTGATTTATAAAACTTGGCTGGAGCCATATAACCTATACTACCATGCCTGCGCCTGTTGTTATAATAATCCATGTAGTCACTAACATTACGGTAGACTTCCATGAAACTACTAAATTCATGTCTTTTATAGCACTCATCTTCTAAGATAGCATGGAATGATTCTATATAAGCGTTCATATTAGGTGTCTTAACAGGTATTCTTTCGTGCTCTATTTTCCATTTGTCACAGGTTTTCTTAAACAGTTTGGCTGTAAACTGAGGACCATTATCTGTCCTAATAATAGGCAATTTCATGCCTGGTCTAAACCCTCGTTTTATAAGAGCAGAAGTCAATACCCTGCAGGCATCCTTTGCTGTAGCACTTAATCCTAAATGATAGCCTACTGCTTCTTTGTCAAATACATCTATTATTGATAGCTGAAAGAAGAACTGATCTGTACCAGCTATATACCCATATTTTAAGTCTGCTTGCCAGAGCTGGTTGGAACCTGTTGCCTTTTCTCGTTTAGCTAGCTTTCTCGGGCGGTTAGGATAAATTTTGCGCTGTGGACGTAAGATATCAAGTTCTTTGCAAAGCCTATATACCTTTTTGTGGTTGATTATTAGTCCGTAATCCTCTTGCAAGCTAATGGTTAGCTTCTTATAGCCATAGGGAAAACCATCACCAGTAATAAGCTCACAGAGATATTCTTTGATGCGCTCATCTGAAATTCTCTGTCCTTGTTTGTTTAAGGAGTAACCTGGTATCTTACGTCCAGTCCGCCTTTGTGGTGGCTTCTTGTCACCTTTATTTTCTTTTTCTGTGTGGTAGTAATAGGTGGATGATGCTAGGCCGATCACGTTAAGGACAATGGTTGTATTATAGCCCTTTTCTATCCACCTTTTTGCAATGGTAACGTGATCGGCTACCGAGGGTTTGCACAATCCCTCAGTTCCTTTAGAATTGACAACTCTAGTTCTTTTTCTGCTAGGAGTCGTTTTAGTCTGTCATTTTCTGCAGCAACTTCTTTTAACTGTTTTTCCATAGCTTTGATTCTGGCTTCTTTAGCTTTAGGCAAGGATTTTACTGAACCATTTTTACGTCTTGTCTGGATCCATGTATGAATATTGCTTGGTGAAAGTTCATGCCTTCTAGCTACTAATGCAACATTACCTATTTCCTGGCATTCTTTAATAATCTGTTCTTTGAATTCAAGACTATAGTTCTTTTTTGCCATTATCTCTACCCCCTATATTAATGCTAACATATTTCATATGTTTTCTCCAAGTCTTCTAGGGGGCTATAGAGGCATTTTATTGAACCCCACAACAAAATAATGGGTAAATCAATCCAAGGCGTTACGGACGATTTATTAGGACTGTTTGAAAAATACAATTGGCCTGGTAACATACGTGAACTTGAACACACTATTGAACATGCCATGAATATGGCTGAGATTGATGATTCTTTGTTATGTTTGAGACATTTACCGCCCTTTATGTGCGATAAGCTGGTTAGTACGCCGTTTAAAACCTATCCCCATAAAATCAGTGACAATCATAATCTAAAAGACACCATGAATGCCATTGAAAAGGGCATAATTACTCAATGTCTTGAGAACAACCAATATAATATAAGCAGAAGCGCCAGACAATTAGGTATTTCAAGGCAGCACTTACAATACCGGATGAAGGTCTTAAATATAGAACAATAGAAGAACAATCCAAATTAACGCCCTACTTATATTCCCCACTATTTTCGTATAAATCTTATAGTTTCGCAGTTCGTAAGTCATCCTCAATTCAATATTTGTTTTTATTATACTGCTACAATATATTTCTATGGAAAAGATAAATGGATTTTTCTTTTTTTAGGCAGGAATTTAGTTAAATAGGGCGAATTGCCATAATACGCAAATGTTAGAACAACGAAACATCCGATGTTTAGATAATTGGATATTTACAGGGAGCTGCAGAGATAATGGACCTAATTCAAAAAAAGCAAGTATATGAGCTGGTATACGATAAACTCAAAGATATGATAACCGACGGGCATTTTCAAGAAGGGGACTATCTTCCACCCGAGCATGAACTTGCCGAACAGTTTGGTGTTAGCCGTTCGGCCATCAGGGAAGCTATGCTGCTTTTAAGAAGGTCAGGGATAGTCCACATATCTCCCGGCAAAGGCACCCTGGTAAAAAAGACAGTTTTCCCATCCATCGGCGAGCCCATTATAGATATAATCAACAGGGACCGGGAGAATATCCTTGAACTGTTGGAACTGAGAAAGGGAATAGAAACAGAAGCAGCGGATTTAGCCGCCCGCAGAGCATCAAAACAAGGTATAGCCAGGTTACGCAAGGCATATCAGAATCTTGAAAATGATGTTAATAATAACAATCTGGGAGCTGAGGCCGACTATAATTTTCATGTTCTTATCTCTGAGATTACTGGTAATAAGCTGTATTTGCAGGTAATGTCATCAATCTCGGATATTCTTAAAGATGCTATCAGTAAAACCAGGCAAGAAACCCTGACAAGACCATCTGGACCTAAAATGATTCTGAAACAACACGAAAACATTTTGAAGGCCATTGAATCCCGAGATAGTCAAAAAGCCAGGGAAGCCATGACCGAACACTTGGAAACAATGATTGCCAAGGTGAAATCAATCTTGTAAAACTAAATACTAAGTACGGGCAAAAATGGTCACAGGGAGGTGGGAATTCGCAATTTTCTATAATCTATTTTATTTAACCATAGAAATTAACAGAAATTACAAAATATTTTTAAAAGAAGGGGGCAAGTACTAATGAACTGGAGGTTTAAACCACTCTTATTTTTAATGGTTTTGATGCTAAGCATTGCTTTGGCTGCATGTGCTTCCGGCAAAAAAGATGACGGCGGTCAAGCACCTGCACCTAAAACCCAATTTTTGACCATAACCACTGCTTCCACAGGTGGAACTTACTATCCAATTGGTGTGGCAATGGGTACTTTATGGACCGAAAAGCTTATTGATCAGGGTATAAAGGTTTCAGCTCAATCCTCAGCAGGTTCAGTAGAAAACATAGATATCCTGCGCAAGGGTGAAGCTCAACTGGCCATCATGCAGGGTCTTATTGGGGCAATGGCTTGGAAAGGAGAAGGCACCTTTGAGGGCAAAAAATACGAAGGGCTCCGATCCATCTCAATGCTATGGCCCAACGTGGAACACTTTGTTGTCAACAAGAAATCTGTAAAAACCGGAAACATAATGGACATAAAAGGACTCAGGATGTCTGTGGGACCATCAGGCAGCGGGACTGAGAGTTCTACCCTTGTTATTCTTAAAGGTCTTGGTCTTACTGTAAATGACATAACACCTGAGTACCTTGGTTATACCGAATCAGCATCCGCCATGAAAGACATGCGGATTGCCGGGGCTTCCATGCCGGCAGGTCCCCCTGTGGCAGCAGTGTCTGATTTATTTGCCAGCCCCATTGAAGTAGAAGTACTTGAATTTACACCGGAAAACCTTGGCGGTATCAACAACGTTTTTCATACCTGGTACATGTTTGAAATTCCTGCCGGCACTTATACAGGCCAAACAAAACCAATTATGACAATTGCACAGCCTAACTGGCTGGCTGTCAGCGATACAACAGATGAAGAGGTTGTTTATCTATTGACCAAGACGCTCTTTGAAAACCTCCAATTCATGTATGAAGCCCATGACGCCGCAAAAGACATTAAGTTAGCGACTGCACTGGACGGATTGCCGGCGCCCTTGCATCCAGGAGCTTATAAATACTTCAAAGAAAAAGGACTAGATATTCCAGACCACCTGGTTCCACCAAAATAACATCAAAACTGTAATAGTTTCAGGGAGGGGCATGATTTTTCGCTTCTTAGCCCCTTCCTTCTTTATATCTTCACCGAAAAGGAGTGAACATGTCAATGAAACAAACCCTTGGCACCGGGGAACAGCCGCAAGCGACAGCCGAGTGCCAATCCAACATAGCTGAAGAAGGTATTAAAAGAAAATTTACAGGTACCAAGGGGAAAATCGTGGCAGCTGTTGCCATAAGCTTTTCTTTGTTTCAGATTTGGGTCAATAGCATAGGGGTTGTTCCGGAAATTTTTAGAAATGCCGTTCACCTTAGTTTTTTATTAGTTTTAACCTTTACCCTATTCCCTGCCCGAAAAAATTCACCCAGGGACAAATTATCAAAGCTGGACATTATTTTAATCATTTTTAGTATAAGTGTAGGATTATACATCTTGTTTTTTTATAATGACCTGCATCTTAAGAGGGGTTCCATAGCTATTTCCCGGGATTATGTTTTTGCCATTATTGCCATAGTGCTTACCCTGGAAGCAGCTCGGAGGGTGGTTGGCTGGTTGATACCTGCCCTATCTGTATTCTTTTTGATTTATGCTGCCTATGGCCCCTATTTTCCAGGTCTTTTTGGGCATGCCGGTTTAGACTGGACGCGTATCCTTTACCGCATGTACTTAACTTACGAAGGCCTTTTTGGCATTACTCTAACAGTTTCTGCAACCTTTATTTTCCTTTTTATTCTTTTTGGCGCCTTTTTGACTGCCAGTGGAGCATCAGGCCTCTTTAACGATCTGGCGTTGGGACTGGCAGGTAGAATGCGAGGAGGCCCGGCACAGGTAGCAGTCATATCCAGCGCCCTGATGGGAACCTTAAGCGGCAGCCCTGCTGCCAATGTGGCCACTACTGGGTCTTTTACCATACCACTAATGAAGAGAATCGGATACAAACCATTTTTTGCAGGAGCAGTAGAAGCTGCTGCCTCTACAGGAGGCATGATCATGCCTCCTATTATGGGCGCTGCAGCCTTTATCATGGCTTCATTTTTAGGCGTACCATACTTGCGAATCGTTACTGCGGCTATAGTCCCTGCCTTATTGTATTTTGCAGCAGTTATGATAATGATTGATATAGAAGCCAAGCGTTTAGGGTTAAAAGGCTTAGAAAAAAATGACATCCCCTCTTTAAAAAAAGTTTTCCTCGAACGAGGTGCCTTGTTACTCCCAATAATAGTCATCATCTGGGTACTTATATCAGGTAAGACTCCCCTTTATGCAGGATTTGCAGGAATTATTGCAACCATTGCAGCAAGTTACACCAATAAAGAATGCAGGATTGGCCTTAAAAAACTGCTCTGGGCTTTAGAACATGGAGCTTTAGGTTCAATTCAGGTAGGAATCGCCTGTGCCTCGGTAGGTATCATTGTAGGTGTGGCTGCAATGACCGGGATTGGTTCAGTCATGGCCTACAATATTGTTAATCTTTCAGGCGGCTCTGTTTTTGCGGCATTGGCCCTGGTAATGCTGACTTCCATTGTCTTAAGCTTTGGGCTGCCTTCTACAGCGCTTTATATTATTGTAGCTATAGTTGCTGCACCGGCCCTTGTTAAGCTAGGTGTTTTGCCCCTGGCTGCACATTTCTTTGTATTTTGGTTTGGAGCTCTCTCTAACGTAACACCTCCTGTTGCCCTGGCTTCATATACTGCCGCCGGAATAGCAGGCGCTGAACCTATGAAAACAGCTTGGACTGCTTTAAAACTTACTTTAGCAGGTTTTATCATACCATTTATGTTTGCCTTTAATCCTGTTATTCTTTTTGAAAGTCCAAGTATCCTGGCGGTGGGAATTGCCTTTATAACAGGATTAATTGGTGTTTTCGGCTTAGCGATAGCCACCAAAGCCTATTTTATACGGCAGTTATTTATTTTAGAACAATTGTTATTTTTTGGTGGAGCCGTTATGATGATAAACCCGGGTTTGAGAACTGATGCTATCGGCTTAGTTATACTGGTTCTAGCCATGGCCTTCCATTATATCACCAGGAAGAAAACCAGGGGAGGAGCGGTAGTGTCAGGATGAGTAGAAACTTTTTAATATTACTAAAACCCTTCCCGCCCTTGCTTATAAATGGGCAAGTAGATTTCGCTATCTCTAATTACACAGCCAGTTCGTCCCTTGTCACGCATAATCTGGGTACATTTGCTGCAGGCAATACATACTTTTGATTTGTCAAGGCTGCCACATTCAAGAATATCTTTAGCAAAATCAGGATATGCAAAGGCAAACCGCCCAAAACCGACCAGGCTTACATCCCCTTTGGCAATGTGAGCTGCTGCAGCATTTGCTGAGTACTGCCTGAGCCAGCTGTATCCACCTCCAACCACTGCAACCTTGGGTACTGCCTTCTGGATCTCCCTGGCCAGCAAAAACAGCCTCGAAACACTTTCTAATGGATGCTCATCAGGAAAAGGCGCTCCTGCCACGGGCACATCAAAGGGCCTGGTTATATACGGCTTTTTATAATAGGGATTACCGGCAGTAATGCTCACCACAGAAACTCCTTTTTTATTAAGAAGCTGTACAAGCTGTTTGGGTTCGGACAAGTCCGGCAAGTTTTCGTCTTCTCTACTAACTCCCCAGCCATAGGGGTAAGGTAAGCCATCAAAGGCATTCATCCTTACTGCAAGGATAAAACCCTCTCCTGTGATACTGCGCACTTTGTCCACGGTTTCCAAGAGAAACCGGGTGCGATTTTCAAAACTGCCGCCATATTTTCCATGACGTGTATGACCGGCCAAAAGTTCAGATAATAAGTACCTGTGGCATGATTTGATATCTACCCCGTCAAAGCCTGCTTCCCTGGCTAGACAGGCTGCTTCCACATACTTCCCCTGTAACCGGTCCAGGTAATCATCGGATACGAGCTTTGTATCCGGTTCAACACCGGACCTGGCATCCAAGTTAGCATCATTAAAGGCTATTATAGGTTGGGGTTTTCCATAAGGTTTGCTGTAACGTCCCGAATGGGTAAGCTGTAGAATACACACAGGTTTATGACCAATCCCCATGCTGTCTTCAGCTTCCTTGCTGACCATGGCTACTAGTTTTTTAAAGTGCGGCAGGGTTTCCCTATTTATAAGCAGCTGCCTGGGATTGGCTCTTCCTTCAGGTACCACTGCTGTAGCCTCGAACCAGATTAATCCGGCCCCTCCCCTGGCAAAGCGTTTATAGCGCCTGAATGTCAAATCTGAGGGAAGACCATTTTCTGTTCCATCACAGCCTTCCATGGGATGAATAACCAAAGGATTAGGCAGAATATGCATCCCTATTGTCTTTCTCTGCACTAAGGGAGCTAGATCATCATTCGCATCAATGTTTACCCCTAGTTCATTAATTTCTTCACTAAGTTCTTGAGAATTTTTATAGTTAAACTTTTTAAAATCAGCCATCAACTATTAACCTCCCTATCTTTGCACCCTTCCTGACTTAACTAAGTCCGGGAGGTTTTTTAATTTTAATTTCCATACCATCTTCTTTCTTGCTGATTATAATGTACTTCTGCCACTGTGGGTCCTTGCGGGGTATAGGAGTATTGTCAGCAAAATTCTCAAAAAATAAATGGGGTCCCCTGCTCTCCCTTCTGATTTTCGCAGCCTGAAGAATCATCTGAGCAACAATGAGCAGGTTTTTTGTCTCTAAAGCATAATCATATCCATTTTCATCCACTGCTAAAGGCAGGTTTTGCAAAAGTCCCAGCTTTTTAAGGGCTTTTGTCAAACCTGTTTCAGTACGCACAACACTGGCAGAAGCATGCATTAATTCCTGCAGTTTTTCTTTCACCAGTTCAGCAGGGTGGCCTTCTCTGTTGGCTTCCAGTTCTTTTACAAAACATATGAAATCATCAACTACCCTATTGATTTCCTCTCTATGCTTTTCCCCGCCAGGGTAATGCTGAACGCATCTTCTCGCCGCATCAATACCGGCAATCTTTCCGAAAACTTGACAGTCCAGCAAAGCATTACCTCCCGGTCTATTGGCACCGTGCTGCCCGCCTGCACATTCTCCAACGGCATATAGACCGGTGATTTTTGTTTCTCCTTTAGCGCCTATCTTCACCCCGCCTTGAAAGTGCTGGATACATGTTGCTATTTCAACTTGATCCCCAGCTTCCAGGTCTATGCCCCGTTCCTTTAACCACATGATTGTTGCAGGGTTTATCTCCTTGAGGCGGTTAAGAGGTGTCAACTGCCGCAATTCATCTCCAAGGTCAAGGGACATCTCTGTCCGGTATCGTTCCTGCCATCTGGGGCTTAGCTTGGAAAACTCAAAATCCTGAGGATTTTTTGCATAATCCAGGAAAACCCTTCTGCCTTTACACATTTCTTTATATACAGCTATATCAATTACATGAGTTTTATGTTCAAAGGTTACCGGCCAGCTGGCTCCCTTTTGAAAGACGCAGTCATAAATCTCTGTCAAGGGAATCCCTTTTGGGAAATAAGCAGGTAGAAATTCCTCCCCTTTGTCATTTATAAATCTTGGAATGGCCCTCATGGCGCTGCCCGAACAGTTGAGCTTTGTTTTTGTAGAGGCAATGCCAATTTGTATGAACTCCATATTTACTAGTTCAGCTCCGGCTTCATATGCCAGCGCATAGGCATCTCCTGTGGCGCCTTTAGGAAAAACATTATAACTGTATGCCTCTCCTGCCCCTCCTGTGGCCAGGATAATATTTTCCGTATCGAAGACAAGCAGAGCTTCCTCAAGGTTGTTATGTGTTGCATCAATGCCTACGGCACCAATAACCCTGCCCTCCCTGACAATAATCCTGTCAATCATGCAGTGCTCAATAACCTGGACAGCCTGATTTTTTATCTCCCTGACCAGGGCTTCTTCTATATGTACCGCAGTTTTTGGCCCTGTATAACAGGCCCTGGCATACTCTGATCCGTCAGTAATAAATTGATCAGGTATCCCCCCCTTTTTTACAAAGGGAACACCTAGCTTATCAAGGTAGTTAAAAGCATCCTCAGCATTTTTTGCCAGTATTTCAGCTAAATGTCCATCTGATACCTTTCCACCTATCTCATATATATCCCTGGCATGGTATTTCCAGGACTCAGCACCTATGGGCTCAGTATGAGGTAAAGCAGCATGGAAAGCCATCCTGTCAGAGCATGCTACAGCCGTTACCCCGCTTTTACCTAAAATACCCTTTGTAGCAAGAGTAACTTTTAAATCAGGGTTTTCTTCCTTTGCTGCCAGGGCTGCTCTCAGCCCAGCGCCGCCTCCTCCTATGACCAAAACATGGCAAGAAATCTTCTTCATCTTGTGTATATCACCTCTTTGTGGGTATCAGTTAGGGAAGCAAAACAGCCTTGACTGCGTTTTTTGCTTCCATTTCCTTTAAGGCCAATGTTGCATCCTCCAATGAATATCTATGGGTGATCATTTTGCTAAACAACTGCACATTATTTAAAACCATCTGGCAGGCCCGGTAGGCATGCCTGGTATCACTTACCCATACTCCTTGATAGTGCAGATTTTTCCTGACAATATCTTTAAAACAGTCTATCTGTACTGTCCCATTGGGTTCACCAAAACCTGCGGAAACAAACTTTCCTCCAATCCTTGTCAAGCCAAGGCCTTCCTTAACTGCTGCCGGACTGCCAACAGCTTCAAAGACCATATCCGCCCCACGGCCCTGTGTAAGCTCCAAAACTGCCTTAAATCTTTCAGCTTCAGTCAGTTTATTTCTATCCAAGGTTCTTGTGGCGCCAAATTCCCTGCACATGGCCAACCTTTCTGGGGTTCCGCCAATAACCACAATTTCACCTGCACCATACCCTTGGGCAAAGGCTGCTGCATAGATACCCAAGGGACCAGGCCCTAAAATCACCACGGTGTCTCCAGGACATGGCGGGGCCAGGTCAAAACCATGAGCTGTTGTTGCCCCCGAACAAGAAGCTGATACTAAAACCTCGGGAGGAACATGGTCCGGTATCATAAACACATCCGTCCTGGCGTCCAACAAAATATATTCTGCGTAGCAGCCAACAAGGTACGGGCGTTCATTAGAACTGCGGTGAATACCATATGCCCACCTATTTTCACAAAGGGCCGGCTGCTTTACAACCTGACAGTAATAGCACTTGCCGCAGCTAATTCCCCTGTTCCAAAGTATTCTGTCACCCTCTTTTAAGGATTGGCCTAGAACAGTTTGCTTACTGCCTTTAACCGCTGCAACGGTACCAACTCCTTCATGCCCCGGTACCATGGGCAAAGGTGTACGGGGATCCCTTCCCCGCCACATATGTGCATCTGAACCGCACACTCCTGCAGCATCTATTTTTACCAACAACTCACCATCTTTTATATCTGGAACCTCCAGTTCTTCTAGATCCAGAGGGTTGTTAAACTCTTTTAAAACCATTGCTTTAACCAGCTTCATCTTGATAATCCATCCTTTCCACAGATGCAGATATTACACTAGTTCATCTTAAAGTAGTCCATTACCGCCTGTTTGAAGAGCAGTACCTGTTCCTTCGGAGTGGTATAAGAGACAACACCACATCCAATTACAAATTTACCGTTGGAAACTCCTACATCCAGCACCCTATTTACGGCATCATAGATCATTTCTTTTGAACCTCTTTCCAGTAACTTTGAATCTATACAACCTCTCAGCACAACACCTGCTTGATCAGCCTTTGTCTTAAAATAAGCCAGGTCACAATTGTAATCTGCCATGATCAAAGAAGTGCCGGTTTTCAACATGTCATCTACTATGGGAGTTGTGTTGCCACCGGAGATTAAACCGACATTGGCCAATCCCTTGGCCTTAAGTTCATTGATTAGGTACTGCTCCCATGGGAAAACCTGTTCCCTAAAAAGTCTTGGAGACAACAAGGGCGGCGCAATCCAGGATTCGTTTATGGATAAACCCAAACCCCTTTTCACCATGGCTTCACCATATTTAAGGCAGACCTTCACTGCAAAACCTAGTAGTTCTCTAGCATAACACGGGTTAAGCATCATGTCCATAATCAACTTTTCAAATCCCCGCAGCAGCGCAGCCAGTGTAAAAGGTCCTACAATAGTACCGTTTACGAGGACTTCACTTCCCACCTCTTTTTTGATATTTTCTGCCGCATCCAAAATGAGAGGCATCCTGCCATCACTTTCAGGATCTGGTACCTTTAATGATGTCAAGACCTCAGTGTCCTCTAAAATATGATTTGTCAAACCGGGGATATCGGTGTTTTCCGGATATACAATGCTGCCGCCTAATGCTTCAACTTCTATGTTATAAATATCAATTCCAACAGATATAAGGTCATGTTCGTACACTTCATACCCTTTGAGCTGAGCTGCTACAATCAGGTCTTTGCTCCTGGCCACTTGAGAAGGAGTTTTATTAATCAATGCTGCACAGTGTTCGTATAATGTCGGCACAAAGGGTATCCTGTCAATGGGTTGGTCTGCACTCATTTTGCGTATTCTATCAATTGGTTTCAATAGGTGTTCACCTCCATCTGCTATCGCAAAAGACTACCTGCCCATGAGATTTGGTAAAAATAGAATGATTTGGGGCACATAGGTTACTAAAAATAATACGAAAATCATTGCAGCTAAAAACGGCAGGATAGGCCTGACTATACTTACAAGGGGTATTTTGGCAATTCTGCAAGCTACAAAAAGACATATTCCTAAAGGTGGTGTAGCCATTCCAATAGCCAGGTTGATTACTGTCACTACCCCAAAATGAATAGGGTCAAATCCATATGCCTGGGCAATGGGAATTAACATGGGCACAAAGATGATTAAGGCAGCCCCAGTATCCAAAAATGTACCGATTATCAAAAGAACGATGTTAATCATTAGAAAAACCATAAGAGGATTGTCAGTTATGGTCATAATGTAGTTTGCAATCATTTGAGGAACCTGTTGTGTAACAAGAATCCATCCAAAAATGCCTGCAGTAGCCATTACACCCATTACAGCTGCTGTGATAAACACCGTCTCCACAAGAACATCTTTAACATCCTTGATGGTCAATTCCTTGTATACAAAAAAAGAAAGAAAGAATGCGTAAAAAACAGCCAATACCGCGGCTTCAGTAGCTGTGGCAATTCCGCTTAAAATACCACCCATTACAATAACTGCTACCATTAAAGACAAGACTGCATCCTTAAAAGTTTTTAAGATATTTATCCAACTGGTTTGTTCTTCCCGGGGATAATTACGCTTTTTTGAAATAATATAACAGACAACCATCAAAGATAAACCTATCAGGATTCCAGGTGCAAACCCACCAAGAAATAGCCTGCCAACAGACTGTTCTGCTATTACTGCATATATTATCATGGTAATACTGGGGGGTATGATCACCCCTATAGAACCGGCACTGGCATGTAATGCCGCAGCAAAATTAGGGTCGTAGTTTTTCTGTTTCATGGAGGGAATAATCATGCCGCCAATTGCAGCTACAGTAGCAGGGCTGGAACCGGACAAGGCGGCAAAAAGCATTGAAGATGATATGCTTACAAAACCTAAACCACCGGCAACTTTTCCAATTATGGCATAAGCAAAAGCAATGATTCTTCTGGAAACTCCTCCCTTTTCCATTAATCCACCCGTAAGGACAAACAGGGGAATTGCCAATAGAGCGAAGTTGTCTACAGCAGACCACATTTTTTGTAGAATTACTACAAGGGGAACATTTCCCAAAAACAAAAGGGATATTAAAGAGGCTACTCCCAGGGAATATATAATTGGTGCACCAAGCACAAACAAGACTGCCAGAGAAGCAAAGATTAGAAAAATCACCCTTTATCGCCTCCAAACAAGTCCTCTACTAAGTTTGTAAAAATATGCACCATTGCGAATGCAGCAAAAAAAGGAAATGTATAATATAAATACCCCATGGTAATGCCCATGGCTGGTGATTTTTGTGTCATGGCACTGTTGATGAGCAGGAAACTTTTAGAGAAAACCACCCATAGAAAATATAGAATTCCTAAAGCTATCACAGTTCCAACAAGGTTTCTAGCCCTGGGTCCTAATTTTTGTATAATGAAGTCAATGCCAAAATGCGCCTTGGCTTTTGTAGCCACACTTATCCCAATAAACACTAATATGATAAACAGGTACCTTGCCAGTTCTTCCGACCATGAAAGGGGCTGCTTTAGGACAAATCTGTTGAAAACCTGCAAAAAGACAATGAACACTATGGAAACTAGGATAGAAACCCCTATAAACAATTCGACTTTATAGATAGCGTCATTTATTTTAAAAATCAGTTTCTTCATCAAAGACCTCCAGTCTTAAGGGTCTTTTAAACTTTGGTTATAAGCGGTGGTCCGCTAATGGGAAGCCACCGCTTTAAAACTTAATAGTTTAATATCTTGTTAATGAGGTCCATACCGCCTACATCCTTGGCATGTTTTTGATATAGCGGCTCCATCTTTGCCCTGAAGGCATCTAAATCAACTTCGTTAAACTGGGAACCTTCATTAATTAGTTGTTCCTTCGTTGTATCTTCAAGTTCTTGATAAACTTTATGTTCATAAGCGACAACTTCTCCTGCCAGTTCTTCAAAGACCTTTTGCACATCCTCAGGCAGGCTCTTGAATTTATCAAGACTCATGATAACAAGCTCAGGGGAATAAAACTGCTTTGTTTCAGAGAAGTATTTAGAAACCTCGCTGTGTTTCATGGCATAGTAAGAAATAACAGAGTTTTCTGCCCCGTCTATCACACCCTGTTCCAGAGCAGAATAAACCTCGCCAAAGGCAAGGGGCACGGCATTTCCTCCCATGGAGTTAATTGTATCAATCATAATCGGGCTTTCCATAACTCTTATTTTTAAGCCTTGCATGTCATTTGGAGTGAAAATTGGCTTAACTGAGTTATAAACGCTCCTTGACCTTGGAGTAAAGAACCATAATACTTTATAACCTGCTTTTTCAGCCGCAGCCTTTAATTGATCTCCAACTTCCCCGTCAAGTACACGCCGAGCATGGTCAGTGTCTTTAAATAAGTAAGGCAAATCTAAGATTTTTGTATCAGAGACAAATCCGGTGAAAACAGCATTGGTATTTTTAACAATCTCAATGGTGCCTAACTTTAGACCTTCTGTCATTTCTCTTTGACTTCCTAACTGGGAATTAGGATATATTTGAATTTCCACCCTGCCACCTGTCTTTTCAGCGACTTTCTCAGCAAAGAAGACCGAAGCCTTGTATTGTGGGTCAGCAGTTGATACAGCATCGCCGTATTTCAACACAATTTTTTCTTCCTTTTTTTGTTCAGAGGACTGCCCGGAACTCTTCTCTCCAGCACTACAACCTACTAAACTTATCACCAGCAATACAAGCAGACTTATCATTAATAATTTTCTACACAGCTTGAACATATTTCCCCCTCCATTTTTCATTGTTTTCAAAAGGTCTTTAAGTTCTTGTTGAATTCTTCACTATGTTCTAATAAACTTACTTTAGTGGTAATTCATTTACCACCAGCTATCGAGGCCTCACTTGACTGCGCCACATTTAAGTGAGGTCTCATTATGTTCTATAAGGCATCTTTTACCTCCCTTCTAACATTATTTCTTAATGCAACCGACTTGCGAACAAGAAGCTGCACATCAAGTTTTTCAACCACCGGCTTCATCTTTTTCTTGCTTTTCATCAGCTTCACAAGGCGTTCAGCTGCTTTGCAGCCTATTTCATAGAAAGGCTGGGCAATGGTAGTCAGCGGAGGATCCATCACTTCTGCAACATCTATATTATCAAAACCAATCACCGATACATCTTCAGGCACCCGGAGGCCCAAATCCTTTAAAGCTCTAACCACTCCCAACGCCTTGGGATCACTTGTTGCAAAAACAGCTTCCGGATAATCCTTTGTTAAGAGCATTTCCTTTACAGCTTGATAGCTGTCTTCCCAGCTATCCACATCATTGACTATAAACCTGGTATCAGTGACAAGTCCTGCATCCTTTAAAGCATCCTCATAACCCCTAAAGCGCTCTTGATATAGGTCAAGTTCCATATTTCCGTTAATAATTGCGATTTTTCTAAATCCCTGGTTCAGTAAATATTTGGTTGCTTCATATCCACCTTTATAATTATCAACAATGACTGCATCTATCAGGTTTCCAAGGTGGCGTATCAAAAGAACAACCGGAAAGCCCTTTTCTTTCAGTTCCAGTAAATGCTTGCTTTCATTTTTTGCAGTAGAAAAAATTAAGCCGTCAACCATTCTTTTCTGCAGGTTTTCTACGTGAAATTTCTCCAACTCAATTTTGTCATCTGTATTAACCAGGATAAGGGTATAACCGTGCTTTTCCAAATAATCACTTATACCCCTAATGGCTGCAGGGAAAACCAGATCCCTAATATTTGGGACAACTAAACCAACAGTGTTGGACTTGCCTTCTTTTAATCCTTTAGCAAAGAGGTTCGGCTGGTAATTAAGTTCCTCAACAGCCTGAAGAACTCTTTCCTTTGTACTGTCATTTACCTCAGCTTTGCCACTCAAAACCCTGGAGACGGTACTGGCCGCCACTCCTGCCCTGAGTGCCACATCTTTAATAGTAGCCATGCGACATTTTTCCCTTCTTTTCGGCAATCGTTTGCGCAATCGTTTGCGTAAACCTTTATAGCTATATTCTCTTTTTAAATCAGAATTCCTGCTTACTTACAGAAATTTTTTGAAAATTATTCTTATGTTAAGCTTTATTTAGGGAAACTAAAAAGCGCTGCTGTTAAACAGTGCCTCCTTATTTATAAAGTGTAATATTTCTAGGACTATATGA
This sequence comes from Bacillota bacterium, assembly GCA_040756735.1. Classification (GTDB taxonomy): domain Bacteria; phylum Bacillota; class DSM-16504; order Desulfitibacterales; family Desulfitibacteraceae; genus JBFLYC01. The sequence goes on along the minus strand of JBFLYC010000017.1, from coordinate 4,218 downwards.
TTATCAATCCTATTGCTAATAAAATACTATAAAAAAAGAGCAGGTTTGCAGTTTTCCCCAGGGTTTTGTTTAACTGCGGACCTTCAAGTTCCTGTAACTCTTTCACGAGCTTAACAGCCATGGGTAGAGTAATCAGCGGCAGGAAAGCCCAAATGCTTAGAGGCATTAGAAGTAAAGCACAAAAAAATCCCAGAACTAATAAAGCCACATACTGATGCATACTAAACTTCTTGCCAAAGCGTACGGCAAGAGTCCTTTTGCCAGTTCTGGCATCTGTAAATCTATCTCGAATATTGTTTACTACTAGAATATTGGTTACCAGCGCTCCCACACCAACCCCTGCCACCAATGCGAAAAAAGTCACTGTTTTTGCCTGCAGGTAATAGGTGCCCACTACTGCCACCAGACCGAAAAATATAAATACAGCCAGGTCTCCCAGGCCAATATAGCCAAGAGCAAAGGGGCCGGCTGTGTACATTACAGCCGCCAAAATACAAAATGCCCCAATCAAAAAAAAGATTGGTCCTCCTATTAACGCAAGATAAGCCCCTACTATTGCAGCTCCCAACAGAACTAAAGCAGTGGCAGTCTGCATCTGTCCTGGGCTTACCATACCTGAAGCTACTGCCCGTTTCGGCCCTGTACGGTCTGCTTTGTCAGTTCCTTTTTGATAATCAAATAAGTCATTAGCAAAGTTTGAACCAATTTGCAAAAGCAAAGCCAATAAGAAACACGCAGTAGTAATTGACCAGGAGAATGCCCCGTTGTTTAAAGCCAGGGCAGAACCCACTAAAACCGGTGCAGCAGCAGCGGGCAAGGTTCTTGGCCTCGCTGCCATAATCCAGGGCTTGATCAATTCTCTGACATCCCGCCTCTTGTTTACCATGGACACAAATCCTCCCAATCCTAGCCTTACAAAATTTGTTGCGATTACATATGATTAATATTCTTCATTTCACCACATTTTCCTTGAACACTTACTGATATTTTGACATATTTCCAAATAGGAAGGAGACACACCTCAATCTAGATACGGGAGAAAAGAATAGCCCAAAAAAGAATAGCCCCAAAGGATAAAGTGGGGCAGGGGAATGTTTTCCCCTGTCCCACCATATCTGGCAATAAAGAAAAATGCAAATTGAATCGAGGAACCGTCCCCTGAATCGGTTCAAATTGAATCGAGGAACCGTCCCCTGAATCGGTTGTCCCCTGAATCGGTTTATGAAGGGACGCCCTTGTCTTTAATTGCTTGTTTGCCCAGGCCGGAAAGATAACCATTTTTCTCCTTAAGCAGCACGCCGCTTAAGACAAGGAGAGCAATCAAGTTGGGAGCAGCCATTAGACCGTTTAAGGTATCAGCTACATCCCAAATGAAAGTTAAACCTCCGATGGCGCCTACAAAGAGAAAGCCCAAGAAAACAATCCGGTAAGGAACTACCACTTTGCTGCCGAAAAGATACTCGAAACTCTTTTCTCCGTAGAAACACCAGGTAAGCATGGTTGTATAGGCAAATAGGGCTAATCCTATTAGAACTATATAACCGCCTGGTCCCGGCAGACCTTTAGTAAAGGCTGCTGAAGCCAAGGCAGCTCCGGTAACTCCTTCAGGTAGAACCCCTGTTACTAGGACTACTAGTGCTGTCATGGTACATACTACGATGGTATCGATAAATACTTCCATTACACCCCACATACCCTGGCGAACCGGAGTATTCTTGGCTTGAGCATGAGCAATGGAAGCTGAACCTAAACCTGCTTCGTTGGAGAAAATACCACGGGCAATACCGTAACGCATTGCCTGTGCTACTGCAGCGCCTGCCATACCGCCTGTAGCAGCGTAGGGATTAAAGGCATAGTAGAAAATATCGCCAAAGGCGCCTGGCACTTTATCAATATGGGTAATAAGAATAAACAAGGCAGCTAACACATAGACGACACACATGAAGGGTACTATCTTTTCTGCAGTAGCGCCAATCCGCTTAATACCTCCTAATGTAACGGCGCCTACCACGATTACCGCTAAGATACCTGTTGCATAAGTAGGAACATTAAAACCGGTATTTAAAGCATGGGCCATGGTATTAGCTTGAACCATATTGCCAATACCAAAAGCAGCCACCCCTGCGAAAAAGGCATAGAGCACTGCTAACCATTTCCATTGTGGTCCCAGGCCTTTTTCAATGTAATACATAACCCCGCCGCGAACGTTGCCGTTTGCATCTATCTCCCTATACTTTACACCCAGGGTTGCTTCACCGAACTTTGTAGCCATACCAACCAGGGCAGACATCCACATCCAAAATATAGCGCCTGGTCCACCCAGGAATAAAGCCGTACTTACACCGGCAATGTTGCCAACACCAACTGTGGCGGCCATGGCAGAACTCACTGCCTGAAAGGAAGTAATAGCTCCCCCTTCTTCTTCTTTAGTCTTTGCAAAAAAACGTCCAAAGGTCTGCTTCCAGGCAAAACCAAAGTGAGTGAACTGGAATAAACCAAGTCTAATTGTAAGAAATAGTCCTGTACCTATTAATAGAACCATAAAAGGCGGTCCCCACACTATACCATTTAACCAATCATTAAAATTCATTATAGCTTCCAAAACAGCACCTCCCAATAATTTTTATATCTAAGTTGGCTGTATCAAAAGAAAAGCTGTTGTCTCATCACCTCCATCAAAACATAATAGAGATCTGTTCGAACCCACCTCCTTTCATTTTGTTTAACTGTAAAGTCTAATAAAAAAGCCCTCAAATATACAAATACCAGGGTATTGTATATTGAGAGCGCCTTTGCTCAGTTTAACAGGCTGCACTGCCCACGCTGTTTTGTACAATGATAACATTTCAATGAAGTTCTAACAATACCCCTATCATATAATTTTTTTATTGATATCATTATTAGGGCTATTGAAGTATGTCATTTAACGGTGTGTATTCGAGATCCAGTGAATGTGCTACCGCTTCATGAGTAATACGGCCTTGCAAGATATTTACCCCCTTTGCAAGAGACTGGTCTTCTCTCACCGCCTGAATATAACCTTTATTAGCAATTTGCAGAGCATAAGGAATTGTCACATTTGTCAGAGCAATAGTCGATGTCCTGGGTACAGCCCCGGGCATATTGGCCACTGCATAGTGAACAACATCATGCTTCAAGTAAGTTGGCTCGCTATGTGTGGTTACCCTGTCTATTGTTTCAATGCAGCCTCCCTGGTCAATGGCAACATCAACAATTACTGAACCTGCTTTCATCTGTTTAACCATGGCTTCTGTAACCAGCCTTGGCGCTCTAGCCCCTGGAACTAAAACAGCGCCCACCAGGAGATCTGCATATCGAACTGATAGTTCTATATTGTGGTAGTTGGACATGATTGTCTTAACTCGACCCCCAAAAATGTCATCCAGATATCTTAACCTATCAGGATTAAGATCAATTATAGTTACCTGCGCCCCCATCCCAAGAGCCATTTTAGCAGCATTAGTTCCTACTATTCCCCCGCCAATAATGACTACATCACCGGGTGCAACTCCCGGGACTCCTCCAAGAAGAACTCCCCTGCCGCCCTTGGTCTTTTCTAAGAACTGGGCTCCAATTTGTACACTCATCCTCCCGGCCACTTCGCTCATGGGCGTTAAAAGAGGAAGTGAACCATTAGGCAGTTGTACAGTGTCGTAGGAAATACCGACTATGCCTAAATCCATCAATGCCTTCGTCATTTTCGCATCTGCTGCACAATGCAGGTAAGTAAACAGGATTTGTCCCTCTTTTAAAAAGCTATATTCTTGAGGCTGCGGTTCTTTAACCTTAATGATCATCTCAGACCGGGCAAAGACCTCTTCAGCGCTATCTACCATTTCAGCCCCAACCTGCAGATACTCCTCATCTGCAAAACCGCTGCCCAAGCCAGCGCCGCTTTCAATTATCACTTTATGGCTGTGACCAACCAGCGCCTTTACCCCGCCTGGTGTAATGGCGATGCGATTCTCATTATTCTTTATTTCCTTTGGTACTCCAATAATCATACAGGACCCTCCCATATTATTAAATTTAGTCGATTGTAAAACTCTGTAACCCTTGATAAATAAGGATTTTTTATTATGTTCATGTAGGATTTTCCTCCACTTTTGTCGAATCCTATATGTAACAAAAATACATAATCCTAACAAAAAGGAAGGTGATCCTACATGAAATATGAACAAATTAGTTTTGTTGAGT
>JBFLYC010000016.1:0-69626 GCA_040756735.1 Bacillota bacterium | reverse complement strand
TGGAAAAAATAGTATAATCCTGGTAACCCAATTGAGAAACACAAAAATTCCCAGGTAAATAAGATACCCTGAAAAAGTTCCATTTACCTGGGACTGTACCCTCCTTTACCAGAGGCAAAGGTTAGGTATTAACATTATTTTAAACCTTCCCCAGCCTGAAGTAAAGGAGAGATTAAGGCTGGGGAGGTAGTGTTTATGAGGGTTATTTAAAGTTCTATATGCTGTGAATATGAAAGTAGACATAATATAGATTGATGTTCTGCTTGCCCAACGAGTATACTTAAATTTTACAAGATTATTGATACGAGGAGGAAGATTTATGTTCATTCATACAAAACAAAAGCTTGTTATTGCTGTGATTTTAGCTTTGATTTTGTTGTTAAGTAATATAACGATGGTTACAGCGCATGAATTTGAAAAAAAGATTTTTGATAATAAAATACAACTTAGTGGGTATGGGTATTCACCTAATTGGGATATTGGCATCAAAAAACTAAATGAGTTAGTTACCGAGATTGATTATACTTTTGATGAAGATCATCTAATTGGTAGAATTTCTATACCCATAAATGGTGATGATTTAACCATAGATTTTAAAATGCGACAGGACATAGATAATCCAAATCTATTTTATGGGACATCTGAAGTACTTTTAAACAATAAAAAAGAATTTGTCGATTTGGTCATCGAGCTAAACAATAATAGAATTGAAAAACTTTACGTTATAATAGGACATCTGGTAGCTTTTAATATTGGTAATACAATTTCGTTTGAAGAATTAGAAATTAAAAATAAAGCTGCAAAAGCTGGAAAGGAAGAAACGTTGGGAGTTTTGTCCAGTAGCGACACAGCAATAATTGGGCAAAAATCATCGAATTATTTGTATACTCATACTTCTATTAAAACTAACCTTAGTACCGGTCAAGAAGGATGGTTAGGAACAAGAGTATTTACAAATAACACTCAACTGTTGACAAAAATAACACGAGTCAAAATTAATGGTACAAAATCAGGTTCTAATTGGGATTTATTATATGTGAGGCCAGCAGGAACAAGTAGTTCGAGCCAATCAATCGTTCAATACATGTTTTATTGGTTATTTGCACGATATTTAAGCATTAATGTTACGATTGAAGGATATAATGGCGCATGTACTGCATCTACGTGGGAACACACATATAATATGTGGAGTGATTGGAATTATCACCGTTATTCAGGTGATGGTGAAGACAACGGCATAGTTAGTGATGTTAGATTAGAAAAACTAGGTAGTGGGACCTTATCAGGCTCTATTAATATTGATGTAACTCGGTGGAGCAGTGCTGATGGTTTCTATTATCATAGCTTAAATTATAATTACTCACTTTAAACAGTTTTGTCTTATCACAATTATGGTATAATTTTAGAGAGACAAAACAATGTCTCTCTAATCTTTTTTGAGAGGAGATAGCGTAGCGATAAAAATAGCGTGAAAAAAATAACTCGTGATGAAGTAAAAAAGGGCACACTTAACCAAGGCTTTTGAAGGCCAAAAAATGATGCTTTAGTTAAGCCACAGAAATGTCAGTAGCTTTTATTAAACCAAGGGAAATCAGAAGTTTTGTTGGCTGCTTAATAGCTGTCTCTTTCTGCTTTTCCAACATTTCCTGTGGCACATCAATTTTATACAAGTCACTTGGATTGAACACTTCGCCAGTGACAAACATATTAAAAACGGCTGTTGAGTACCCTCCTTGCAATAGCGATTATGGCTCTTTTTTTCCTCTTCGTTTACAAATGCCGTTCATACTTAAATCTGTAGTAAGGCAAACGGTTCGATTTTACGGCTGGATGGGCAACTTGTACCAATGCAGGTTTAGCTAAAGTAATAATTAGCGTGCGGTTTTATAGAACCACTTATTTGTACTTGAAAGATCTTCTTACACTGGTTATTATACTGATTTAAGCTGAGCAAGAGCAGTCTACGACTCACCTTACTGTGCTTTGTAATGTATCTTTTCCTATAATACAAATTTTAACAAAGTGGCGAAAGCCGCGCCCCATTTTTTTATTATTATTTGTGTCGCTAGCGGTAGCGGCGAAATGGAGGTTATTATGGATAAATTTTTGAGACTTATTAAAAAATATAATATAATAATCTTGGTTTTGTTACTATCAATAATTGTATATCAACGCTTTATGCTTATTAAATATGAAAACGAAGTGAACAGTTTTAATATAATCCAATATCGACAAACTCAAGGGATAATATCTAATTTAGAACAAAATTTAGCTAATACTGAAGAAAGCAATGAAAGTATTTATATATCTGAAGCAGAAAAAGATATTGCTTATATCCTTAGCACAATAAGTCCAATTAATCAACAAACTAAAAATATTTATGAGGTAATTAACCATATATATGTATACATTTTTGATCTTAAGCAGGATATAGGAGAAAAAACCAATAATGAAGATCTTGAAACGGTAATCACCAAATTACAGCAGTTAAAAGAAGAAATGGAGCCTGCTTATTACCGGATTGGAACAAAATCCTCAATAGTATTAACAGATGAGCAAAGGAACAATGTTTTCAATATTTTAAAGCAGGAAAATCAATAGATGTTTATTGGAAATTCTTTTTTAATATAAGATCAATTAGTATTTATCTGTATTAATTAATATGTAAATAATGCCCAATATTTTTTGTATAGATAGTATATTGATAGTAAGGGTTTTGTTCCTTACTATCATATTTATTCTAATTTATTAACCTATTATATATGACTGATGCATATTTTATACTTTTCTATTTACAAGCTAAAAAAGAGTATCTTGGTCTTTCTGCCTTTTTTTAAAATGATTAACAGTTACTCATATTATGTGACCTTTTATGATCATTCCAGCCTGATTCGGCCAGTAATTCGGGGGCTATTCGGCTACTCAATCTTATTACATTCGGCTGGTTAAAGGGTTCTGCCACCTCAGGAAGAACATCTCCTATTTATTGCACAATAGAATTATAGGGAACTGCAAAATAAGATTCCCAAAAGTTTCAGAGTAAAATTCCCTGTTCTTGCAAGATATAAAAGCCAATGTAGCTACCCCACAAATACCTTACCCTTTTAGTTAGTGTTAATTAGCTAAATATTTGTCCCGAAAATGAGAAAGAATAATCAAAATATGACAGATAGTAATCCACATATCCCTGTTATAAAGTGATATAATCTTTGCAAAATACAGTAGGATATTTTTTATGCAGATTATCTATGGAGCAGTTTTGTCCGGATGACTTTTGTAAATGAAATTACAAACCTAATGGATTAGTGGATACTATGGAATCCTTGCAATATGTTTCCTAGAACATTAAGCACTGGAATATTTTTATGAATCTTCTGAGAAAGAGAACATGGCAAATTATTCCTCAAGATGCTACAGAACTATTATCTCAGGAATGATATCCAGGCAATAAAAGAAAATGAATTATCGATGGTTAAACAAAAGCTTCTACGAACTCTATACGGTAGTACAGAGTTACGCCGTTTATATGATACTGGCTTATGGTAATTCTCAGGTTGCTGCCACTTAATAAAGTGGCAGCAACCAATCTATCATATAAATTGGTATAAGTGGGTGAGAATAATATGCAACCAATAGATAATTTTTTATTATTATTCAGCAATTCTAAAAAATATCAAGACATTATTGATTTCAGTACCCACACTAATATTAGGTTGAGAAATAAAGAATACTCTATGGGCACAAAAGATATTAATGGTAATTTTTGGCTTATAAGTCTTCCTCGCACTGCCACGAACAAATAAAAGAATTATGTCAAATGAGGTGAGTGTGCAGAATAGCAAAGCTGCGGCTGAAAACGCCAGTATAAAGGTTAGCTTGAAAAAGAGTTTGAAACAAAAAAGAGACATGTATGGCGTTTATTTTGTAAAATTCTGCAAACCATAAAGTGATATGCTGGTTAGTCCTGATATGCTGTGTGCGGAAATATTGCCGGCACCAATGACCACGCAGTCTTCCGGATTTGGCGGTATGATTACGGGGAGTTTGATTTCTGTATTAATCAGTTTATCAATGTTTTTTAGATTTGCACCCCCGCCAGTTAGGACTATGCCTTTTTCGATAATGTCCGAAGCCAACTGGGGAGGGGTGCTTTCATAGACCTTGCGAATAGCTTTTATCAGGTCTTTTAATGTGTCTTGGATATGAGCATTTACTTCCTCAACAGGAACTTCCTGTTCTATGGGTAAACCTGTTTTTAAATCTATACCCCTTACTTTCCCCACGACTTTGGGCGGATTATAGGCATACGCATAATCTATCTTGAATTTTTCTGCTGTCATCATGCCAATTTCCATGCCATAATTTCTCTTAAAAAAGTTGTAAATGGCAGAATCAATTGCATCACCGGCAACTTTAATGGAGGTGGCATTCACAATGCCGCCCAGGGATATGACTGCTATCTCAGTAGCGCCTGCCCCGATATTTACAACCATATTCCCTGAGGGCTCTTCAATATTAATACCTGCCCCAAGGGCGGCAGCCAGGGGTTCTTCTACAAGGAGGGTTTGTTTTGCGCCCGCTTGTTGGCATGCTTCGAATACAGCTCTTTTTTCAATATCAGTGGTACCGTATGGCACACTTACCACAACACGCGGCCTTCCAATTACAAAGGTGGTTAAAACAGATTTTAGAAAATGCCTGACCATGATTTTTGTAGTATCAAAGTCAGCAATTGCTCCATTTCTTAAAGGCCTTATTACAGTAAGATTTCTCGGGTTTTTGCCAATCATTGCTTTTGCGTCTTTACCAACTGCTGCTATTGACCCGTCATAGGTGTTTAAAGCAATTACAGAGGGTTCACGCAATATAATCCCTTTTTTTTGAACATAAATAAGAGTATTAGCTGACCCTAAATCTATTCCAACTGTACGCACGGCATATTTTGAGCTGGTTCTTGTAGTGCCAACAGCTTTCTCTGCAGACATGAATATTCACCTCTTACAGTATTATCTCACTAAGGTTTTATTAAGATACTAGAGGAAATCCACCATTTTTTTCAAAGAAGCAAAGATTATTATTTACTGAAGTATGTTAAAATGAAACTATAAAATGAATTTTAATAATAAATTTTTGAGAGGAGAATTCCTTTTGCTGGAAGCTGCCAGAATAGTAGATGATTTAAAAGTTGGCAAGGTTTTCCCAGTGTATGTCATTTCAGGTGATGACATTTACCATCAAGATATGTTGCTTAAAAACTTTTGCAGCATTTTACTACCAGTTGAGTTTAATCATGGACTAAATATTCATATTTTGGAGACAGTCCCCAGCACATATGATCTTTTAGCCATGGCCAACTCCCTGCCGTTTTTTGCTAGCTGGCGGATTATAATTGTTAAAGATCAAAACTACTATAAACAAAGTCTTATTTCGGATGATGAGTTAAAAGAACTGTTTAGTTATTTGGATAATCCTAATTCGTCTACGTGTTTAATATTTCTTGTCAGAGGCAACATGGATAAACGGAGTAAACTCTTTAAAAAATTCAAAGAAACAAGCACAATTATTGAGTTAACAACGCCAAGGGGTTCTAATCTAGTAAATTGGATTAAAAAGGAGTTCAACAAATATGGGAAAGAACCCGAAGCTGCTTTAATAAGCCTTCTGGCGTCGGCTGCTAACGGAGACCTTTATTTTCTTAGTGGGGAAATAAACAAGATCTGTACATATGTAGGGAATAACAGAGTAATAAAGCTGGAAGAAACTAGAAGTGTGTTTGCAAAGACTTTGAACCTTGGGGTTTTTCAGGTAATTGATGCTTTAGCTGAAGGAAATATGCAAAGAGCCCTGAAAGGATTAGAAAACCTTTTAGATGCCGGGGAAAGCGAAATTTTAATTAATCATTTGATTGCCCGTCATTTCAGGCTTATTTTGAAAGCGCTGGTTTTAAAGGATAAAGGTGTATCAAGCAGGGCTATCATAGAAAAACTAAATGTAGCGTCATTCATAGGAGAAAAAATTCTTAAACAGTCTAAACTGTTTAACATGGAAGAAGTTCTGGACATTTTAACAAAATTGGGGGACCTTGATATAAAATTAAAAACCTCTTCAGCTAACTCAAAAAGGTCTTTGGAACTTACATTACTGCAGATGAAAGATGTGGAATGTCTTCAATATTAATAACAAAAAAGACTTGCATATTGTTAGCAGGTCTTTTTTGTTATAATCTTTCAGAGGTTAACTTCAGGAACTAGCTATTTTTGAGGTCTTAATTCCTTGGCCATTTCGAAATTTTCGCGTGTCTCAAGCTGCTTCATTTTCTTTTTTGCTTTTCTATCATTTTTTTCCCTGGCCGCCAAGTGCAATGAGCCTCCTTTCCATGTTCCTTAGTGTCTAGTTTTTCCAAAGGATTAACATTTATGCAAAAAAGATGTTAAAAATAGGAAAAGACCTCATTGGAGGTCCCTAGCTAATAGTTGCTTTTAATTTTTTGCTTAACCTTGATTTTTTCCTGGCGGCGGTATTTTTATGTATAAACCCCTTGGAAACTGCTTTATCCAGTGACCTCACAACTTCCTTATGAGCTAGCTGGGCCTGGTCTTGGTCTCCAGAAGCGACGGCACTTTCAAATTTTTTTATTACTGTCTTAACGGCAGATTTTGCTGCCATGTTTCTCAATTTGTTACGGCGAGAGATCTCCAGTCTTTTTTCCGCGGACTTAATGTTGGGCATCTATTACACCTCCTTGTTGACGAAAAATCCTTTAATTAACAAAATGTATTTTACCATGTATAAAATAAAAAAGCAAGAAAACTGTACCAGCACTTCAATTCCTGCAGAAAACTGTACCTGCAACTGCATATAACTTTGGTGAATAAGTATATTTAGTTATTTAATTGGGAACCAATATTATAAATGCTTAAATGTGAGGGGGTGATAATTATGTTAGGGATGGCAGTAAGATTTGTGGTGTCTGCTCTTGTTTTAATGTTAGTTGCGTGGTTGTTGCCTGGTATACAGGTAGCTGGTTTTATAGGCGCTTTGATAGCTGCCGTAGTAATAGCAGTTCTGGGGTATCTGGTAGAGACCTTTATTGGTGGAAAAAAGATATCTCCACAAAGCCGGGGTATTGTGGGCTTTTTAACAGCTGCAATTGTTATATATGTTGCAAGTTTTATAATACCCGCTTACTTAAATGTAACAATCATTGGAGCCTTGTTGGCAGCTTTTGTAATAGGAATAATGGATGCCTTTGTTCCCACAGAATTGCGTTAAAGAATTTAGTCCATGGACTCCATGGACTAATCTTTAATCTGGGGGACATTCCTCAATACTAGAAGTAGGAAGTGGGATTGAGGTGTGTCCCCTTTCATTATTTTAAAAAAATTGGTCATAAATACAATCCAGGAGGAATATAATTTTATAGTATAGTCATGGAAGATGGCTGCAGTAGGAGGAGAACCAATGGGGAGATATTACAGAAGAAGAAGCTATAAGATATCTATATTAATATCGTCTCTACTCATAGTATTATTCTTTGTATTTGGCATATTAATAGGGAGTTTTGGCGCAAATGCCAACAATAAACGATTAGAATCGACTGTAACTACAAGTGTATTAGGCGCTTTTACAGATTCCCAGAAGTTAATCTTAAACATGGCCCTGCCCCTGATAGGCATGGATATTGCCACAACAGGTGAGAATTATACCTCAGGGGACAAGTTGGCACAAAAAGTTTTTGCCAGTATTGCCAGCCTTGACATAAAAAACCCCAAGTCTCTGTTAGGATCAGAAATAACCTTTATAAAAACCGTTGAAATGGAGGGCAAAGATGAGATTATCAGTGAGTCACCAGGCCTAACTGAAGAAGAAAGGCGCTTCTTTGAAGAATTAGAGCGAAGAAGCAAGGAGGCCCAGTTGATTAATCCTCAAAGAGATATATTAGATTTATCTAGTAACCCTTTAGTATTAATTTATAATACTCACAACTCTGAAACTTATGAACCAACAGATGGAACAAAAAAAGTTGAAGGTAAGAATGGTGGCGTGGAAAAAGTTGCAGCACACTTAGAACAAGTGCTCCTTAAAACATATGGGATACAGTCCATAAGGTCTACGACAATTCATGATTATCCAAATTGGGAAAAATCCTATATAAACTCTGCAGAAACAGTAAAAAAAATTCTCAAAGAAAATCCTTCAATTCAGGTGGTTTTAGACATACATAGAGATGCTGGTTTGCCTGAAAAGGGAGTTGTTACTACATCAACTGGAGTTAATATGGCTAAGATACTGCTTATAGTTGGCAGCGACAACCGTTTGGAGCACCCCAAATGGCAGCAAAATTGGCAGTTTGCAAAGATGATAGGATACAAAATGGATAAACTATATCCAGGTTTATTAAAAGCTGTTAGGGTTCAAACCGGCAGGTATAACCAACATTTACACGAAAGGTCACTGCTGGTTGAAGTTGGCTGTACCCAGAACAGCTTGGAAGAGGCCAAAAGGTCTGCAGAAGCTTTAGCCCATGTTTTATATGAAGTTTTGTTGGATTTACGGCAAGAAAACACCTTTTAATACCGGTTATCCGGTATTTTTTTTGTTTAAAAGGGTAATGGTATAGATATAAATTTTATAGTACAGGTGATGCCCAGGATGATTAACTTTAAGTACTTAATTACCTTGCTAGTATTTTTCATAGTTATACTTTTCGCTCTTAATTGGGTGTCGGCAGTTTTTCATCAAATGGTTGGACTTGAGACAAATACAATTGTAAATATGAGGATAACTGAAAACATACTTGAATTGCAGATTTTTGATATAATAAAAGAAATGGATTTAAGTTTCATCAAAGATTTATTAAGAAAAGTTAAGAACTTTTAGTTATGCTTGGCAGAATAGATTTTTACTGGTATGCTGAGTTTGGACAAAATGGTAAGGGACAATGAGCATTGTCCCTAATATTTGACGAGAGGTACAAAATGGCTGAAGGTACAAGAGTCGCAAGGGCTGCCGGAATTATTATGGTTTCCATGATAATTTCAAGAGTTCTTGGTTATTTGCGTGATGTTGTAATATATTATGAATTTGGACAAGGCAGGCTAACCGATGCTTACAATGCTGCTTTTTCCATTCCTGACTTCTTGTATATGATCTTAGTAGGTGGGGCGCTGAGTTCAGCCTTTATCCCGGTGTTTTCGAGTTACCTGGCTAATCATAAGGAAGAAGAAGCCTGGCAGGTGGCAAGTATACTTTTTAATTCCATAATGCTTTTGCTTGTTGTAGGTGTAACTTTAGGATTGATATATACACCCACCTTAATACGGATTTTGGTTCCAGGCTTTGATCCGCAGACAACTGAATTGACTATATTGCTTACCCGAGTTATGTTTGCTCAGACCTTTTTTATGGTTTTAAGCGGCATTTCTGTAGGTATCCTTAACTCCTACAAGCACTTTTTGGCTCCTGCCATAGGTTCAGTGCTCTACAACTTATCCATTATAGCTGTAGGATGGCTTTTGTCACTAAAATTGGGCATAATGGGTTTCTCTATTGGAGTTGTGGTGGGCGCCATGGCTAATTTTTTTGTGCAGCTTCCCATCATTCTTAGAAAAGGCTTCCACTATCATTTTAGCTTTAATTTGAATCATCCTGGTATTAAGAAAATCCTTGTATTGATTTTGCCGGTGTTTATTGGGTTGTCTGTTGCACAAATTAACTTGTTCGTAAATCAAAACCTTGCTTCAAACTTAGATGCAGGTATTGTGGCAGCCTTAAGGACAGGGCAGAGGTTAATGCAGCTTCCCATTGCCGTCTTTGGTATTTCAGTTGCTATAGCAGTATTTCCAACCCTAACTACCTATGCGGCAAGGGGGGAAATGGTAAATTTTAAAAATTCCACTTCCTTAGGGTTACGTTCAGTATTTTTTGTTACGCTTCCAGCTGCGGCCGGGTTAATGGCTTTAAAAGTTCCCCTTGTAAGATTTTTGTTTGAACAAGGGCAGTTTACCCCTGAAAGCACCATTGCTACTTCAATAGCAGTTTTCTTTTATTCCTTGGGAATATTCGCATATTCAGGGATACAGGTCCTTAACAGGACATTTTATGCTATACAGGATACCAGGACTCCTGTTGCAGTTGGGATTGTAACCATTGCTATAAACATCTTATTAAATTTTTTATTAATAAAACCCATGGGACATGGCGGTTTGGCCCTGGCTTATTCCATTGCGGGAGGGTTTAACTTGGTATTCTTGATGCTTATCCTCAAGATGAAAATCGGCAGTTATGGTGGTTGGAGAATCTCGACTTCCTTTCTTAAAAGTTTGACAGCGTCAGGTATAATGGGAGTTATAACCTATGCAGGGGTACTGTATTTTGAGAGTTTTGTAAATATTTCCTTGAAACTAATGCAGGGTTTACAGGTTATTACAGGGGTAGCTCTAGGAGTTTTAGTCTATGTTTTATTAGCCTATTTATTTAAGATGGAGGAGTTAACCCTGGTCCTTGACATGTTAGAACGGAGATTCCCTTCGTTAAGGTTTTGGAGAGCAACCTGATTAGGAGCATTTTGATTATTGATAATAGTTGCTTGACAAAGTGTGACAATGATATAATATCATTTAGTCGGTTTTCGAGGTGATGTAGTTTTGAGTATACCCCAGGAAAGAATTAGGAATTTCTGTATAATAGCTCATATAGACCATGGAAAGTCTACTCTAGCGGATCGCATCCTTCAGTTTACGGGGGCTGTCAGTGAAAGGGATATGTCCGAGCAGCTTTTGGACCAGATGGACTTAGAAAGGGAAAGGGGTATTACCATAAAGCTGCAGGCTGTAAGGATGGTATATAAAGCCAAAGACGGTCAGGAGTATCTATTAAATCTAATAGACACTCCGGGACATGTTGACTTTACCTATGAAGTTTCCAGAAGCCTGGCTGCTTGCGAGGGCGCCCTGCTGGTAGTCGATGCCGCACAAGGGATAGAAGCTCAAACCCTGGCCAACGTTTATTTAGCATTAGAGCATGATTTAGAGATTATTCCTGTTATTAATAAAATCGATCTGCCTAGCGCTGAACCGGAGCGAGTGAAGGAGGAAATTGAAGAAATTATTGGTCTTGATACATCCGATGCTGTTCTGACATCAGCCAAGACGGGACAAGGTACAGAGCAAATACTGGAGGCAATTATTCGAAAAATACCTCATCCGGCGGGAAAAAAGGAGAACCCCCTGCAGGCTCTCATTTTTGATTCACTCTATGATTCCTATAAAGGAGCAATACCCTTTATCCGAATCATGGAAGGTTCAGCGAGAAAGGGCATGAAGATTAAAATGATGGCCACCAATAAGCAGTTTGAGGTTAATGAAGTGGGAGTATTTACTCCTGCCATGAGGATAGTTGAAGAATTAAATCCCGGAGAGGTTGGGTTTTTGACAGCTAGTATTAAAAATGTAAAAGATACACAAGTGGGTGACACTATTACAGATGCCCTTAAGCCTGCTGCTGCGCCTTTACCTGGATACCGTAAGGTTACAAGCATGGTGTATTGTGGGTTGTATCCAGTTGATAGTGAAGATTATGAAGACTTAAAAGAAGCCCTGGAAAAGCTTCAGCTAAATGACGCTGCTCTAAAATTTGAACCAGAGACATCAGTGGCTCTTGGGTTTGGATTTAGATGTGGTTTTTTAGGTCTTTTACACATGGAAATTATTCAGGAGAGGTTAGAGAGGGAGTTCAAGCTAAACTTGTTGGCAACTGCCCCTAGTGTAATATATGAAGTATATAAAAGTGACGGTACAATGGTTAGAATTGACAATCCTGCCAATCTGCCTCCTATTAACGAGGTTGAAGAAATCAGGGAACCCTTTGTCAAGGCTACAATCATGGTTCCCAATGAGTATGTAGGCGCTGTGATGGAGTTGTGTCAGGACAAAAGAGGCGAATACGAAACAATGGAGTATTTGTCTCCTAATCGAGCTATGTTAACCTACTACCTTCCTTTAGCTGAAATTATTTATGATTTTTTTGATATGTTAAAGTCCAGGACCAGGGGTTATGCATCATTGGATTATGAGCTCCATGGCTATAAAGGTACAGACCTGGTGAAAATGGATGTCCTTGTTAACGGTCAAATAGTAGATGCTCTATCTTTTATAGTTCATAGGGAGAAATCCTACTATAGAGGTCAAAATATTGCCAGGAAGCTAAAAGACTTGATACCCAGACATTTATTTGAAATTCCAATCCAGGCAGCCATTGGCAGCAAGGTAATTGCCAGGACTAATGTCAAAGCCTTGCGCAAAAATGTTATTGATAAATGTTATGGCGGGGATATTACCAGGAAAAAGAAACTCCTGGAAAAACAAAAGGAAGGCAAAAAACGCATGAAACAAATCGGCAATGTGGAGATTCCACAGGAAGCTTTCATGGCGGTGTTGAGTTTAGATGAAGATTAAGGCGATTTATGTTCATCTACCCTTTTGTTTAGCTAAATGCAATTACTGTGATTTTAATTCATATCCTCTACCCGCCCAAAACAGGCGGGTAGAGGATTATTTGGCCTGCTTGGCAAAAGAATTGGAATTAGCAGCAGGTGAAGTGTGCTTGGATGAAATAACAACCCTTTACCTTGGAGGGGGCACCCCTACAGTATTGACTTCTGAACAGCTGGTCAGTCTGGCCAAGACCATATATTCTTACCTTGATAGTACTAAAGTTATTGAAGCTACAATTGAGGCTAATCCTGGAACACTGTCCATTGAAAAATTGACTGCTTTGAAGAGCGCGGGTTTTAACAGGTTATCATTAGGTATTCAATCTTTAAACGATGCCCTTCTTAAAGACATGGGCAGAATCCATGATGCTAAGACGGCTTTATCAGCATTTAATATGGCTAGGAAAGTAGGGTGGGGTAATATTAATGTCGATTTAATTTATGGTTTGCCTGGGCAGACTATAGATACATGGTTGGACACCCTTAATGGTGTCATAAGACTTGAGCCTGAACACATTGCGGTTTATGGTTTGTCCCTGGACGACCTGACGCCATGGGGCAGCCAAAAGCTTGCAGGCAGCCTGAATTTGCCTGATGAAAGCCAAGCGCTGCAAATGTATGAAAGTGCCAAGGATATACTGCAGGGTCAAGGGTATATCCATTATGAGATTTCTAACTACAGCCTTCCCCAAAGGGGTTCTCAGCACAATCTTGTATATTGGACAAATAACTACTATATAGGTATAGGCAGCGGCGCTGGATCATATTTTTCTGGTAAGAGGTATTATAATGTTAGGGGTTTAGACAATTATATTTTTCAGCTGGAAAAGGGTTTAAGACCTATAGATGAAATTATAGACCTGACTATTGAAGACGAGATGGCAGAGACCATGTTCATGGGGTTAAGGCTCATGGAAGGAGTAAATATTGCTGAGTTTCACGATAGATTTGGTGTCTCTCCCATCAAGAAGTATGCCGGGGCCATGGAAAGACTGGCCAGTTATGACTTGTTGGTTGTTGAGAAGGGAAACATTAAATTAACAGAAAAAGGTATTCCCTTGGGAAATGTGGTTTTTCAGGAATTCGTGTGACAATGCCTTGACAAAAACAGGCATTCAGTGGTATTTTTTAATTGTAATCTTAGCACTCAACGATGGAGAGTGCTAACAGGAAGAGGTGCTAACATGCAGATGGATGAAAGAAAAAAGAAAGTGTTGCATGCAATCATCCAGGATTACGTAACTACGGCAGAACCCGTTGGCTCTCGCACCATTGCAAGAAAATATAACTTGGGTGTCAGTTCGGCAACTATTAGGAATGAAATGGCTGATTTGGAGGAAATGGGTTATATTGAACAACCTCATACATCAAGCGGTAGGGTGCCTTCTGATAAAGGATACCGATATTATGTTGACTTTTTGATGAAAAAGCCTCGAATTTCCGGCTCTGAAGAGCAATACATCTATATTCAGCTAAAAGAGAATATGCAGCATATGGAGAACTTATTTAAAAAGACGAGCGAAGTATTATCACATCTTACCAGTTATTTGGCCGTGGCTGTGTGCCCTATGGTGTCGGAATCTGTGGTTAAACAAATTCAGTTGCTTCCCCTGGATCAGGAAAAGATTTTAGTAGTCTTAATTTCTGACAAGGGTATTATTGACAGCAAGGTTGTTTCCTCGACTATTACTAACGATGTTGATACCTTAAGGGCTATATCTGATATTCTCACAGAAAAACTTAGAGGATACAGGCTTCAGGAAATTAACAGAACTGTGTTAAATGAGATTTATTTTGAACTGGCTGGCTATAAGAGATTGGTAAAATTAATTTTGGAAGACTTGGAAGATGCTCTGAATAATTCCAAAGAAAAAAGGGTCTTTATAGGAGGCACCTTAAACATTCTTAGTCAGCCTGAGTTCAAGGATGTGGAGAGGCTTCGCAACCTGTTGGTATTAATTGATGAGCAGTCTGTTTTATGCAAAATACTTCAAGAAACAAGCAGTGAGAAAGGATTAACAATTTCCATTGGGGGAGAGAATAAATACCAAGGTATCCATAATTGCAGCATTATAAATGCCACCTACAAACTTGATGGCAGAGTTTTGGGAACCGTCGGTATTTTAGGACCTACTCGTATGATGTATCCTAAAGCATCTTCAATGGTTGAATTTATTACCAAATATCTTTCGGATTTGCTGGAGGAACATTATAAGTAAGTAATCTGGGACAGGAGGCAGGAGAAAATATTTTTCTGGCTCTTTGAACATTAATTATGGAGGAAAAGGATGAGTGTTAAGCAAGTAAGTAAAGATACAGAGATTGATGAGCGGTTGGCGGCTTTATCTACCAATGCCAATGCAATCAAGGCCATTGCTTCTGCAGTGGAAGGTACAATAGGACCCAAGGGCTTAGACACCATGCTGGTGGATAAGTTTGGGGATGTGGTAATCACAAATGACGGTGTAACCATTTTAGATATGATGGAAGTAAATCATCCTGCTGCCAGGATGATGATCAATACCGCCAAGGCCCAGCAAGAGGAGATAGGTGATGGCACGACCACTGCGACTATCATGGCAGGTTCACTTGTTACGGAAGGACTTGAACAAGTCAAAAAAGGTGTGCCTGTAACCCGTGTAATTGAAGGCATCAGGCTCGGCGTAAAAATAACCATTGAATATTTTAAGAATCATGCAGTTTACATAGATACACTAAGTGACCCTGTATTGGAGCAGGTTTCCTGTGTAGCTGGGCGTGGTCATGAAGATATTGCCCACTTGGTTTATAAAGCTGCCCAAATGATTGGCAAAGAAAAGCTTCTTGAACAAGGTTTTAAGCTGGCAGACTGTATAATTGCTGAGCATGGAGCAGAAAATGAACTAATTGAAGGCTGTATCATCAGTAAAGAAAGGCTGTCCCAGGATATGCCTCAAGAGCGGAGCAGCTGCAGCATACTGGTCATTGATGATGCTTTGGAACCAGAGCAGATAGAGGAGGAAGCTCTTTCAAATGAAGCAGGTTTTAACAAGTTTATTAGTTTGCAGGAAGAATTTAAAAATAACCTGTACAAACTTGCTCAACTGAATGTGGGGCTGGTGCTTGTTGACAGGGGCATTAGTGATTTAGCTGAAGAAATATTAATTGATGCAGGGATCATGGCAGTGCATAGGGTTAGTCATAAAGAGTTAAGAAAAGCAGCTGAAGCAACTGGAGCCCGTATGATTAAGAGAACCGGCTTAAGAAAACCTTTAGATGAATTAAAGAATTGCCTAGGTTTTGCTGAAAAGGTTCATAATGATGAAGTATTAGAGCAGGTGAGAATTATTGGGGGTAAAGGTAAACCAATGGCTACAATCCTGGTAGGCGCTTCTACCGAAGAAGTGGTTGGGGAGAGAGAAAGAATTGCCAAGGATGCAGCAGCAGCTTTGCAGGCCGCAGTCAGAGGAGGAATTGTGCCTGGTGGCGGTTCAATTGAGTTGGCGGCAGCTTCATTTCTAGAAAACAACAGGGAGCAGGCCAAAGGAATGTCCGTCTATGGGATCAATTGTGTAATTGAAGCATTGCGAAAGCCTTTCTTTCAAATAGTCTTTAATTCAGGATTTAATCCCCTGGAGAAGCAGGGGGATGTGCTTTTCATTCAAAAAAGGGAAAACAACATAGGTTATTCCATTGATTGTGATTCTGGGCAGGTTGCAGACATGAGAGAATTAGGAGTTATAGATCCTGCACTGGTGAAAATATATGCACTAAAAGCTGCCGGAGAAGTAGCCGAAGCCATTTTAAGAATAGACACCATTATTAAAAAAAGGCCGGAAGCCTTAAATAATAACAAATTTAAAGATGATATTGACTTTGAAGCGAGGTGAAGCTAATGATAGGTAAGGATCAGGACATACATGAAGATCAGGAGTTATATAATAAAACATATAAAATGGACGACATGCATAATATGGAAGAAGCAGAGGAAGCCCGGCTGCCAAATGCTCAAGAGCTATCAAAAGAGGAATTGCTGTTAGAATTAGTCAGCTGCCAGGAAAAGCTATCAGAAAAGGAAGAGGCTTATAACTCTTTGTTTCAACAGTTACAAAGGCTGCAGGCTGATTTTGACAATTATCGTAAGCGAGTAGTAAAAGAAAGACAAGAACTCAGATGTATGGCTGCAAGAGAGATTATTGAAGACATTCTACCTGTCCTTGACAATATCATTAGAGCTGTCGAAGCAGGTAAACAAAAGGGAGATTTAGAAAGCTTCCTTCAGGGTATCCAGATGATTAATGAGCAATTGTGGGGTGCGCTGCAAAAGCATGGTTTGCGCCCGGTTGATTGCCTTGGTAAGGAATTTGATCCAGAAGTACACCAGGCTGTGGCTCAATGTGAGACCCATGACGAGCAGGACAATATGGTTTTGGAGGAAATTCGAAGGGGTTATTACTTAAACGATAAGTTAATTAGACCATCAATGGTTAAAGTATCAAAAAACAGTTAGGAGGAATAGAATATGGGAAAAGTAATAGGCATTGATTTAGGTACAACTAACTCTTGTGTTGCCGTTATGGAAGGCGGAGAAGCAATAGTAATACCCAATGCGGAAGGCAATAGAACTACACCTTCTGTGGTTGGTTTTAAAAAGGATGGAGAAAGGCTGGTTGGAGAAGTAGCCAAAAGACAAGCGGTTACAAACCCTGACAGGACCATTCTTTCCATTAAAAGACATATGGGCACTGACTATAAAGTTAATATCGATAATAAAAACTATACACCGCAAGAAATATCCGCAATGATTCTCCAAAAGCTGAAAGCAGATGCTGAAAGCTATCTAGGAGAGAAAGTTACCCAAGCTGTAATAACTGTCCCTGCGTACTTCTCTGACAGCCAGCGACAGGCTACCAAAGATGCTGGGACCATAGCCGGTTTAGAAGTTTTGCGCATTATCAATGAACCTACTGCTGCCTCTCTCGCTTACGGTCTTGATAAGGAAGAGGATCAAACAATCTTGGTTTATGACCTTGGCGGGGGAACCTTTGATGTGTCCATTTTGGACTTGGGTGATGGCGTATTTGAAGTGAAGGCTACCAGTGGTAATAACCGCCTGGGTGGGGATGATTTTGATGAAAGGGTTGTTCAGTTCCTGGTAGCAGAGTTTAAGAAGCAAACTACAGTAGACCTCTCCAAGGATAAGATGGCAATGCAGCGCTTGAAGGAAGCTGCTGAGAAGGCTAAGAAAGAACTCTCAACAGTAATGCAAACCAATATTAACCTGCCCTTTATTACAGCTACCAGCGAGGGCCCGCAGCATTTAGACATTACATTGACCCGGGCAAAATTTGAAGAATTAATTATGGATTTAGTGGAAAAAACCGTAGGTCCTACTAAACAAGCCCTCTCGGATGCCGGTCTGTCGCCAAAGGATATAAATAAGGTATTGCTTGTGGGAGGTTCTACCAGGGTTCCCCTGGTTCAATCAACTATCAGGAAGATTATTGATAAAGAACCTCACAAGGGTATTAATCCAGATGAATGTGTTGCCTTAGGGGCTGCCATTCAGGCTGGTGTATTGGCGGGCGAAGTTAAGGATGTATTGTTGTTAGATGTAACCCCGCTTTCTCTTGGTATTGAAACTCTCGGCGGGGTATTCACAAGATTAATTGAACGCAATACCACAATACCTACATCTAAGAGCCAGATCTTTTCAACAGCCGCAGATGGCCAGACAAGTGTCGATATTCATGTCCTTCAAGGAGAAAGAGAAATGGCTGCCCATAATAAAACCTTAGGCAGGTTCCAGCTATCAGGAATTCCTCCTGCCCCTAGAGGAGTTCCACAAATTGAAGTAAAGTTTGATATAGATGCTAATGGTATAGTGCATGTTTCTGCTAAAGATTTAGGTACCGGCAAGCAGCAGGAGATCACCATTAAATCCTCCAGCGGCCTAAAAGATGATGAAATCCAAAGGATGGTTCATGAGGCAGAAAAATTTGCAGAAGAAGATAAAAAATTAAGAGAGAAGGTTGAAACCAAGAACCAGGCAGATGCCATGATTTACCAGGCTGAAAAGACCATCAAGGAGGCCGGTGATAAGGCATCCAAGGAAGACTTGTTTAACATCGAAAGCGCTAAAAATGATTTACAAGAGGCTGTGAAATCAGATAATATAGAAGCGATGAAAGCTAAAATCGAAAAATTATCCGAGGCTATTTATGCATTGGGCTCAAAAATGTATCAAAACACTACAGGTGAAAATGCAGGACCTGGTGGAGCAGATACAGGCAAGGAACCTAAAGATGATGTAGTAGATGCTGATTATGAGGTTGTAGATGATAAAGACGATAAGTAAAGGGGGCGCTTTTAAGCCCCCTGGCTTTCTTCAAATTATAATAATGTAAGGGGACATGAGGGTGTCCCCAATAATTGTGGGGGGTAGACTTAAGCAGTGAGCAAAAGGGATTATTATGAGGTTTTAGGAGTTTCGCGTGATGCCTCTGAAGAAGATATTAAAAAGGCCTACAGAAAATTAGCCCGCAGGTATCATCCGGATGTAAATCCTGGGGATGAAACAGCTGAAAAGAAATTTAAAGAGATATCTGAAGCGTACGAGGTATTGAGAAATCCTCAGGCTCGTAGTAGGTATGACCAATTTGGCCATGCCGGAACTCAAAACGGGTTTGGAGGATTTGGTCAGGGGGATTTTACCGGCGAGTTTGAAGATATATTTGACATGTTTTTTGGAGGGGGATTTGGAGGAACTCGGCAAAGAAGAGGGCCGCAAAAAGGTGCAGACCTGAGGATAGATATAGAGATTACTCTTGAGGAAGCAGCTTTCGGTTTGGAAAAGCAAGTTGAGCTTCCTAAACTTCAAACATGCAAAGAGTGCGATGGCACCGGCTCAGCCCCAGGAACATACCCAACTACATGTACTGTCTGTAATGGCACCGGGCAAACAACAACTACCCAGAGGACAGTTCTTGGTCATTTCCAATCCATTAAGACATGTCAAGCCTGTCGCGGTACAGGAAAGATAATTGAAACTCCTTGTGATGCCTGCTATGGCCAGGGTAAAGTTAAGCAGAACAAAAAAATTAAAATAGATATTCCCGCAGGGGTAGACAATGGATCCAGGCTTAGAGTGGTTGGCGAAGGCGAGCCCGGTTCTAATGGCGGACCTACTGGGGATTTATATGTATATATAGGGGTAAAGCCCCATAAACTTTTTGAACGGCATGGAGATGATATCTTATGCGAAATCCCTATTTCCATAGTGCAAGCCATATTAGGAGATGAAATAAAAGTACCCACCCTGGACGGGCAAGTTAAGCTTAGAGTCCCTGAAGGAACGCAATCGGGGGCCCTGTTTAAGCTTAAAGGTAAAGGTATCTCCAGGTTGCGCGGTTATGGAAGAGGAGACCAACATGTCAAGATTAAGGTTACAGTCCCAACCAACCTAAATGAAAAACAAAAAGATTTTATTAGGGAATTTGGGAAGACCTTGACACATAAAAACGAGGAAAAAGGAAAAGGTTTTTTTGATAAAGTCAAGGATGCCTTTATGGGTTAAGCAATTGGATAAAGGGGTGGGGTAATGCACTGGCAGGAAATTGCTGTTACAACAACAGAAATAATGGAAGAGGCGGTTGTAAATCTTTTTTATGAGATAGGCGCTGCAGGGGTTGTAATAGAGGACCCTAATCTAATCAACCGTCACATAGCAGATGATGTATGGGATGCTTACGAATTTCCGCAGAAGATTTTAGAAACTGAACATGTGGTCGTTAAGGGCTATCTGCCAGTGAATGAACAATTACCCTTACTTCTCGAACAGTTTAACGGAGCGTTAGCAGCTTTGAGCTCTTTTTTTGAGGATTATTTTGCGCAGGTACAATTGCTTCGTGTTAAGGAGCAGGATTGGGCCAACTCCTGGAAGGATTATTATAAACCTTTTAGAATCAGTAACAGGATTGTTGTAAGTCCAAGTTGGGAAGAATATAAAGAGCAGGATGGCACAATGGTTATTCGGCTTGATCCGGGAATGGCCTTTGGTACAGGTACTCACCCTACAACTATAATGTGCATTAAAGCGCTGGAAAAATATCTTAAACCTGGACTAGAGGTTGCTGACGTAGGAACTGGTTCCGGCATTCTGGCTATTGCTGCTGCCAAATTAGGCGCTAATGGTGTACTAGCAGTTGATCTTGATACCTTGGCTGTACGTATGGCCACACTCAATGTTCAAAGGAACATGGTCGAAGGGAAAGTAAAAGTACTGCAAAATAATTTGCTGCACACAATAGAAGGTCCCTTTGATGTGATTGTAGCCAACATTGTAGCTGATGTAATTATAGAGATGGCAGAGGATGCCATAAACAAGCTGAGTTCAGGGGGAATACTCATTGCATCAGGGATTATTGAGGATAGGCTGTCTGAAGTTTCAGAGAGCCTGCTTAGAGCAGGTTCTACCCTGGTTGAGATTTTAGACAATGGTCTCTGGAGGGGCATTGTTGTTTCAAAAGGGTGATTTTCTTGCATCAGTTTATAGTCTCATCAGATGAAATCAATGAAGGTAGTCTAGTTATTAAGGGTGACGAGGCGCACCATTTGATATATGTATTAAGGCTAAAAGAGGGGAGCATCATAGCATTATTTGACGGTAAGGGTTCTAGAAGTCTTGCCAGGATAGAAAACATTGCCAGGGATAGTGTACAGGCACACATCCTTGAAACACTGCCTAATAATGAACCGCCCATAGAGGTAATCCTTTATCAAGCGCTGCCTAAAAGAGACAAGCTTGAGTTTATCATCCAAAAAGCTGTAGAATTAGGCGTATCACAAATTATACCGATAGTAACTAAAAGAACCATTGTGAGGATGAATGATCGAAAGACAGAGAACAGAGTTCATAGATGGGATAAAATTTCTTTGGAAGCATGCAAACAAGCAGGCCGTTCAAGGGTTCCCGCCATTGGCGAACCTATGTTCTTCAATAAGGCAGTGAAAAAACCTGTTTCTCGCTTTTTGTTAATGCCATTCGAAGGCGAAGATCAAAGAGGATTGAAACAGGTTTTAGCAGAGGCCCGGGAGTCGAAAACAACTTCTATTGGTGTTTTTATTGGCCCTGAAGGGGGTTGGGACAGTGAAGAAGTTGCCGTAGCAAAGGCTGCAGGGGTTATAACAGTTTCTCTAGGTCCAAGGATTTTACGTACAGAAACAGCAAGCATGGCAGTTCTAAGCATGATAATGTATGAACTAGGGGATTTAGGAGGGTAGATTATTTGAAAAAAAGGGTGGCTTTCCATGTCCTTGGATGTAAGGTAAACCAGTATGAAGTAGAAGCATTTAAAGAATTATTTAGAGAAAAAAATTATAAGATTGTGGATTTTGAGGATGAAGCAGATGTATATCTTATTCATACTTGTACTGTTACGCACTTAGGCGATAGGAAGTCCAGGCAATTTATACGTAAGGCTGTCAGGAAAAATCCTCAAGCTATTGTTGCAGTCACAGGTTGTTATGCCCAGGTATCACCCCAAGAAGTGGAGCAAATAGAGGGGGTGGATATTGTAATAGGTACCAAGGATAGGAAGAGGATTGTTGAGCTTATTGAAGGATACGATAAAGGCAAGCCGCTTAAGCTTGTTTCAGAGATTAAAGACAACAGGAGTTTTGAAGAACTGCCTGTTGTTCAACCTAGCAGAGCCCGGGCATTTCTTAAGATACAAGAAGGTTGTGACAGGTTTTGTACATATTGTATAGTGCCCTATGCCAGAGGGCCTGTGAAAAGTAGGGGTTTTAGCAATACAATTGATGAAGTTAATAAACTCATTGAGGCAGGATATAAAGAAATTGTTTTAACTGGGGTACATATAGGTACTTACGGAAAAGATTTAGGGTACCAGGAGACCTTGTTTACACTAATTGAAAAGCTGGTTGAAGTTCCTAATTTAAAAAGACTGAGAATAAGTTCCCTTGATCCGGATGATATTTCACCTGAGTTGTTAGAGTTAATTACCGAAAATCCCATTATATGTTCTCACTATCATATTCCACTGCAAAGTGGTGATGACCATATTCTACAGAGGATGGGGAGGCGCTATACAACATTGGAGTATCAGCAGCTCATTGACAGCATTAGAGCTAAAAGACCGAATGCTGCAATTACCACTGATGTGATAACAGGTTTTCCTGGAGAAACAGACGAGCACTTTGGCAATACTGCAAATTTCATAAAAAATATAGCCTTTGCTGACCTCCATGTGTTTAAATATTCTCCTAGGAGGGGAACGCCTGCTGCAGGGTATACCGGTCAGGTCCCTGAAAAGATTAAAGCAGACAGAAGTAATTACCTGATGGCTATGACCCAGGAACTCTGGCAGGAGTATGCCTCAAGGTTTTTAGGAACCACCGGGCAGGTATTGATAGAAATTGCATCAGATGGTTTATGGGAAGGGCATACTGATAATTATTTAAAGGTAAGATTTCCACTAACTGCTGGAGATTTAAGCGGTACACTTGTACCCGTACACTTGGAAAAGTTAAGTAGAGAAAAGTTTATCATGGGAGAGTTAGAAGGAGGTGATAGAAATGGCTGATTGTATTTTTTGCAAAATAGTCAATAAAGAAGTTCCTGCTGCTGTTGTATATGAAGATGACCATGTTCTGGCATTTAATGATATTAATCCTGGGGCGCCTGTACATATCTTATTAATACCCAAACAGCATATTTCTGACATGACTGCCATTACTGAAGAAAATGTAGATTTAATTGGTAAAATACACCTGGCAGCAGTTAAAATAGCAAAGGATAAAGGTATTGCAGAAAAAGGATTTAGGCTTGTCAACAACTGCAAGGAGGATGGCGGGCAAGTGGTCTTCCATTTGCATTACCATCTGCTCGCCGGTAAAAAACTTCCTATTTGCACCTAGGGTTGACGTTGCCAAAAACAGTATAGTATAATTTCTTTGTATCTGCTTTGTAATTATTGTAGGCAGTGTTGAATGGTTAGTTGTGGAGGGAGGGATATGGAGATTGAGTGAAGTAAAGGTTGGCAAAAATGAAACTCTTGATAGCGCACTACGTCGTTTCAAAAGGTCTTGTCAAAAAGCAGGTGTTTTGTCAGAGGTAAGAAAAAGGGAACATTATGAAAAACCAAGTGTAAAGCGTAAGAAAAAGTCCGAAGCCGCTAGAAAAAGAAAATTTAGGTAGTATTTCAGACTTAAGAGTTTGCACCCCTCCTCGACAGCTTAGCGATTTTGACACGTATGGGTTTAAGAGTAGTCGCAAAGTAAGCGGGTTAGGGATTTTGGTTAATTAAAAACTAATCATCTCATAAGTTTTAAAGCAGATTGAACATCTAAATAAACTGAAATAGCCTGGTGATTGCTATTGCCGGGCTATTTTTACAGTTTATTACCATGGTTAATATTGTTGCTTGTGTAAAAAATATGGAAAATGCTAAAACTATAGCCGGAGGGATTTATTTAATGAAAAAAGGTCAATGGGGTAGGGTGATAACTGTTTTACTCTTGTCTATCCTGTGGCTTGTGTTACCCGTACAGTCACAGCAGCCGGCATCTCCGGTTTATGTTTTGCCTGTCAAAGGCACCGTTGATGGGGGAATGTCTGTTTTCATAAACAAGAGTTATGCCGAGGCAGAAGAAAATAATGCTGCTGCAGTTATCTTAGAAATAGATACGCCTGGTGGTTTTGTTTGGTCTGCAAAAAACATTAGAGATACCATCCACAGGTCTCCTGTTCCAACTATAGCTTTTGTACAGGAGGGCGCTATTTCTGCAGGGGTTCTCATTGCCATTGTATCAGAAACCCTGGTTATGGCTCCAGGAAGTACCATGGGAGCAGCTGAACCTCAGATTGGCGGCCAAAGAGCAGACCCTAAGACTTTGTCTTACTGGGTGGGCCAACTTGAGGCTGCTGCAGAAGAAACAGGCAGAGATGAGCTTGTAGCTAGGGCAATGGCAGATGCTGATGTGGAAATTCCCGGTCTTGTTGCCAGGGGAGAACTGCTCACATTAACTCCTAAAAAGGCTCTTGAATTAGGAATGATTGATAATATTCTCCCAGATCGCCAATCTGTATTGGAAGAATATGGCCTTGCAGACAATCCGATAATAGAAAAAGCGCCTGCCTTCGGGGAATTTTTTGCCAGCTGGATCACGCATCCTTACGTCAGTACAATACTACTGACATTAGGAATAGCCGGACTTGTTCTGGAAATTTTCACTGTGGGTTTTGGTATACCCGGGACCATTGGATTGGCAGCTTTAAGTCTATACTTTGCAGGTCATATATTTGTAGGTTTAACGGGTTTTGAAGCAGTCTTGCTGTTTATTCTTGGGGTTGTGCTTTTAGCAGTGGAAGCTATTTTTATACCTGGCTTTGGTTTAGCGGGCTTGGGAGGAATTGCAGCCTTAACTGCCAGTGTTATTATTGCTTCGCCTTCTGTGGGGCAAGGCGTTACATCACTGGTAATAGCCATAATCGGAACTGTTGTATTGCTAGCAGTCAGCATAAAATTTTTGCCAACGCGCAGGGTATGGAAAAGATTGGTGCTAGGAGACAGGCAGCTTAGAGAAGAAGGGTATAATGCTCCCCAAACAGAGTTAAGAAAACTAGTTGGTTTAGAGGGAACAGCCATAACTCCTCTAAGGCCTGCCGGGGCAGTGCAAATTGGCGATAATAGGGTGGACGTGGTAACTAATGGCAGTTTTATCCCCTCAGGTTCTAACGTGAAAGTTATAAAGGTTGAGGGAACAAGGGTAGTAGTTGAACTTAAAAAGCAAGAACAGTGATTATTTGATTTCGAAAGGGAATAAATAAAACTTAGGAGGTGTTTCATTAAATGTTTGATTTTTTTGGGATATTTGATTTATTTGTGGCAAGTAGTTTAATATTAGTTGTACTGGTTTTTATTTTTGTAGCCTTTCTGTTTACCTTCATTCCGGTAGGTCTATGGATTTCAGCTTTGGCTGCAGGTGTAAAGGTTGGCATCATGACCCTTGTTGGTATGCGCTTAAGAAGGGTTCCCCCGGGAAGAATAGTTGGCCCCTTGATTAAGGCTGAAAAAGCAGGAATACAGCCTGGGGTAAACAAGCTCGAAGCACATTATTTAGCAGGTGGAAATGTAGACAGAGTTATTGACGCGTTGATCGCTGCAGAAAGAGCTAACATTAACTTACCCTTTGAAAGAGCCGCTGCCATAGATTTGGCCGGCAGGAACGTTCTTGAAGCTGTACAGATGAGCGTTAACCCAAAAGTTATTGAAACTCCTTCCATAGCAGCTGTAGCTAAGGATGGTATTGAGGTGAAGGTTAAGGCCAGGGTAACTGTTAGAGCCAACATTGAAAGACTGGTAGGTGGAGCCGGCGAAGAAACCATTATAGCCAGGGTTGGAGAGGGTATTGTTACCACTGTAGGTTCTGCTACTTCACACAAAGCGGTTTTAGAAAATCCGGATCTTATTTCACGTACCGTACTTGAAAAGGGCTTAGATGCCGGTACGGCCTTTGAGATACTATCCATTGATATAGCTGATGTGGATGTGGGCAGAAACATTGGCGCTACCTTGCAGACTGACCAGGCAGAAGCTGACAAGAAGATTGCCCAGGCTAAAGCAGAGGAAAGAAGGGCGATGGCTGTAGCTAAGGAACAGGAAATGAAGGCATCTGTCCAGGAGATGAGGGCAAAGGTTGTGGAAGCAGAAGCAGAGGTGCCCAAGGCCATGGCTCAAGCTTTGCGGGAAGGCAAACTTGGAGTGATGGATTATTTTAATATGAAGAATATCATTGCGGATACTGATATGAGAGATGCTATTTCCAGAGGAGCAGGTTCTGAGAAGCCTAAAGATAATGATATTAAGCCCAAGTCCTAGGAGGTGAGCTCCTTTTGGATTTTTTATGGATAATCATATTTGTCTTGTTTATGATGTACAGGGCTTTTCAAGAAAGCCAAAAAAAGCAAGCTGAGGCTCAAAGAAGAAGGCAGGTACTTGTTCAAAAATATGAAAAGCCTAAACAAGAAGTTCCCTGGGATTTTGAACCTTGGGATGCTAAGGATGTAACGGTTCAAGAGTATAAGCCCAAATATGAAGACACTTGGAATGTACCTGCCCAAGAAAACCCTTATATAGATTTGCATAAACTGCAAAGGCGCAAAGAAAAGGTTAAGAAAGCAAAAGATGTTTACGGTATAGAAGATGCAGTTGAGGATATAAGTGTAAATATTGCCGACAGCGACAGTATCAATGAATACAATGTTTCCCCAAGGCTAACCCTTAGTTTTGACAGCGCTAGTATGGCATCTGCAGTTATTATGTCGGAAATCTTACAACCGCCTAGAGCCAAAAGACCTATAAGATAATAACTAAATAACAAAGAGATTAAAAGTGCGGGAATTGTATACCTGCACTTTTCTTTTTTTACTAATTACACTACCTTTAACTGCATAGATTAATATAGGGAGGGGTGTGGATTGAGTAAAAATGAAATTGTAAAGGATACATCCAAAAAAGTTGGGGAATCAATGGCGGACATTTTAGACTTGCCGAAAGAGGTATTAATGGATGTTGCAAAGATTACCATTGTCGGAAGCCGACAGGTTACAATAGAAAATCACAAGGGAATAATTCAATATACCTCTGAAAAAATGAGGATAAGCGTTGGTGAAGGGGAAGTCATTATTTGCGGAAAAGATATGGTAATAAAATCCATTGCTCCAGAAGAAATCAATATCAGTGGGACGGTTCAACGGGTATTATTAGAAAAATAGGTTATGAGGTGGATTGAATGCAATTGAAAAGGTTATTTTCATATTTTAATGGATATGTAGTGCTTTTGGTGGAAGGACCCGTTGAAAGATTTATCAACTTTAGCATAAACCGTGGAGTGAACTTGTGGGACTTAGAAAGCCTTACTTCATCTAAAATACAGTTTAAAATCCCCTTAAATGATTTTTGGGGAATGAGGCATATTGCCAAAATGGCAGGATGTAGGGTAACTATAGTTGGTAAAAGAGGTATACCCTTTTATTGGGCTAAAACAAAAAAAAGAAAACTACTGATCTTAGGCGCAGGTGTATTTATTATATCTTTGTACATATTATCAAGCTTCATTTGGTTTGTAGATGTTTACAGCCATGAAAAGCTTGTACACTTAGAAAAGAAAGAAATTATGGATACTGCCAGGAGGGCAGGGTTAAAGCCTGGGATTCTGAAAAATAACATACCGGTACCTGATGTAGAAAGAGAAATAACCTTTGCTTTACCTGAAATAGCATGGGTGGGACTGCATTTTGAAGGAACGAAGGCAATCATCGAAGTGGTTGAAAGAAAAATACCTAGTGAAGAGTATCAGGACAGGGACCCTAGACATTTAGTGGCCGGTAAGGATGGGATAATCCAAGAAATACTGGTATTGGCAGGCCAGCCCATTGTAAAGGTTGGAGATACAGTAGAAGAGGGGCAAATTCTAGTATCTGGTTTAATAATACCAATTGAAGCAGAAAACCAGCAGGGCTTATCACAAATACCAGTTAGGGAAACAAAATTTGTCAAGGCAAGGGGGATTATTCGAGCAAGGGTATGGTATACGGAGGTATGCCAGTATGACTTGCACGAAAAAACTTTCGTTAGGACAGGAAATAAGTCAACGGCATATTATTTGAAAATTCCTTCTAAAAATATGGTTCTGAAAGGGCCTACTTTAGGAACATCCTTTGAAAATTTTCAAGGTGAGTATAAGGTAGTGCCCCTCCCTAAATTACCTTATGTTAAACTGCCAATGGAACTAATCAAGGCTACTTTTTATGAAGTCAGTGTTGTAGAAAGGCACTATTTGAAGGAGGAAGCAATAATAATGGCAAAGCGGCGGATTATGGAAAGCCTTCCAATCCCTGAAAATGCTAAAATAGTTGATGAGCAAATTGATGTTTTGATGGATAATGATCAGAGTATTGTGGTAAGATTAATCATTGAGACCATTGAGGATATTGCTGTTCCTAAACCTATAGAATGACTTAAAATATTATCAGATAAAGGGGTATATCTGTTAGAGAATTAGATGGTATTGAAGGATGGAGTTAAAGTGTATATAATATAAGTTAACCTACATGTATAACCAATCTTGAAATGAGTTATACAAAATGTTAGTTGGGGGGAATTATTCAATTTGACAGGAATTGCAGAAGTTAAAATCACATTACCTAATAATGGTGAGGCAATAAATATTCTAGGACGTAATGATGAAAACTTAAGGTTTATTGTAAAACATTCGGCGGCTAAGATTGTTGCTAGAGGAAATGAGTTAAATATATCTGGTGAACCAGAGGATGTAAAAAACGCTGAAAAATTGTTTGATCAACTTGTTAAGCTTGCCCAAAGGGGCAATCAAATCAATATACCCACCATCAACTATACCATGAAAAGATTGGACATGGGTGTTAATGGTGATAAAGAAATCAGTGACATTCTCTCCGAGGTAATTGCCATTACTGCCAGGGGAAAGCAGATCAAAGCAAAAACCATTGGACAGTATGAGTATATTAAAGCTATTAAAGATTATGATATTGTATTTGGTATAGGTCCTGCAGGGACAGGCAAAACTTATCTTGCCGTAGCCATGGCAGTGGAAGCCTTGAGAAATAAAACAGTACAAAGGATTGTATTAGTTCGCCCTGCAGTGGAAGCGGGAGAGAAGTTGGGATTTCTGCCTGGAGATTTACAGGAAAAGGTTAACCCATATTTACGTCCCCTTTATGATGGTTTATATGATATTCTAGGAATGGAAACGGCTGCCAAATTTATGGAGAAGCAAATAATAGAAGTTGCTCCCTTAGCATATATGAGGGGTAGGACCCTTGATGATTCATTTATTATTCTTGATGAAGCTCAAAATACTACCCCTGACCAGATGAAAATGTTCTTAACGCGCATGGGATTTGGCTCAAAGGCGGTTATTACAGGTGATATTACCCAGGTTGATCTGCCTAAAGGCAATTCTTCAGGTTTGGTTGATGCTCAGAATATTTTATATGGGATAAAAGGTATTCATTTTCAAACCTTTACTGAACAGGATGTTGTTAGACATCCACTTGTGCAAAAAATTATTTTAGCTTATGAAAATAATAAACACAGCTAAATCAGCCTCCTTAGGCTTTAGTTTGTTAATGTAGGGTCTAGAATGAGAGGTCAACCAATATTGACTAGAATTTGACTTCCGACTTCTGACCTCTGACTTCTACTTTAGGTAGGTGGAAATTATGATCAAGGGCAGAGTCATTAAAGAAAGTGTACAAGCTGCCTTTTCCAAAATATTTAAGAGTTATGGTCAGCGCAGGCTTTTTTGGGGGGCCCTCTTTTTTATTGCCATATTGTTAATAGTCGGACTCTCCGTAATGCCTGAACATATTAATATGCAGGAAGGCGAACCAAGTCCAAGGGACTTTGATGCTCCCAGAAACCTTACTTTTGAGAGCAGCGTGTTAACTTTGGCAGCGAGACAAGAGGCTGCAAATAAAGTTGAACACGTTTATCGGACTGATGAAACCGTGCTTTTAGAAATGGAAGAGGAGATTAATGGTTATTTTTCTACGCTTTGGGATATTCGTGGTGACGAAGATTTAGCTCAAGCTGAAAAAATCGAAAAACTTAAAGAAGAATTCGGGATCAGCCTGTCCCAGGATATGTATTCAAAGCTAATAAGTATGGAAGATGCACAGTTGGAAAGACTGCAGAATGAAAGCATTCAAGTTCTGAGACAAATAATGCTGCCAGGTGTTTTGCCTTCAGATATTGAATTGACCAAAAAAAATGTCATGGCAGCAATAACCCTGCTGACTGTTAATGGTACAGGAAAAAGTTTGCTTACCAGCATTATGGAGTCTATTGATTTTAAGGGAAATAGGATTTATGATCCAATTGCAACTGCACAACTAAAAGAAAAAGCCATGGACAACATCGCTCCTGTGGTTGTAAAAATAAGTAAAAATCAAAAAATTATCGGTAAGGGAGAAATTGTTACGGCAGAACAGTTGGAGATACTCGAAAAGATGGGTATCCTTACTTCTTCCAATCCGGCAATTCCCTTCATGGGCGTGGTCATTTTAGCAGCAATCTTTTGCGCTGCAATAGTGATGTATTTGTACCAGTATAGACGTCATTTGTTGGAAAAGGAAGCTTTATTTGTCTTGGTAGGCTTGTTAATTGTCAGTACCTTGTTGATAACCAGGGCAGTTACTGCTATTAACCTGGGGGGAAGATCAGAAATTGCCATGCTGGTAGCATACATGGCGCCCATTGCAGCAGGTTCCATGTTAATTGCCATTCTTTTTGATGGTAAACTGTCCATGTTTTTAACAACTTTACTGGCTGTCTTAGTTGGAGTCATGAACGGAATAGAACTCCAGTTCACCCTGGTCGCTTTTATTGGCGGTATGGCAGGTATCTACAGTGTTTCTAAGCTGAGCCAGCGTTCTGATTTAGTGAAAGCCAGCTTATATATTATGGGGGCAAATGTTATCACTATATTGTCTTTAGGTTTAATACTGAACTACTCTTTAACAGTATTATCCATATCTATTATGTTAGGAATTGTAAATGGTATCCTGTCTTCAATTTTAACAATTGGTTCCCTACCCTTTTGGGAGACAGCTTTTGGCATAACTACTTCGGTAAAATTGTTGGAGTTGTCCAACCCAAATCAGCCTTTACTTAGAAGGCTGCTTCTGGAAGCTCCAGGTACGTATCATCACAGTGTTGTAGTAGGTAATCTAGCAGAGGCTGCTGCCAACTCAGTGGGAGCTGATGCGCTGCTTACCAGGGTTGGAGCCAATTATCATGATATTGGTAAGGTGAAAAGGCCTTACTTCTTTATAGAGAACCAATTCACAACTGAAAATCCCCATGATAAATTAGCTCCTACATTAAGTACACTTATTATTACATCTCACGTGAAGGATGGCGTTGAATTGGCTAAGGAGCATGGCATACCTGAAAGCATCATTGACATTATCCAGCAGCATCATGGAACTTCAATCCTCTCATTTTTCTACCATAAGGCTAAGGAAGCGGGACTGGGCGATACCTGCCATGAGGCTGATTTTAGATATGATTACAGTAAGCCAAGAACAAAAGAAGCTGCAATAGTGATGCTAGCAGACAATATTGAAGCTGGAGTTCGTTCCATGCAAAAACCAACTCCCAATAAAATAGAAGCCTTTGTACGTAAGGTAATTAAGGACAAACTTGAAGATGGACAGCTAGAAGAATGTGACCTGACTTTTAAAGAATTAGATATAATTGTTGAATCCTTTGTCAAAGTACTATCTGGTATTTTTCATTCCAGAATAGAATATCCTGAAAGTGTCTTGAAAGAAATGGAAAGGGGCAGGATGGATGGAGGCGTATGCAAACAATCAGCAGGATAAAGTGGAGATCTGCGAGGAATTCATGCAAGTTTTAGAAAAACTTATTAAATACACCCTTGCCAATGAACATATCCGAGACTATGAGGTTGGCGTTACACTAGTAGATGATGAGGGAATTAGAAAGTTAAATAAACAATACAGAAAAAAGGATGAACCTACAGATGTACTTTCTTTCCATCTTACAGACGAAACGCCTCCTGGAGACTCTATAGTTATAGGGGACATTGTGATCTCTATGGAAAGAGCCCTTAAACAGTCTTTGGAGTATGGGCATTCTCTTTTGAGAGAAACTGCTTTTCTGTTGGTACATGGCATTTATCATTTATTGGGATATACCCATGACGACATTGAGAGTGAACAAAAAATGAGAAAAAAAGAAGAAGAAATTTTAAAATACTTTAAATTGTCGAGGTAAAAGATGTTTGTTAAACTGCGGAGAAGTTTCTTTTTTGCTATAGCTGGAATTATGTATGCTTTAAAGAGCCAGAGAAACATGAAAATTCATTTCCTGGCTCTCCTATTTGTAACTGTAGCTGGGATTTGGCTGGGTTTATCACCCTTGGAATGGTCCATTATCATCATGATGGCAGGTCTGGTGTTAATTATGGAATTATTAAATACCTCCATGGAAGCTTTAGTTGACCTGAAGACCCAGGAGTACCACCAGCTTGCCAAGACCGCCAAAGATGTTGCTGCAGGGGCGGTTTTAATCGCAAGTGTGGTTTCAGTTATTGTTGGAATGCTTATTTTAGGTCCAAAAATATTAATGAGATTGTGGGGGTAGTACTAATGAAAAATTTAAAACGATACTTGATTGCCGGTATTTTGGCATTACTACCCGCTGTGGCCTCAATATATGTATTAATTGCTGTTGTGCAATTTCTAGATGGGATTTTTGCTGATTTATTGGTGTTGCTTTTAGGAAGGAGAATTCCCGGCTTAGGAATGGTTGTGACCTTGTTGGTTATATTGCTCACCGGATTTTTAGCTACAAATTTTATTGGCAGAACCTTACTTAGTATCAGTGATAGTATTATGAGTAGAATTCCTATAGCAAGTAATATCTATAAAGCTGTGAAGCAGATTGTGGATGCCTTTTATACAGGTGATAAAAAGAGCTTTCAGCAGGTTGTGTTATTGGAGTATCCACGCAAGGGCGTTTATGCCCTGGCTTTTTTAACCGGTTACTCCAGGGGTGAAGTGCAGGAGAAGACCCACGAAGATCTAGTAAATATATTTTTACCTACAACCCCTAACCCTACCTCAGGTTTTTTGCTGCTTGTGCCTAAAAAGGACATTACCTTGCTGGAGATGTCAGTGGAGGATGGACTAAAAATGATTATTTCCGGTGGTGTAGTGGTTCCCCCCTACCCGACTGTTAAAGAGTACAAAAGGGAGGGCGGGACACAGTGAAAAAACAGTATATCCAATCGGGCTTTATTCATGTAGCAGTACTTATCATGATATCTTTACTGTTATTAAATTCTTTTTTGCTTGCAAGAACAGTAGGTTATGTACAACTGCCGGGTGAATTAAGTAAAACCGATCTTGCAAGAGAAAGCGCTAAAATGTTTGTTGATTATGGCGAACAACTCGCAAGAAATGCCGATGTTCTTAATACCAGTATAGTGAGAGAAGTTATTGCGCAATTTAAGTATGAAGTGGAAAGAGCTGCAACTGCTGAAGATATAGTTATGCTGATGTCTGATTACAGTATAAAAATCCAAGATGTAATTTCCAGAGAGCAGGACAGTAAACGTAGAGATACTGCATTGGCGCTGATAGCAAGAGACCCTAAACTACCTGGTTTTAGAGGGGAAGCGGTAATATCTATATGGAAAGGGCAAGAAGGGGTAAGGATAGTTGATCCTACAGAGACACTAACTGACCAAACTAAGGAAACGGTGATTAACCATCCCCTCTTGAATGGTCCAAGCTGGTCATTAATAGAGGTTTCAGTTAAGGATGGGCAAGTGTCCTTGATGACTTCCAGAAGCGTCTTGGATAAGTTGAGGATGCTTGAAAATGACAAGGCGAATCTGGAAAGGCGGCTTAAGGTAGTTACCAGCCTGGCGGGCTTTTCAGAAATAAATGGGGCAGGAATTACTGTAGAAATGTATGATTCAGGAACTGGATTTAGCTCAATAGACATTGTACACGACAGGGATGTAAGAGATGTTGTCAATGAGTTGTTTTCTGCAGGTGCAAGGGGGATCAGTGTCGGGGGACAGCGGCTGGTTGCAACATCCTCTATCCGCTGTGCAGGTCCAATTATACTGGTAAATCAAAAGCCCATTGCAGTGGACCCCATTGTCATAAAAGCTGTAGGCGATCCTAAAGTTCTTGCGAGCAGTTTAGAGTTTATTAGAGCTGAGCTCAAGGAATTTGGTATTAGAATAGAAGTATTACCTGAAGACCAAATTATCTTACCGGCTTATAGTGAGTAATGTACTTAAAAGAAGTTAGCACAAGTAAAACTTAACAAAGTTAAGCTTGATTTCATTGGAGGCTAATATGAATTTCAAGTCTGGTTTTACTGCCATAATAGGCAGACCAAATGTAGGTAAATCCACTTTGCTTAACACATTGATAGGTAAAAAGATAGTTATAATGTCTGAAAAGCCTCAGACCACAAGAAATAAAATAACCGGAGTCTTAACTGGCAGTGACTTTCAGATAGTATTTATAGATACACCTGGTATTCATAAACCCAAAAATAAGTTAGGAGAATTAATGGTAGAATTAGCCGAGAATAGTATCAAAGATGTTGATTTGATACTATATCTTGTGGATGCCACGGCTCCTATTGGTAAGGGAGATGAATTCGTAAACGGTATTTTAGTTAACAGTAAAGTGCCGGTGATTATTGGCCTTAATAAAATTGACAATTTAACAAAAGAGGAAATACCCAGGGTAAAGGAGCTGTGGCGGCAATCAGGGGTGACACAAAAGGTGGTTCCCATATCAGCGTTACAGCAGATAAACCTGGATGTGCTTATAGAGGAAATCAAAGTAATGCTCCCAGAAGGCCCCAAGTATTTTCCAGATGATATGGTGACAGATCAGCCAGAAAACCTTGTGGTTGCAGAGATAATTCGCGAAAAGGTATTAAGCTTTACCATGGAAGAAGTACCTCATTCTACGGCAGTAGTTGTTGAAAGTATGGAGGAAAGAGCAAATGGCATATTATATGTTGCTGCAACTATTTATGTTGAAAGGGATTCCCAGAAGGGAATTATGATAGGCAAGGGAGCTAGTAAGATAAAAGAAATTGGCAATGCTGCCAGGGTTGAATTGGAAGGCATTTTAAATACACAAATCTATTTAGATTTGAGGGTTAAGGTTCGAAAAAACTGGCGGAAAAGTGATTTGGACTTACGGAAAATGGGGTATGACCCCAAATTTCTCAAGTAGTTGAGGCGTATATGGTTTCAATGCAAACAGAGGGTATAGTCCTTAAAGAGTACAATTTTTCCGAAGCTGATAAAATTTTTAATATATTTACCAGAAAGAATGGAAAGGTATCCTGCATAGCTAAAGGTGTAAGGAAAAGCAGGAGTAAAATGAGGGGTTTTCTCCAACCCTTTACCTACTCAAGCCTTCAACTATTTAAAGGCAAGTCCATTTATACCGTTACAGGGGGGGAAGTCATTAACAGCTTTCCCAAGCTTAAAAATAACCTGCTTTGTTATGGTTATGCAAATTATATTGCAGAAGTATTAGACAACTTTCTTCCTGCCGAGGATGTCAATGAACAGGTCTTTCAACTGGTATTAACAGTTTTTCACTCAGTGGATAGAATGCCAATAAGCCAGTTATTTTCTTTTTTTGTCCTAAAATTGCTCAGATTGACTGGATTTTTGCCTGAATTTTACTGCTGTCTTAGCTGTGGCAAAGCCCTCACAGGCGAGGCTGACTTTGCCCATTTTCAAGGGGGATGCTTTTGTCCTTCATGTAAAAGCAATGCGGGTAATCTAGAAAGGATAAACATAGCAGTTTTACGGTTTATGCAGGGGTTATTGTCCATGGATGTATTAACAGCCAGTCGTTTAAAAATGAGCCTCATGGATCAATATTTTGTTGAAGCGCTTTTGGGAAGGTATCTTGAAGTTGTGCTTGAAAAGCCTATAAACTCTAGAAAATTTATTGAACAGCTGCGGCAAAATGGAGAAAGAAAATAATTTTATTAAAGCGGTATAAAATGGTATAATAGGGAAGAATATTTGTGTAAACAAAGAATGAATCTTGGAACATACAAATTGACAAACTATAGCCAATTTGTTAAATTAAACAAAGTGAATAATATATAATGTGTGCGATGAGAAAAAGAAGTAGGTTTATTCGGGCTTTTTCAGAGAACCGGGTGGGTGGAAACCGGTAAAGACCGTTAGACTGAAGGCATTTTTGAGCAGCAAGAGGAAAACTTGTTTTTTTCAAGTGAGTAAAACTTGCAAATCCTTGAGTTGGGGCGTTTTGCCCAAGCAGGGTGGAACCGCGGGTTTAAGCCCGTCCCTGCAGCTTGTCTGCTGCGGGGGCGGGCTTTTTAACTAATTACACAGGAGGTCATCATATGAACTTTCAAGAAATAATCTCAGCCCTAAATGATTTTTGGGCAAAAAAAGGATGTATATTAATACAACCATATGATATGGAGAAGGGTGCAGGAACCATGCAGCCCGGTACCTTTTTGAAAGCATTAGGTCCTGAACCTTGGAATGCAGCTTATGTGGAGCCTTCCAGGCGTCCTACAGACGGGCGCTATGGCGATAACCCTAACAGGCTTCAGCATTATTACCAGTACCAGGTACTATTAAAGCCATCTCCGCACAATGTGCAGGAGCTGTACCTGCAAAGTCTTGAGGCTATTGGCATAGAATCTGCAAAACATGATATCCGTTTTGTAGAGGATAACTGGGAATCACCTACCCTTGGTGCCTGGGGACTTGGCTGGGAAGTGTGGCTTGATGGAATGGAAATAACCCAATTTACTTATTTCCAACAGTGCGGCGGTATAGACTGTTATCCTGTAAGCGCTGAATTAACCTATGGAATAGAAAGGTTGGCAATGTTTATACAAAAAAAGGATAGCGTATTTGACATCATGTGGACTGATGAGATAACCTATGGCGATATCCATCATCAAACGGAAGTTGACTATTCTTATTATAATTTTAAGGAAGCTGACACCAGGATGCTTTTTGACATGTTCAACCAGTATGAAAGTGAATGCCGCAGGATAATAGCAAAAGGTTTGGTTCAGCCTGCATATGACTACACCCTTAAATGCTCCCACACTTTTAACCTGCTTGATGCCAGGGGTGCAATTAGTGTTACTGAACGTACAGGTTATATTCATAGGGTAAGGGATTTGGCAAAAGAAGTTGCTCATGGTTACGTTAAGCAAAGAGAAAGAATGGGGTTTCCTTTAATCAAGGATCGAGAACTAAGGGAAAAATTGGATTTGCGGCCTCTAGCTGAAAAAAGCCAGACTGTGAAACCTCTTAATGTACTGGATAATGGTACTGATGCCCCTGAAAAGGAGGAAAAAGATAGATGAGTAAAGATTTTTTATTGGAAATAGGAACTGAAGAAATTCCAGCCCGTTTTATGCCAGGGGCTTTGAAGGAATTAAAAGAAAAGGCGGAAGAAATTTTAAAAAGAGAGCGACTTATATACAAGGAAGTTACAGCATATGGAACACCTAGAAGATTGGTCCTATATATTAAAGATTTGCATGAAGTGGGAGAAGGGCTTGTTGAGGAAAAAAAGGGTCCATCAGCCAAGGCTGCTTTTGATGTTCATGGAAATTATACTAAAGCAGCTGAGGGTTTTGCCAGGAGCCAGGGCGTTTCGTTAAATGAATTGATTATTAAAGAAACTCAGGGTGGAAGTTACTTGTTTGCGATAATTAAACAGGAAGGGAAAAATATCAGGGAGTTATTTCCCAATATTCTGCCAGGGCTAATTTTGAGTCTGGACTTTCCAAAGACCATGCGCTGGTCATATTTAAACATTCGTTTTGTAAGGCCTATCAGGTGGCTTTTGTGTCTCTATGGTGAAGATGTGATCCCTTTGGAAATTGAGGGTGTAGCATCTGACAGGCTTACCTGGGGTCACCGTTTTTTAGGTCAGGGAAGAGTGGAAGTCACAGATGTCGGAAGCTTTTTTAATGTACTAAAAGAGCAGTATGTAATAGTAAACCAGCATGAGCGAAAAGAACTAGTCTGGAAACAAATAAATGAATTAGCTGCTGGCGAAGGTGGTAGGGTTGAACCAGACCCTGAGCTTTTAGAAGAGATTACCTATCTTTTAGAATATCCTACAGCCTTATGTGGAAATTATAACAGCAGTTATTTGGAGCTTCCCCAAGAGGTACTTATTACAGTGATGAAGGAACACCAGAAGTACTTTCCCTTATGGGAAAAAAGTAGTGCTGGACTTTTACCCAAATTCATCACCGTCAGAAACGGTGATGCAAGTCATCTAGCCATAGTGGCTGCAGGGAATGAGAAAGTTTTAGAGGCAAGGCTAAATGATGCTAAGTTTTTCTACAAAGAGGATGTAAAAACCAAACTGGAAGATAAATTGATGCAATTAAAGTCGGTGGTTTTCCAGGAAAAGCTTGGAACCATGTACCAAAGGGTGCAGAG
Source organism: Bacillota bacterium (assembly GCA_040756735.1). Taxonomy (GTDB): domain Bacteria; phylum Bacillota; class DSM-16504; order Desulfitibacterales; family Desulfitibacteraceae; genus JBFLYC01. The sequence continues at coordinate 31,054 of JBFLYC010000016.1, read as the reverse complement.
GATACAACAAATAGCGCATTTCCTGTCTAATAAGTTAGGTCTGTCTCCCTTGGCCAGGGAACAGGTGTCAAGAGCAGCCCATTTGGCCAAGGCAGATTTGGTTTCAAATATGGTTTATGAGTTTCCTGAACTGCAGGGAATAATGGGCTATTACTATGCTTTATATTATAAGGAAGTGGAAGAAGTAGCTTTGGCCATTAAGGAGCATTACCAACCAAGGTATGCAGGGGATGACCTGCCGGTAACAACGGCGGGAACAGTGGTAGCTATTTCAGATAAAATAGATGTCATAGGAGGTTGCTTCGCAACCGGTATAAGACCTACCGGCTCAGGTGACCCATATGCTTTAAGAAGGCAAGCTTATGGAATTTGTTTAATAATATCTGCCGGACAATTGGATATTAAATTACCCGAGTTAATTAAAAAGACCTTAGAAGTATATGAACTTCAGGGGCTTAAGATTGATAAAGAGGAAGTAATTTCAGCTGTTCTGGAATTTTTTAAACAGAGACTTGCCAATTTATTGGAAGAAAAAGGCATTAACTATGATGTGGTCAACTGTGTATTGGATGGAAACTGGGACAATATTACTGAAACATTGGCTAAAGCCCAGGCTCTGATGGAATTTAAAAGCAACTCCATGTATGAGGAATTGATTACAGCCTACACCAGGGCAGCGAACCTTGGTAAAAATGCTACCACTTCTACACTTAATGAAAGCTTATTTGCACATGCAGCAGAGAAAATCTTATGGGAACGTTTCAAGACCTTGCAGGAAAAATCCTGTATGTTGTGGAACAACAGGTTATATGCAGATATTTTAGAAGGGTTTGTGAGTTTAAAATATTATATTGATGACTACTTTGAAAAAGTAATGGTCATGGATAAGGATGAAGCAATTAAGAATAATCGTCTGGCCATGTTAAAGGCCTTAGTAGATTATTTAAAACCTTTTGGAGATTTGTCTAAGCTGTTGTAAGAAATACACTTTTTGGTCCTATTTTGCTTTATTGTCTTATAGAATGAAAAGTAGGATAACCAGGAGACATAACAATATTAAGATTTTTACTTTGATGAAATTTGGGGGTGATTTTAAATTATTAATAAAGGGTTGCCAAAAGTATTTGTAATATCAGATTCATTGGGAGAGACAGCTGAGTTAGTAGTTAAAGCAGTTGCCGGCCAATTTGATTTAACTAGTATAGAAATAAGGCGCTTTCCTTATGTGAATAACAAACAGCAGATAAAGGAAATTGTAGATAAGGCGGAAGGTTTCAATTGTGTAATTGCATATACCCTGGTGATCCCCGAACTTAGAGAATACCTGGAGGAATTGGTCTCCCGTTCAGGTTTGGTTGCAGTTGACATATTAACACCAATGCTTCAGGCTATGGGCACAATTACTGCTGTGGCTCCGAAATTAGAACCAGGTTTACTTAGAAAACTGGATGAACAGTACTTCAAAAGGGTTGAAGCCATAGAATTTGCAGTTAAATATGATGATGGGAAAAACTCTAAAGGTCTTTTGGAAGCAGATATTGTTTTAATAGGGGTTTCACGTACTTCCAAGACTCCTTTGAGCATGTACCTGGCACATAAGCGAATAAAATGCGCTAATGTCCCGTTGGTTCCAGAAGTACCGCCTCCAGAGGAACTATTCAAAGTTGCTCATAAGGTAATAGGGTTAATAATAGATCCCCAGCACCTTTTTGAGATTCGTAAGGAAAGACTAAAAACTCTAGGACTGAGTTCACATGCAAATTATGCCGCCATTGACAGGATAATAAAAGAGTTGGAGTACTCAGATAAAATTATGAAAAGGCTTGGTTGTCCTGTGATCAATGTGACAAATAAAGCTGTAGAAGAAACCGCCAGTAAGATAGTTGAGATATTTAATGGGGGGAGAATTTATGATTAAGAAGTATATATATAAGTTTTGTGAGGGGAACAAGGAGATGAAGTCCCTACTTGGAGGAAAAGGAGCTAATCTTGCCGAGATGACCAACATAGGTCTACCGGTTCCTCCAGGAATGACAATAAGTACCGAAGCATGCAGGGACTATTATAAAGCAGGAGAAAAGTTTCCAGAAACACTTAAGGAACAGATTACAGAACACATCAAGCTTTTAGAAGAGGATACAGGAAAGGGATTTGGATTGCGTGAAAATCCCCTTTTAGTTTCAGTTCGTTCAGGCGCTGCTGTCTCTATGCCGGGTATGATGGATACCATCTTAAACCTTGGATTAAATGACAATACTGTGATTGGTTTGAGTGAATTAACGGGTAGTGAAAACTTTGCATTTGATTGCTATAGAAGATTTATAACCATGTTCTCAGATGTGGTTTTAGGTATAGAACATATTAGTTTTGAAGGTATCCTTCGCTCATACAAAGAGAAATATGGGGTTGTGCAGGATCATCAACTTCCTGCCAATGCTTTGGAGGAGATTGTTGAAGAATATAAAGCTTTAATAAAGGTCAAGACCGGGCAGGTTTTTCCGCAAGATCCCACGGAACAATTAATTATGGCAGTTCAAGCTGTCTTTAATTCCTGGAATAATTCCAGGGCAAAACTTTACCGTAAGTTAAACAAAATCCCCGAGCATATAGGCACTGCGGTAAACATTCAATCCATGGTATTTGGTAATATGGGCAGTACCAGCGGAACAGGTGTCGCCTTTACCAGGAACCCTTCAACTGGGGTAAAGGAATTATATGGAGAATACCTTGTAAATGCCCAGGGTGAGGATGTAGTAGCCGGAATTAGGACCCCCCAGCCTATAGAAAAATTGAAAAAAGATATGCCCCATGCTTATAAGCGCTTTACAGATATCTGTAAACTGCTGGAAAGACATTACCGGGATATGCAGGATATTGAATTTACCATAGAAAAGGGCAAGGTATATATACTGCAAACCAGGAGCGGTAAAAGGACTGCCGCAGCTTCTGTAAAGATTGCTGTGGATATGGTCAGAGAAGGATTAATTTCCAAGGAAGAAGCCATTAGCCGGATAGACCCAAGCCAGATTGATCAAATGCTTCATCCTACGGTAGATCCCAATGCTCGCATAAATGCTATTGCAAAGGGGCTTCCTGCTTCACCAGGTGCAGCATCAGGGCAAATTGTTTTTGATGCAGATGAGGCAGAGCATTTGGCAGGGCAAGGGGCAAAGGTGATTCTGGTAAGAAATGAGACTACTCCGGATGATCTACATGGCATAATTTGCTCACAAGGTATTCTTACTGCCAGGGGAGGTATGACCAGCCATGCCGCAGTGGTAGCCAGAGGTATGGGTAAACCATGTGTTTGCGGTTGCGACCAGCTTAAGATTGATTACCAGGGTCAGCAGGTGTCTATAGGTGAAAAGAGCTTTACCAAGGGAGAAATCATTTCCATTGATGGTTCCACCGGTCATGTAATTGAAGGGGAGGTTGTGCTTTTACAGCCAGCTCTTAGCAGTGAGTTCAAACTTCTGTTGGAATGGGCTGATGAGATACGTACATTAGGCGTGAGAGCTAATGCAGATACTCCGGATGACGCAGCCAGGGCAAGGGAGTTTGGAGCTAAAGGTATAGGTCTATGCAGGACGGAGCACATGTTTATGGGTCCGGAAAGGCTGCCCTTAATGCAAAAGATGATTCTCGCTTCTACTCTTGAAGAAAGAACAGCTGCTCTAGAAGGTCTCCTTCCAATTCAACAAAGTGATTTCTATGGAATACTAAAGGCCATGCAGGGTTATCCAGTTACAATACGGTTATTAGATCCTCCCTTGCATGAATTTTTACCTGACAAAGAAGAACTACTTGAAGAGTTAGTAAAAATGAGATGTATGGGTGCTTCCCCATCTGCAATTAAAGAAAAGGAAGCAGTATTTACCAAGGTTAAAAATCTCTCTGAAAGCAACCCTATGCTGGGTCATAGGGGGTGCAGATTAGCTATTACTTTTCCTGAGATCTATGCCATGCAGGCTGAAGCAGTCTTTCGAGCTGCTGCACAGCTTGCAAAGGAAGGCATAAGAGTCCTGCCTGAAATTGAGATTCCCTTGGTGATGGATGTAAATGAACTTGCTATTCTTAAAAAATTGATTGATGAGGTAGCCAAAAAAATTAAAGATGAGACGGATCAAAAGATCGAATATACAGTAGGTACTATGATTGAAGTTCCAAGAGCATGCGCTACAGCTGGTGAAATAGCCCAGGTTGCGGATTTCTTTTCCTTTGGCACAAATGATTTGACTCAAACCTGTCTGGGTTTTAGCAGGGATGATGCCGAGGGCAAGTTCCTATACAGCTACATGGATAAGAAAATACTTAAGGAAAATCCTTTTGTAGTATTAGATAGAGCTGGTGTGGGGCGGTTGATGGAGATGGCTGTAACCAAAGGAAGAGCCAGCAGGGAAGATTTGTTGATTGGCATTTGCGGAGAGCATGGTGGAGACCCCAACTCCATAGAGTATTGCCAGTTAATAGGCTTAGACTTTGTAAGCTGTTCTCCCTACAGGGTGCCCGTGGCCAGACTTGCGGCGGCTCAAGCCAACATCAAGATGGAAAAAGGCCAGAAATATCAAGGGTTTTAAATACATGGCTAGGGCTATCTTTCCGCTGATGAGAGATAGCCCTATAAATGTAGCCAAGCTGTTTGAGATGGATCATCAAAAATTTTTGCTATTTTAGAAGAAAGTAATTAAAATAAAGATAAGAGACAGGTGTGAGTGAAAGGAGCATTTCAATGGCGAAAGAGTCCATGACTTTATTAGAACACCTGGAAGAACTACGAAAAATCATTATTAAGATTTTTTTATTTATCCTTTTGGGTACAGTTATAAGCTACATTTTTTTTGAGGACTTGGTTTTGCAGTTCATAACAGCCCCGTTAGATGGTAAAAACATCTCTCTTGTACAGCTTACTGTGACTGAAGCTTTTATGACTAAGCTAAAGATCAGCATACTGTCTGGCGCTGTTATTACACTACCTTTTAGTACTTGGCAGATTTGGAGTTTTATCTTGCCTGCTCTCTATACCCATGAAAAGAAATATGTTTTAACCATTACGCCGATTTCAGCCTTTTTGTTTGTAGTTGGAGTGCTATTTGGTTATTATGTAGTTCTGCCTTTTGCACTAATATTCTTCATTGCTCAAGGTGGTAAAGAATTATTAGCCATGTTGTCCTTTGCCAGATATGTATCTTTTGTATTAGGTTTTTTAGTGCCTTTTGGCCTGGTGTTTCAACTGCCCTTGGCAGTGATATTTCTATCACGTATTGGGGTTGCTGATTACAGGTTTTTTAAGGCAAAAAGAAAATATGCTATCTTAATAATTTTTATAATTTCAGCTGTATTAACACCAGCAGATGTTGTATCTCAATTATTGATGGCCGGCCCAGTGATTCTGTTGTATGAAATCAGCATAGTATTCAGTTGGCTGCTTCGCAGAAAGGTAAATGAGGATGAAGAATAGCATTAGGAGGGTGTCATGTCTCTTAGGGAACAATTTGAAGAGTATGAAAACCTGTGGCTTTCACCTTATGCATGTACTTCAAAGGCTACACGGGGACGAAAAGAAAAAGAACTTTTTTGTGAAGTAAGAACAGAATTTCAAAGAGATAGGGACAGGATTATTCACAGTAAGGCTTTCAGGCGATTAAAGCATAAAACTCAGGTTTTTATCGCTCCAGAGGGGGATCATTTTAGGACTAGATTGACCCATACCCTTGAAGTAAGCCAAATAGCGAGGACCATCGCCAGAGCTTTAAGATTAAATGAGGACCTCACGGAAGCTATTGCTTTAGGTCATGATTTAGGACATACACCTTTTGGCCATGCCGGGGAGGAAGCCTTAAGGCAGGTACATCCTGAAGGATTTAAGCATAATTTACAGAGCTTGAGAGTAGTGGAGGAACTTGAAGAGGGTAATGGGTTAAACTTGACCGTAGAGGTAAGAGATGGTATTGCAAATCATACCGGAGATGATATTCCTTTTAGTTTGGAGGGGCAAATTGTCAGGACTGCTGACAGAATAGCCTATATTAATCACGATATTGACGACGCTTTGAGAGCAGGGATTATCTCCATGGATTCATTACCGAAGAACTGCCTTGAAATTTTAGGGTTCTATCACCGGGAAAGAATTAATACCATGGTTAAGGATATGATTGAAGCAAGTAGAGATAAGCCCTATATCACCATGAGTCCGGTAATCTCTTCAGCCATGCAAGAACTACGTAGTTTCTTGTTTGAAAACGTTTACATTGGCTCTGCAGCTAAAGCTGAAGAGAAGAAAGTAATGAGATTAGTACAGGAATTATATCATTATTTTTTGGAGTATCCAGAACAAATGCCTGAAGAATTTTACATGAAGGTTTTAATGAAGGATGAACATTGTTTACGCAGGATAATTGTGGATTATATTGCAGGCATGACTGACCGTTATGCTATTGCAACTTACCAAAAGTTTTTTGTACCTCTAGGTTTTCAAAGAAATTATTACTAAATTATTTGTTCTTAATGTATAATTGCATACTGTGATGAGAATAATATTTATTAAGAAGGAGTAAAGCATTCTGTTAGGTATTTAGTCAATACCTAAATAGTTTGACTGGCGAAGAGGCGCTTTGCTCCTTCTTTTTGTAATTTAGGGACATTCCCAGTACCTGGAAGTTGGAAATGGAAAGTGGAATATCCATCTCTCACTTTCTGCATAATGTACTCGTTTTTTCATCTTAAGAAAAATTCTCCAATGATTCGACAATTAGAAGGAAAACAGGCAAAGGTATAGAATAAATATTAGCATTGTTTACTCATATCCTTATCGTGTATTACAAAATTTGGATATTTGCAATGCTGGAAGTAGGAAGTTTGAAGTAGGGGGGGGTACTGCTCATATTGCACCTTTATAATTGGGACATTCCTCGCTTAAATTGTGTCCGCTGGATATATATGAGTTGTGTCTCCTTCCATTTAAAAGAAGGACTTAAAAGACTTTTGGCGAAGTAAATATATAAATATTATTATAGTTTTGAATGAGCAATCAAGGTGATCAAGGTGGCCGGATTTGTTCCTGAAGAGAAGCTTCAGGAGATATTGGAGAAGGTTTCTGCAGTACAGGTTTTTTCTCAATATGTTACTCTAAAAGCACGTGGTAAGAATTTAGTTGGGCTTTGTCCTTTTCATGCTGAAGACACACCATCTTTTTCAGTTGATCCTACTCAAGGACTTTTTTATTGTTTTGGGTGTGGTGCAGGTGGCAACCTTTTTTCCTTTTTGATGAGGATAGAAAACTTTTCTTTCAGAGAAGCGGTTGAGTTTTTATCTTCAAAGGCAGGAGTCACTTTAGAAGATGATAGATTAGTAACTAAAGTTGATCATGACAGGGAAGATTTGATTAAAGTTAATATATTGGCCCAGAATTATTTTATAAACAATCTATGGCATACCAAAGAGGGTATACCTGCAATAACCTATTTGCAGAAAAGGGGAATCACAAAGCAAGCAGCTTTGGAATATAAATTGGGATATACCTTAAATGTCTGGGATGGTTTATATAAATGGATGACAATAAAACATGGAATTTCCCCGCAAAGGCTTTTAGAAGCTGGATTGATCAATACTAAACCTAACAATACAGGTTTTTACGACAGATTTAGGAACAGACTTATTTTTCCTATTTTTGATCAACATGATGTGGTAGTGGGGTTTGGAGGTCGTGTTATTGACGATAAAGGACAAGGACCCAAGTATTTGAATAGTCCTGAGACTAAAATTTTTCAAAAAAGTAGAATTCTCTATGGATTAAATTGGGCAAAAAGTGAAATAAGAAAGCATGATAATGTAATTTTGGTTGAAGGATATATGGATGTAATTACCTGCCATCAACATGGGGTTAAAAATGTTGTAGCCAGCCTGGGAACAGCTTTTTCACAGGAACATGCTCGTTTGATTAAAAGATATACAAAAAATGTGGTAGTTGCTTATGATGCTGACAAGGCAGGTCAGGAAGCAGCGTTAAGGGGTTTGAATGTTTTAACGGGGAATGACTGTGCAGTTAGTGTTTTGAGTTTTCCAGGCGAGACAGACCCTGATGATTTTATTAGACAGCATGGTTCCGAAAGATTTATGGAGTTACTCCGCACGAGAACTTTACCTTATATTGAGTATAAAATCAAGCTGGCCATAAGTACTTTTAACGCCAGTTCCCCGGATGGTATGAAAGAGATTATTAGTTTTGTATCAGGGGATATTTCTAGTCTTACAAGTGTGGTAGAAAAGGAATACTATGTCAGACTGCTTGCCGCACGCTTAGGTGTTAGTGAGCAATCAATCATGGCAGAAATTGCTCAGGGAACAAGCAGTTTGTATAAAAATGGAATCTGCAGGGATAATAAGGAAAAAATAAGGAATAATAGCAAAGAGGACCATATATTATTATCTACTGTAAGAAACAAAACCGAAAAGGTGGTTATTAAATACTTGTTAGAAAACCCTGAAAAAATTGGTTGGTTCATGGAGAAATTGGGTATTGGCCTTTTACATGACACCAGAACCAAACATGTCATAGAAAAATTATTTAATTATGTAAATAACCTTGAAACATGTGATAAATATAAATTATCTGGCTTTTATCTTAGTTTGTCCGAAGAACATCAAAATTATTTGTCTGAAATAATTAATACTTCTTATGATGGATATTCCTTGCAGGACTGTATCATTAACCTTAAAAACAATTGGTACAAGCAGCAAGTAGAAAGTATTCGCCGAGAAATAGCTGCAGCTGAGGAGCAAGGGCGTAAAGAAATAATTGATGCCTTGGTCGTAAATCTCATGGAAATCCAAAAAGAATGGCAGCATTTTAAAAACAATGAATCTAAGAGGCAAGTTGACCCTAATGGAAGGGGGGACATTGGTGAAGGAAGAAAATAAGAAGTCTGAAAACCTAAAACAGTTAATTGAAACAGGAAAGAAACGCGGCATCTTGACTTATAAAGAAATCATGGATGCCCTGCAAGGTATAGAGTTAAATCCGGATCAGATTGATGAAATTTATGAACATTTATCAGGATTGGGTATAGAAATTCTACCAGAAAGCGGACAAATAGATGAGGAAATTAAAAGTACAGAAGATATCGAAATAGACTTGGATTTATCTATTCCTGAGGGGATTGGCATTGATGATCCTGTCAGGATGTACCTGAAAGAAATTGGAAGGGTTCCCCTATTATCAGCTGAAGAAGAAGTGGAACTGGCTAATAGAATAGAAAAGGGTGACATGGAAGCTAAGCGCAAATTAGCAGAGGCTAACCTGCGTCTTGTTGTAAGTATTGCCAAGCGTTATGTTGGAAGAGGCATGCTGTTTTTGGATCTGATTCAAGAAGGAAACCTTGGATTGATTAAGGCCGTTGAAAAATTCGATTACCGTAAAGGTTTTAAGTTCAGCACCTATGCAACTTGGTGGATTCGACAGGCAATTACAAGGTCTATTGCTGATCAGGCTAGAACTATTAGAATACCTGTGCATATGGTAGAAACTATTAATAAGTTAATTAGAGTATCGAGACAACTGCTTCAAGAGTTAGGCAGAGAACCGACTCCTGAAGAAATAGCTGCGGAAATGGATATTCCTGAAGAGAGAGTTAGAGAAATCATCAAGATCGCTCAGGAACCTGTTTCTTTAGAAACGCCTATAGGTGAAGAAGAAGATAGTCATTTGGGGGATTTTATTGAAGATCAGGATGCCCTAGCTCCTGCTGAAGCAGCATCCTTTACACTCCTGAGAGAACAACTGGAAGATGTATTAGATACTTTAACTCCTCGAGAGGAAAAAGTATTGAGGCTGCGCTTTGGTTTAGATGACGGTAGGACTAGAACACTAGAAGAAGTTGGTCAGGAATTTGGGGTTACCAGAGAAAGAATTAGACAGATTGAAGCGAAGGCTTTAAGAAAACTTCGCCATCCTAGCCGCAGCAAGAAGCTAAAAGATTATCTAGAATAGAAATTTAGAAATTATTGTCTATTGACATCAAAAAGCGCTTGTTATATACTATTCTTTGTCAGCGATGTTCCTCGGTAGCTCAAAGGTAGAGCCCTCGGCTGTTAACCGAGTGGTTGTAGGTTCGAATCCTACCCGGGGAGCCATTTATTGGGCCCATAGCTCAGCGGTAGAGCCACCGGCTCATAACCGGTCGGTCCCTGGTTCGATCCCAGGTGGGCCCACCAAAAATGATGTCAGTTCATAGGTTAAAAGTTGAATTTCTAAATAGGCCCGTTGGTCAAGTGGTCTAAGACACCGGCCTTTCACGCCGGTAACAGGGGTTCGAATCCCCTACGGGTCACCAGGGCGATTAGCTCAGCTGGGAGAGCACCTGCCTTACAAGCAGGGGGTCGGCAGTTCGATCCTGTCATCGCCCACCATATAAATTATTAAAGTCTTGCTATTAGCAAGGCTTTTTGTATTTTGTCTCGAGTCGCAAATAGGGTTTTCGCTGTAAGCTTATAGCTAATAATTGTATAAATCTACCTTCAAATTGAGATTAATAATACATAGGAGATAAAAAAATGGTATTTTGAAAAAATCTTAAAGGTATTCGCACAAAAATATGGAATACAATATGTGACAGGGGAGGGTATCTTATGTTAAGTAATAGGCTTAATTCAGTGGTAAAACACATTAACCCAGATTCGATTGTGGTGGATGTGGGAACTGACCACGCCTTGTTACCAATTTATTTAATAAGCAGCAATTTAACCTCCCGCGTAATCGGAATAGAGATTAAAGAGAAGACTTTTTTGAAAGCTGTAAAAAGTGTAGAAAAATATGGTCTGGGCGATAGAATTCAAATATTGTTAGGAGATGGGCTAGAACCAGTTAAGCATACTAAGGTTGATATAGTTGTCATCTGTGGTATAGGCGGGAAGACAATTATGAATATCTTAAAAAGAGGGATGCCTTTTTTGAAAAATGTGCCCAAGCTAATCCTGCAGCCCATGAATGGAGTTGTGGATCTAAGACACTTCCTGCTTACACACGGATGGACTCTAGTGGATGAAGAATTGGTTATGGATGCTGGGAGGTTGTATGAGATTTTAGTGACTGAACCTGGACAGTCTCAAGAACTAGAGGATCTTCTGGTTGAAGTTGGTCCGATTTTGTATCAGAAGAAGCACCCGCTGCTTCCCATGCTTATTCAGGGAAAGATTAAGCGGTATGCGCATATTGCCAATAGTTTAGAAAAGAGTGGTAATGCTGCTGCCAGAGAAAGAATAAATTACTATTTAGCTAAAGTAAGCTTTCTGGAGAGGATGTTGGTTTCATGCCTGTGAAAGTAGCTGCTGTTATGCAGGTCCTTGAGAAAATTGCCCCTAAGCGTCTTGCCTATGATTGGGATAACGTGGGGTTGTTGGTGGGGGATCCGAAGACTGAAATTTCCAAGATACTTGTCTGTCTTGATATAAATGAGTATGTAGTCCATGAAGCGGTAGAAGAAGGTGTTGAATTAATTATTTCACATCATCCAATAATCTATAAACCCCTTGAAAACCTACGCTGGGACACCCCTTTAGGCAGTGTTATCAAGAAGTTAAATGATAGCGCTATTAACGTATATTGTGCCCATACCAACTTAGACATGGCTGATAATGGAGTCAACAAGGCATTATTTGAAAAGCTTGGTCTTACAGACAGCCAGATATTAAAGGTTGAAAGAACAGCCAGGTTGTTTAAACTGGTGGTCTTTGTACCCAAGTCCCATGCCGAAAAAGTAAGGATGACTTTAGGGGATGTAGGAGCCGGTTGGATTGGAAATTATTCCCATTGTGCCTTTGCTTGTGATGGTGTTGGTTCTTTTAAACCTTTAGAAGATGCTAATCCATATTTGGGTGAAGCAGGAAGAATTGAAACAGTTGAAGAAGTTAGACTAGAAACTATTGTGGAGGAGAGACTGTTAAATTCTGTTGTAAGGTCTTTAATAAAGGTGCATCCTTATGAGGAAGTGGCTTATGATATTTTCCCATTAGAGAATAAAGGAAAAGAGTATGGTCTTGGTAGGATAGGGAGATATGCCAAACCACTATTGAAAAAAGAGTTTATTGCCATGTTGAAGGAACAACTGCAGCCAACTTGTCTAAAGGTGGCCGGAAATTTGCCTGAACTGGTGGAAAAGGTGGCAGTTTGCGGTGGTTCTGGAGGTGGTGTTTTGCACCAGGCTGCTTTTAAAGGGGCTCAAGTGGTCGTTACAGGTGATGTGTCTTACCATCAAGCACAGGAAGCTGTTCTCTCAGGCCTTTGCGTACTTGATGCGGGGCACAGTTGCACAGAAAAGGTCATTGTGCCCCACCTGGCTGGGCTTTTAAAGGAAGAGTTTAACAAACAGAAGGTTTATGTAGAGGTATTAGTTTCCAAGATTAAAACTGATCCGTGGGTAGTTGTTTAAGGATAGGTTTATTCCCTATCCTTTTTCTATTTCTTTTTCCCCCTTTAATTCTTAGGAGGTGTTTTTGTGTCACTTGATAAGTTATATGAGTATCAGGAATTGCAAAGAGAACACTTGGTTTTGAAAACTAGGCTCGAAAAAGACGAAAAAAGGCCTGCTCTTTTGGAGTGGAAGAGAAGAATTGAAAGTATGCAAAAAGAGATGGAACAGCTTAGGAGTTTTCTTAATGATCATGACAAGGTTACCAAAAGATTAAGGGTTTCCATTGAAGAGACTATGTTGAAAGAAAAAAGCATGGAAAAACAGTTATATGGAGGAAAAACAGCTAACCCAAAAGAATTGATGTCAATGCAGCAGAAACTTGAGGAATTAGTTGGGTCAAGACAGCAAGCTCAGGAAACTCTAGAAAAGGAACAAAGGCAGATGAGGCGGATTGAAGAGGAGATTAACCTTAAAAGCAGTCAACTTATGGCAGAAGTTAGACCATACCAAAAAGCTGCCAGCAGGTACAAGCAGGAGCGAGAAAATGACAAAGCGCTCCTAAACGATTTAATGGATAAAATCAAAAAGGTTGAAGCTGAATTAGAACCTGAACTATTAAGTATATACAATAAGAGTTCAAAGCGTATGGGAATCAATGTTCTGGCCCCCATGCATGAGGGGAGGTGCAGCGGGTGCAATGTAGATGTTTCAAAAGTAGCTATTGCAGAGCTAAGGTGTGGCAAAAAGTTGGTTAACTGTGAAAATTGTGGTAGAATAATATTTATCAGATGTGTCTAAGGGGTGAATTAATGGAAGTAAAGGTTTATACTGATGGAGCATCAAGGGGCAATCCAGGACACGCCGGAATTGGAATTATTATATTAGATGCAGATGGACATGTTCTTGCAGAAGAATGTGATTATATCGGTCAGTCTACAAATAATATAGCTGAGTATACTGCAGTTATAAGGGGGCTAAAAAGGGCCAAGGTCCTGGGTGCAAGAAGCGTTAATCTTTTTGCTGACAGCCAGTTACTGGTAAGACAGCTTACAGGACAATATAAAGTAAAGAATGAAGGTCTGAAACCTTTGTATGAACAAGTGAGAAAACTAATCGATGCATTTAAGTCTTTTAATGCCATTCATATTCCAAGGGAGGAGAATAAGGCTGCTGATAGGTTAGCCAATAAGGCCTTAGACGAGTTCATTAAGTTTTCGAGGTGAATCTTAATGGTTGAACCGACTGTTCTAGATGCAATATTGAAAGACATTATAAATAAGATTGAGAGCAGTAAGAAAGAGATCTATGATATAGCTGATACTGCCCGGCAGGAATGTAAGCGAGTTGAAGCAGCATTATCTGATATTAAGAAAGAAACCATTGAGGTTGTTGAACAAGTTGATTTATGGGAAAAAAGCGAGAAAGAAGCCCGCTCAGAGCTGGCTGAAGTAAGCAAGAATTTCAAGAAATATGATGAGAATGATATAAAAAAAGCTTACGAAGCTGCCGAAAGTATTCAGGTTCGGCTTGCTCTTTTAAGAGAAAAAGAAAAACAATTAAAACTAAGGCGCTTTGAACTGGAGCAGCAGTATATACGTATGAAGGAGACTGCTGAGAAGGCTGAAGACCTGGTCTCACGTGTCGGTGTTGCCTTAAATTTTTTAAGCTCCAATCTGCTTGCTATTAAAGAAGAAATGGATAAAATTCAAGAGTGGCAGAAGTTGGGACTAATTGTAATTAAGGTTCAGGAGGAAGAGAGAAGAAGGGTTGCCAGGGGTATTCATGATGGTCCGGCGCAGTCCTTGGCTAACATAGTCTTGAGGATTGAGTACTGTCAGAAGGTATTGGAGAAAAGTCCAGAGCTTCTTCCAGAGGAACTTAATCAACTAAAGGTTTTTGCACATAGAACTTTAGAAGAAATTAGAAAGATTTTGTTTGACTTGCGTCCTATGGACTTGGATGATTTGGGTTTAGTGGCCGCACTTAAACGTTTCCTCAGTAATTTTGAGGAGAAAAGCGGAATTCTTGTCACCTTTACATTTTCAGGCAATGATCAAAGATATGTCCCTGAACTGGAAGTAGCTATTTTTAGAATAATCCAGGAATGTTTAAACAATGTTATTAAACATGCTCAAGCCATAGAAGTAAAAGTATTTCTTGAAATATCTCCCCTTAAGCTTCATGCTGTAGTCTCAGATGACGGTATAGGATTTGATGTTGAGAAAGCTATAAAAAAAGGCAGTTTTGGGTTAAAGGGAATGATGGAATGGGCTCGATTGTTAGGAGGGGAAGTTCGCATTACTTCCTCCAAAACTGCAGGAACCAGAGTATCAGCAATTATTCCATTAAAGAGGAGTGACTTCTGATGGGGGCTATTAGAGTATTATTAGTTGATGATCATCCATTAATTTTAGAAGGTCTTGCTAAAATTCTATCATTGGATGATGAGCTAGAAATTGTAGGTAAGGCAGCTGATGGTCAAGAAGCAGTAGACATGGCTGCCAGAGTAAAACCAGATGTTGTGGTTATGGATATTAATATGCCCGGTTTAAACGGAATAGAAGCTTGTAAGTTAATAAAATCTGCAAATACTCATACTGAAATTATAGCGCTTACTGTGTGTGAAGAAGAAGATAAAATACTTCAAGTGTTAAAGGCTGGCGCCAAGGGTTATTTTCTAAAAGATGTGGACCCGGAAAAGTTAGTTGATGCAGTAAAGAATGTACAAAAAGGGCAATCCTTCATCCATCCTCAGATAGCGGCGAAAATTCTTGATCAGTTTACTACATTATCCAATAAGCAAGTAATCAGCCATAGGAGGGTCAATGAGCTCACAGATAGGGAAATTGAAGTTGTTCAGCTTATGTCAAGGGGTTTAAGTAACAAAGAGATTTCTTCTGCATTATTTATTAGTGAAAAAACTGTGAAAAACCATATTACTAATATCCTCCGTAAGCTAGACATGCGAGACAGAGTTCAAGTAGCTATTTGGGCGATAAAGGAAAACCTATTATAATAGGACTAAAGTCTTTTTTTGTGGGACTGATTATTTTTTAAAAATGGGAATCCTGACGGATTCTTTTTTATTTTTCACATAGTTAAAATGAAGGTAACTACTTTGGGGCAAAAGTTATTTGTGGGTAAGGGTAATTATCTCAAATTATCCTCAATTGGTGGTTACTGAATTGTAAACACCTGAATAGTAACAAATAAAGTAAACTAATAGATTGGGGAAATGAGAATGATTAATAAAAAACTGCTGGTTATTACACTTTTGTTTAGTATTGCTACAGCGGCGTTGACTTATTTATACCTGGAAAAGATAAAGAGCGACTTGGACACAACAGAATATGTAGAAGTTATAGTTGCTTCAGTAAGCATTCCACCTGATACTTTAATAGGGAGGGAAAGCCTGACTACAAAAAAAATACCTGTTGAATATGCTCACCCAAATTCTATCTACAAGTTTGACGCAGTAGTTGGAAAAGTGGCCAGGGGGCCTTTAACCAAAGGTGAGGCTATTTTGCAGACTCACCTTATAGATCAAAAGTCTACGGAAGAAGGGCTTGCGTATAGTATTACCCCTGGAATGAGAGCAGTAACATTAGGAATAAACAGAATATCCGCAGCCAGCTACCTAATACTCCCTGGAGATTGGGTAGATATTTTGGTGACCATGGACATTATTCGTGAAGTAGGTGGAAGGAGAGAGCAAGCCACGCAAACCAATTACGTTTTAGAGAATGTGGAGGTATTAGCTGTAGGAACCCAGATGCGGAGAAATGTCTCAGAACAGGGTAAAGAACAGCAAACCATCATTTTACAGGTGGCACCGGAAGATGCACCCAAGCTGATCTTGGCTTCAGAGGTAGGCTCAATTAAGCTATTACTGAGGTCTCCCAGAGATGACAAACAGGTGGGGCTGCTGTCTGCGACATTAGAAGATATAACAGGAAAGTAGGTAAAAAAAGATGACTATAAAAGTTATGATTGTTGATGATACAAGAGAAACCCGTGAGAATGTCAAAAGGCTTTTGAGCCTTGACCAAGAAATTAGGGTTGTAGCAGAGGCTTCTGATGGTAAGGATGCTATCAAACTCATTAAGGCCAAACAGCCGGATGTTGTGCTGATGGATATAAATATGCCGCACTTAAATGGGTTGGAAGCCACTGAACAAATCAGCATTCTTTTTCCGGATGTCTGCGTGATTATGATGACTGTCCAGGCAGAGATGGAATATATGAAAAGGGCTATGCGGGCAGGGGCAAAGGATTACATAATCAAGCCCTTTACAGAGGAAGAATTGGTCCAAACTATTAAAAAGGTATGGAGACATGAACACCGTAAAAAGAATAAAAATTTAATTGATCATGCTGTAAGTAGGCCGGATCCGAAAATAATAACTGTATTCAGCACAAAAGGCGGTGTAGGTAAGACTACTCTTGCTGTGAACCTGGCAATAAGCTTGCAGACTTTGACTTCAAAAAAGGTAGTAGTCTTAGATTTAGACGTGCAGTTTGGGGATGTGTCAGCACTTTTGAGTCTAATGCCCCAGCAGACTATCAGTCACTTGGTACAGGAAAAGGGCGAATTAGACTTTGAGCTAATAGAAAGCTACCTGATAAAACACTCAGGTTCAGGGATAGATGTCCTTGCTGCTCCTTTAAGGCCTGAATATGCAGAGTTGATAACTGCTGAACATGTAGAAGGCATCTTAAAAACATTAAAGTATTCTTATGATTATATTGTTATTGATACAGCTTCTTCCTTTAGTGAAATTAATCTAACAGCATTGGAAATGTCTCAAATAGTATATCTGGTATTAAATCTGGATTTGTTATCAATTAAGAATACTAGACTTTCTCTTGAGGTGATGGATTCGCTTCAGCTCCAGGAAAAAACCAAATTAGTATTAAATAAAGCAGTTGGGGATTGGGGGTTAAAAATTGAAGATATAGAAAGAATCTTAGGTTTGATAATTGAATACCAGATACCCAATTCTGAAAGAGTTGTTATTGATTCTATCAATAAAGGGATTCCCTTTATGATTACAAACCCTACTTCTAAATTGGCCCAGGCAGTGGAAACATTAAGCTGGTCTATTATTAAAAGGCCAAAAACATCCTTAGAAAAGAAAGGGTTACTCAAAAAAATTTTTAAAGCGGAATGGGGCCATACCTCAATTTAGAGATGTGAGATAAGTATAAAGGAATGTTACAGGGGGGATAATCTTTGTCTCTTTTAGAAAGACTTGAAAAGAAAACAGCAGACACTGAAAAAGAAGGCAGTACCTTGACCAATAAGACTATGGAAAAAGATCCCCATGATGCTTTGAAAAAAGATATTCACCTAAAAATAATTAAAGAGATTGGCAAGCTGCCACCAGGAAAGCATCTTGCTGAAGCAGATATTCAAGAAAAAATTTTTGCTCTTTTAGACAACCAGAATATCTATTTGTCAAGAACCGATAAACAAAAGATAGCCGGAGAAATTTATAACGAAGTAAATGGCTTAGGACCAATCACTAAACTTATGGCAGATGATAATATATCAGAGGTAATGGTTAATGGGCCATACCAGGTATATGTGGAAAAGAAAGGGAAATTGGAACTATCGGATGTAAAATTCAGAGATAATGACCATGTGATGCATATCATAGAAAAAATAGTATCTCCCTTGGGCAGAAGGATTGATGAGAGCATGCCCATGGTTGATGCACGACTGCCGGATGGTTCAAGGGTTAACTGTATTATCCCGCCATTGGCCTTAGATGGTCCCAGCATTACCATACGAAAGTTTTCTAAAGAACCTTTTAAAATGGTAGATTTAATTCGCTTCGGAACTTTATCCACAGAAATGGGAAAATTCCTGGAAGCTTGTGTTAGAGCAAGGCTAAATATTGTGGTGTCAGGAGGAACAGGGTCCGGTAAAACAACTTTTTTGAACTGTCTCTCAGGTTTTATACCAAAAGATGAAAGGATAGTTACCATCGAGGATGCGGCAGAGTTGCAGCTTTCCCAGCCTCACGTTGTCAGGCTTGAAACCAGACCGCCAAACATTGAAGGTGTCGGTGCTATTACTATAAGAGACTTGGTACGTAATTCTTTAAGAATGAGGCCAAATAGAATAGTTGTTGGTGAGGTCAGGGGAGGAGAGGCCTTGGACATGCTGCAAGCTATGAATACCGGACATGATGGTTCTTTGACAACAGCTCATGCTAATTCTCCCAGGGATCTATTATCTCGAATTGAAACCATGGTCTTGATGGCGGGTATGGATCTGCCTGTAAGGGCTATTCGAGAACAGATTGTGTCAGCGATAGACTTAATTGTGCATCAGTCAAGGTTAAAAGACGGCAGCAGAAAGATAATACATGTTACAGAAGTCTTAGGTCTAGAAGGGGATACGCCAGTTCTTCAAGACATTTATGTTTTTAAACAAGAAGGCATACATCCAGAGGGTAAGATTTTGGGGAGGCATGTTTCCACAGGTATAAGACCGAAATTTGCTGAAAAACTTATGGATAGCGGAATAAGACTGCCAGACAGCATTTTTTAAAGGAGGGCAGTGAGAAGGGGGGGAAGGGTAAAGAATGTATGTGCCAGTATTAATTGCAATAAACACTGCTTTAATAATTATTGTGATACATCATATCCTAACCAGGGAAGAAAGATATATGAGAGAAAGGCTAAAAATAGTAACCGGCGGTATCCATGAAAGCAAGCAGTTTTCTTTTGGCGCGGGTTTAAGAAGTATTCTTAGTGTTTTCAGCAAAATATGGGTAGCAAAGAATGCAGTTGTTAGAGTTGAAAGAAAACTTGGGCAGGCAGGAATTCCTTTAAAGGGTGAGGAGTACCTTACCATAGTAACTGTTTTAGCAGGCCTTGGTTTCTTGCTGGGTAGTCTTTTATTGAGAGATCTGCTATTGACCGGGTTACTAGTGTTTTTTGCTTTTTTGCTTCCAAAACTCATTTTGCAGAGTACTATTAATAAACGCATAAAAAAACTGGACAGACAAATAGGAGATGCCTTGATTACCATGGCCAATTCAATGCGGGCGGGATTTAGCTTTTTGCAGGCAATGGAGCTGGTAAGTAAAGAAATGTCAAACCCAATTGCCCACGAATTTGGCCGGACTTTACGAGAAATCTCCCTGGGTACCAGTATCCAGGATGCCTTGACCAATTTATCAGAACGGGTGGGAAGTGAAGATTTAGATTTAGTGGTAACGGCTATTTTAATTCAAAGGCAGGTAGGTGGAAATCTTGCTGAAGTTTTGGACAATATTTCCATTACCATTAGAGAGAGGATACGCCTGGAAGGTGAAATCAAAACCTTAACTGCCCAGGGCAGGATTTCAGGTTGGATAATTGGGAGCCTGCCCCTTGCTCTAGCCATGATTATCTTTATCATTGACAAAAACTATATATTAACTCTGTTCAGAGAGCCAATCGGAATTATGGCTTTAGGTATAGGGTTTGCTGGTCAGCTAATTGGATTTATTTTTATTAAAAAGATCATTCAAATTGAAATTTAAAAGGCGGTGCTGGTATGTCATTGCTTATAGCTTGTCTGATTTCCATAAGTTTTTTGCTTTGGCTAATTAGTTTGTGGGAAATTCTAACAAAGAAAAAGAGGCTTTTAAATTCGCGTTTAGAAAGTCTGGCTGTTAAGGATAAAGAAGATGAGTTAAATGAATTAAATAAGCCCCTTAAAGAACGTGTATTTGTTCCTTTGCTGACTAGCCTCTCGAGTTTATTTGCTAAAATATTGCCAAAAAGGGGTAAAGAGAACATTGAAAAAAGATTAGTGTTGGCTGGGGTCTCAGGAACAATTAAAGCCCATGAGTTTATGGCTGTCCAAGTAGTTTTAGCTTTACTGTTCTTTTTTGGAGCAGGGACTGTAATGTTCTTGGTACAATTTAATCCATTTATTACTGCAGCTGGTGCAGCAGGCCTTGCTTTTTTGGGATATTATTTTCCAGGCCTTTATTTGCGTCAACGTATAAGAAATAGGCAAAGGGAGATCCAAAAATTACTGCCGGATGTCGTAGACTTGTTGACCGTAAGCGTAGAGGCAGGTCTGGGTTTTGATGCTGCCATAGCCAAAGTTACCTCAAAAATTAAAGGTGAGATTTCTAAGGAATTTGATATTGTCTTGAAGGAGATTAAAATGGGAAAACCAAGGAGAGATGCCTTAAAGGATATGGTGGCCAGGACACAGGTTGACGATTTTTCCAATTTTATTGGCGCCGTGGTTCAAGCAGATCGATTAGGGGTAAGTATGGGCAATATGCTGCGTATTCAATCAGGTCAAATGAGAGTAAACCGCCGTCAATTAGCTGAAGAAAAAGCAATGAAAGCGCCCATCAAAATGTTATTTCCTCTTGTGTTTTTCATTTTTCCTAGTATTTTTATAGTACTTCTAGGACCAGCCTTTATCCAAGTTATGAAAATGTTCATGTCCATGTGAAAGTAATAGTCTATTCATCTAGTAACATGCATTCTTCAGGTGGTATGTCAACAAAAGCCTGTATGCTGGGCTGCCTCATCACTTTTTCCAGAGTCCATTCAGCAAATTGAATTTTGGCTGTGATCTCCGGCTTCAACCATATTACATCTTTAATTCTTTCGGGTCTATTCACAAAGGGACGTTCCTTTGTCATTAATGGTTTTACTCTTTCTGTTAGCTTCTTCCACTCTCTATGTTTTAATTTACCGGTGCCTGCATGACCCACATACCTAAGCTGTCCCTTTTCATCATGCAATCCCAATAATACGGCATTAACGATGCCATCTCGTAGAGTTACCCCACCTACAGCTGCCACAAGATCACGAAAGTGTTTTTTCTTTTGCCACCGGTCATTTTTAGCATTGATATAATACTTACTGCTCAAGTCCTTGATTACTATTCCTTCCATGTGCTGTTGTTTAACCACCTGAAACAAAGCTTCTGAGTCACGTTCCGATGTAACCAACTGCACATGTTCTCCAGGAATGATAGTATCAGATAGAATTTCAATTCTCTCGTGCAAACTGTGTTGATTTAACCAATGCCCATTGTAATATACCATATCAAAAATCATATATGTAATATGTACCTGTTTTTGCACGTCTTTCACCCGCTCCATACGCCTGAGGGCATCACGACGCATTATTTCATAAAAAGATGGCTTGCCGTTGGAACCCAGCGCAATAATTTCACCGTCGAGAATAGCTGAATTTGCCCTGCAGTATGATGTGATTTTAAGCAATTCCGGATAATGGTATGTACGTTCGTTAATTCTGCGGTTGTACAGTTTTATTTCATGTCCATCATAATATGTCAATACTCTTACCCCATCCCACTTCACTTGAGCAATCCAATTCTCTCCTCTTGGTATAATATCTGTAGCTACTGGCTCAAAGGGAATAATTGGTTTTAACTGCATAGTTATGGACCCCCGCTTATTGTCACATCTAGTCTACATACATGTATTATTTGTCAAAATAGTTTCTAAAAATGTATATTGTCAATATATTAGAATAATTTGTATTAACAAATATTTAATTCATGTTATAATAACTATAAAGTTTAAAGAAGGAGGGGACGCTTTTGTCAACTGAAAGTAAGAAACCCAGTTTTGGGGCAGCTATTTTTTCTATTTTATTTTTAGTGGCAGCTTTATCATTTACTCTTTTAGTTTTGGGGGGTGACCCGCACATACCGTTAGTACTCGCTGCAGTTGTAGCCAGTTTAGTTGCTATTAAATCTGGTTTCAAGTGGAGTGAGATTGAAGAAGGGGCCTTAGCTGGAATTAATGCTGCTATGAAGGCTATTATTATCTTAATGATCATAGGTATGATTATTGGTTCATGGATGCTGGGCGGTGTAGTTCCGGCTATGATTTATTACGGATTGATGCTGTTAAATCCTTCAATTTTCCTTGTAGCCATATGTCTAATAGCCTGTATCACATCACTGGCTACAGGCAGCTCCTGGACCACTGCGGGAACAGTGGGTGTAGCTGCCATCGGTATAGGTCAGGGTTTAGGAGTGCCCCTGTATATGGTAGCCGGAGCAGTGGTTTCTGGCGCGTATTTCGGAGATAAAATGTCACCCTTATCAGACACAACTAACCTTGCACCGGCTGTTACCGGGGCAGAACTCTTTGACCACATAAGACACATGGTTTATACTGTAACACCCAGCTTAATAATTGCACTTATTCTTTATGCTATTCTGGGAGCAAAGTTTGTTTCTGGGACAGCAAGTACAGAAAATGTTGACTTAATAATGACAACTTTAGGCGAGGAGTTTACTATTAATCCACTCCTATTATTGCCTGCCGTATTGGTTATTTTAATGGTGGCATTTAAGATTCCTGCAATTCCAGGTCTCATTGGCGGTGTTATTTTGGGAAGCTTGTTTGCGGTAATCTTCCAAGGAGCTGATCTGGGTTCAGTTGTTGATGCCCTACATTATGGCTATGAAGGGGGAACAGGAGTAGAGCTGGTTGATGACCTGCTTACCAGAGGCGGCCTTGATTCCATGATGTGGTCCATTTCACTTATTTTTGCTGCTTTAGCTTTTGGCGGTATTATGGAGAGGACCAGGATGCTCGAAGCTCTAGTGGAAAAAATCTTGAGCATAGCCAAGAGTACCGGTTCTCTAGTAGTTAGCACAATTCTTACCTGTATTGGTATCAACTTGATTGCTGCAGACCAGTATCTAGCAATTGTAATTCCTGGAAGAATGTATGCCCCTGCTTACAAGGATAAGGGACTTCATCCCAAAAACCTATCCCGTGTTTTGGAAGATTCAGGAACCATGACGTCTGCATTGATACCATGGAACACTTGCGGCGCCTTTATGTTTGCTACTTTAGGGGTACACCCCTTTGCGTACCTGCCCTTTGCTTTCCTTAACCTG
Organism: Bacillota bacterium; assembly: GCA_040756735.1. Classification (GTDB taxonomy): domain Bacteria; phylum Bacillota; class DSM-16504; order Desulfitibacterales; family Desulfitibacteraceae; genus JBFLYC01. The sequence goes on along the minus strand of JBFLYC010000016.1, from coordinate 7,738 downwards.
CTTAATCCAATTGTATCAGCCTTTTATGGCTTTACCGGCATCACCATGGAAAAAATTGATGATAAAGGAACGCCTGCTAAGGATAAAGGAGAGGCAGTCAGCGGTTAATTTACTAATGCCTATTGGATGAAATAAAAATAAATAAACCCTTTCGGTTTTTAAGTTGGGGACATTCATACGTTGGGGACATTCCTCCGAAGGAGGTGTGTCCCCTGACCTTGTTTGGTGTGTCCCCTTTTCTTATTTTCCTTATTTTTATTTTAGTTAAGGCAAATAATAAATCAAAGTATTATAAATTCACATAATGTTTTGTATTGCTAGGAGATAAGCAACTATGATGAATAACCTGTATATAGAAGGCAAAGAAGTAAAAGTAACAAATCTAGACAAGGTATTCTGGCCAGAGCTTGGACTTACTAAGGCAGACTTGATTAAGTACTACATACAAGTAGCTCCTATTTTACTTGCTCATATCAGAGGCCGTCCATTTTCCATGAAGCCATATCCTGATGGAATATCCGGAAAAAGCTTTTATCAGAAGGAGTGTCCCAAGGAAGCCCCCGCCTGGCTGCAGACAACCCCCATTGCTTCCGATAGAAAAGGAGTAGTAAACTGGTGCATTATTAATGATACTCCAAGTCTAATTTGGATTGTTAATCGGGCCTGTATAGAGATGCACACCTGGTTTGCGCGCCTGCCCTACTTAAAACACCCTGATATTGCTGTACTTGATATTGATCCTTCGGGTAATACAGGCTTTACAGAAGCTGTTAAAGTTGCCAAGCTTTTTAAGGCGCTTTTGGATGAGCTTAATTTACATGGTTTTCCTAAGACTTCAGGTATGTCGGGCATTCATATCTATATCCCCATTAAACCCGTTTATTCTTTTTCGCAGGTACGTGAATTTTTGCTAAAACTATGCCAAATTATAGAAAGCTATGAGTCAGGTCTAGCCACCACAGTGCGCAGTATAAAACGCAGGGGTGATAAAGTCTATTTAGATGCAGTGCAAAATGCCAGCGGTAAAACAATTCCGGCTCCCTACAGCCTTCGTCCAAGCCCTGAGGCTACAGTTTCTACACCTATCTTATGGAAGGAATTGGAGGATCCGGCTTTAGTACCAACTAAATTCACAATTCAGACAATTTTTCCCAGACTGGAAATGTATGGAGACCTTTTTCAAGGAGTATTGGACAAGCAGCAAAAACTCCCAGCACTTACATTATAAACTAAAAGGTATGAAACAGCATATTCAGAAAGATGTTGATCTATCATACAGTTTTTCTTTTTTTCTTGGCTGGTTCTTTGGGTTGTGCTTTGCCAGTTCTAGGTTCTTCCTTTTTAGTGGCTTCCACACTGGCACGGAGTTTTTCCATCAGGTCTAAAACCTGGGTTTTTGGCAGCACAGGGGCAGGTTCCTTAATCTCTTTGCCTTCAACTTTAGCCCGGATTATTTTTAAGAGTTCCTCTCGGTATTCGTCATGATATTTTTCCGGATTAAATTCAGCTGTCAAATTCTCTACAAGCTGCACAGCCATATCCATTTCGGCCCCTCTGATCTGAATTTTTTTTTCAAGGTTTTCTATTCCAAGCTCATGGACACTTCGAACTTCATCAGGGAAAAACATTGTTTCCAAGCCTAAGGCATTACCGATGAGGCGAATTAATGCCAGGTGTTCCTTTTGGCGTATGGTAACCTTTGCCACAGCTACCCTTCCTGTTTTTTGCATGGCATTACGCAAAATGAGGTAAGGCTTTTCTCCGCCCTCCCCTGGCCTGAGGTAATAGGTTTTATCATAATATATAGGGTCAACTTCTTCTAGCTTTATAAAATCAACAATATCAATGGTCCTTGTGCTTTCTACAGGGATTGCTTCTAAATCTTCATTTTTAATTATCACATACTTGTTATCCTCATACTCATATCCTCTCACAGTGTCTTCGTAATCAACTTCGCTGTTGCAATTAGGGCAAAAGCGTTTTTGCATTAAGGGTGTATGGCATTTTGCATGCAGGAGCTTAAAACTTATGTTTTCCCTCACAGTTGCCGTACTCATTCTCACAGGTACATTTAAAAGTCCGAAACTAATTGATCCCTTCCAAACTGTTTGCATTATCCTCACCTTTTTGAGTTTTCATTATAATTTAGCTTTTCCCTAAAGGTCCAGAAAAAAACTTCTCTGTATGTGATCTGGCAGTAAATATGATAATTCTTGCAAGAATTACTCAATTACGCAAATTTGTATGCTGCTGCCTCTACTCCCACAACTTACTTGAAGGTGTATGGTTTTTTTACGAGAAATTTTATTCTCTGAAGAACTATTAAAGATTGTAGATTCATCTAAAACATGCCGCGCTAAGAAGGGAGGTAGGAGGCCCAATGAAAAGGATAGTTAAATCTTTATTATGCATATTTTTATTTCTTGTGATATTTAATTCCGATGTAATTTATGCAGCTCAGGTGCATAGAGTAGCACCCGGGGAAAGTTTGTTTGTGATTGCCCAGAAATATGGGGTAACAGTTAGTGAGATAGTTGCCAAAAATAACCTGCGCAATCCAGAAAGAATATTTCCAAGACAAGTATTGATTATTCCAGGAAAACAGCAGCAGTCCCTTAATAACATGTATGTTGTTAAGCCTGGAGACAGCCTGTTCTTGATCTCACAGAAGCTTGGTGTCACTATGGAGGCCTTGGCCAACGCAAACAGTATAACCAACTGGGACTTGCTATATGTTGGACAAGTTCTTAAAATTCCAAAACTTGAACCAAAGGTACAGCAGTCACCTTCGGAGTCTTATATGAATTCAATTGCATATTTGGCCAAAGAATTCAGAGGTGATTTTTACCTGTCTGGACCGACTAATACCAATCGAGTTGCTTTGACATTTGATGATGGACCTGATGGAAAATATACGCCTCAAGTTTTAGATGTCCTAAAGCAATATAAAGTCCCTGCAACTTTCTTTTTAATAGGGGAGAGGTCTGCCAGGTATTCTTGGGTGGTTGACCGCATATTTAAAGAAGGTCATCTAATTGGCAACCATTCTTGGTCTCATCCTAATCTGGCAAAAGTGAGTAGGGAGCGCCTGGAGCAGGAGATATCCAATACAGAGAGAATTCTTCATGAGATTACCGGCAAAAACACTGCACTAATAAGGCCCCCTTATGGCGCAGTTTCCAGGGAGTCCTTGGAGTATATGAAAAAAGTAAACTACAAGATAATTAACTGGAACGTGGATTCCGTGGACTGGCGTGACAGAGATGTAGATCAGATCTTAATTAATACACTACCTGATGTTAAACCAGGTGCAATTCTATTGTTTCACTCAGCTGGAGGAGAAGGTCAGAGCATGGCCGCAACTGTACAGGCTCTGCCAGAAATAATCTACACTTTAAGAGTACAAGGATATGAATTTGTTGCCTTAGATGACCTTATAGGTATTCCGGCATATAAGTAAAGTTATAAATCTTAGGCTTATTACAGGCCCCGGTCAGGCTTTTTAGGGGCCTGCACTTTTTTGTTTTTTAAAAAGGATATTGCAATGGTAAAGGCGAATTTATTAATTGTGCACTATATAAAACACACCAGAGAAGGAGAGGCATAAATGAAATATCTATTAAGAATTACAGCTTTCATACTAGTCTTAGTTTTAACTTTTAGCTTTTCGGGAAGCGCTGAAACCCCGAAGTTTAAGTTAGGCAATGAAGTATTGCTGGAAAAATATTATCATTTACTCCAGGGCAAAAGAGTTGGATTGATTACCAATCAAAGCGGAGTTGACAGCAAGGGCAGGAGTTTAGTAGATATTTTTGCTGAGGACAAGTCCATCAACCTGGTGGCTTTATATGGTCCTGAACATGGTATTGACGGTATAGCTAAAGCTGGAGAATATGTGGAATCATATGTACATAAGAAACTGGGCATTCCTGTTTACAGTTTGTACGGGAGTACTCGTATGCCGACTGAGGCTATGCTGCGCAATGTGGATGTTCTGGTTTTTGACATGCAAGACATCGGCTCAAGAACATATACGTATATCTCTACCTTAAACTATAGTATGGTGGCGGCTCAAAAGTACGGTAAATCCATCATAGTCCTTGACAGGCCTAACCCGGTTGGAGGCCTCATTGTAGAAGGACCGGTATTGGAAGATAAATTTAAGTCCTTTGTTGGCATAGATAATTTGCCCATGGCTCATGGGATGACCATTGGCGAACTGGCTTTCTATTTCAACAGGCAGATTGGGGCAAATCTTACTGTGGTAGCCATGGAGGGATATACCAGATCAATGCTTTTCATGGATACTGGTTTGCAGTGGGTCCAGACTTCTCCTAATATTCCAGACCTTGCTTCTGTCTTTGGCTATATGGCTACCGGATTAGGAGAAGGTACAGGCATATTTCAAGCTGATCAGTTTAAGTGGATTGGAGGTAGAGGTATAGACCCATCTAAATTTGCTGACCTGCTCAATCAAGCTGGACTTCAAGGTGTAACATTTATACCTGAGATGCGGGGTGAAGCAGGGGGGGTAAGGTTGAACATCATTGATCCATATTCCTTTAACCCGGCGCGGTCAGGGATTTATGCTTTATCCTATGCACGCATTCTAAGTGATTTCAAGGTTCCAAAGAGCGGGCAAAGTATTATTATGTTTGATAAGATAATGGGTACGGATAAGATTGGGCAGTACCTTGAAGAAAAGCTTACTCCCCAGCAGATTGAACAAAAGTATGAGCCGCAGTTAGCCAAGTTTAAGGAAGAGCGGAAAAAGTATTTAATTTATGATCATATTCCCAGAAGGGGATATGCCCTGGGTGAACAAATTGCTGTCAAAGTGTCCGGCAATCCTATCAGTTTTGATTCTCCGCCCTTTATAGATGGTAATAACCGGCTCATGGTTCCCCTAAGGGCCATTGCAGAGTCCATGGGAGCCATTGTACATTATAATCCGTTAACCAGAGAAATTTTAATTTCAGGACATGGCAGGACAATTCAGTTTACTGTTAATAGCCCCAATGCCATTGTTAATGGGGAAGTCAATACCATGGACACAATACCAGTTATTAATCACAGCCGTACTTTAGCGCCTGCCAGGTATGTGGGAGAATACCTTGGAGCCAAGGTGCATTGGAGTCCCGAATTGCGTAGTGTACTAATTGATTAAATATGATACTTAATAAATCTAGGGATGCGCTTATTTAGAAATAGGAAATAGGCGCTAGATATGGGAATTCTAATAGTTAAATCATTGGGTAAAAAGGATGCCTTTATATAAGGCATCCTTATTTTTGTGCAAATAGCACATATTCTTCAGAAAATTTAGTCTAATTGCATAAGCAAAAAAGCGCTCATCCTTTGGTATAATTTTCTATAGAGAATTTTGTGAAAATTTTAAAAGATAGAAAGGAGGATTTAGATTTATTTACTGTTAGAGTATTTGTAAACTTTTATGAAAGGAGATGGATGGGGTGAAAAAAAGCAGAGTTTTGTTGTTGATGGCGTTGATTGTACTTTGCATTTCTATGATTGGCAGTGCAGCAGAAGTGCCTGCAGGTAAGGTGGATGTAGTTATTGGACCAACTACCATTGTTAATGGCGCTGCCCTTAGTGATAGGGATATTACTGTAACAAATGAATATTTTAAGATAAGTTTTGCTGTTGGGACAGCGCCGCCATGGGGTGTTCCCCATGGGTCTATAGTAGACACAGCGATCTTAGTAAATGGCGAATGGACTGATAATAGAACGGCTTTGATTGATTTCTTGCCTAATGGGTGGTCCGCTTGGCCTAGCACCTACCAGCGCGTTGAAGTAGTGGAGAACAACCCTGCCAGAGCAGTGATCAAAGTTGAGCGGGACTATGCGGAAGGTGTGGATTTAGTTACCACTTATACCGTAGAAGCTGGAAGCAAGATACTTAAAATCAGTACCTTAATGACAAACAATGGAACTAAGACCTATGAAGGTTTGATCTCTGGATATTCTCTGTGTACGCTTAGCGGTTATATGTTTGGGCCTTTTGGCAGTGAACAACCAGGCTATGACCAGGTTGCCCAAAGCTGGTATGGCGATTTTGTGTTGGGATATGATGAGGCCTGGACAATGGCCCTGCATTATCCGGGTTTTACTGATTTTGCCTATGGTACAGGTTGGAAGGACTTGTACTACAATCATAACATTGCTCCAGGTGAAGTTAAGGTATTTGATGCATGGGTTCAGTTTGCTGATGTTGGTAGTGCATCAGAAATTCTTGAATTTAACGTGGGAATTAAAAATGAGACAGTTGGCACTCTAAAAGGGCAAGTAGTGACCACGGGTGGAAGTAAGATAGATAAACCCATTATTATTGTGGAAAAAGTTGCTGAAAATGGTAAGGAAATGCTGTATGTCTGGGATGTGGGTTCGGATGGGGCATACAGTTTTAAGCTTCCACCAGGAAAGTATTTAGTGCATGCAGTGGCTAAAGGCTACTCCATCAGCGCCAAAAGAGATGTAACCATTGAGCAGGACAAAATATCTGAAATCACCTTTGATGATCTACAAAAGGGTGGAACTGTAATCCTTGAGATAAAGGGAAAGAACACAGGTGAACCTCTTGATGCCAGGGTTGAGATAACTGAAGGACCGGAAATCCTGGTAGGATATGTAGGGGCGAAAACCTTCTTTACCAAGCTTGACAATATTGGGCAGGCCGAATTTCTTCTAGCGCCTGGTGACTATGTTTTAACCTTGTCCAAGGGAGCCGGGTTTATATCCAAGGAGGACAAAGTAAGTCTCACTGTCGAACCAGAAGGCATACATACACTTTCTCAAGCTTTAGAAGTATTGATTGATCTTCCAAGAGAGGGATGGTATTCTGCCGACCTGCACCATCACTCGGATATTCTGGATGGGGTAACACCTCCGGATTATCTGGTTCGATCCCAGCTTGCCAGCGGTTTGGATATAATCTTCGTCAGTGATCATGATTCCATTGCCAATAATAAAAAGATTAAGGAATTGGCATCAGGGAGGGGCATACCATTTATTTCCTCAATTGAAGTGTCGCCCAACTGGGGCCACATCAATATGCTGCCCATTCCTTTGGATAAGCCTGTCAATATTAATCCAGCAGGTACTGTTAGCGAAATTTTTGCTGAGGGCAGGAAGTTGAACGCATTGATTATTATTGCTCATCCATATATCTCTTATGGATATTTCTATAATTTAGAAAAGGACATGGTTCCGGGGGGATTTGATCCAGATTTTGATTTAATTGAAATAAACGCTGCAATTCGTGCCAGAGATAATTATCGTGCTCTGCAAAAAGCCTGGGACTTTTGGAGCGAAGGTAAAAAGTACTATCTCACCGGAGGCAGCGATGTACATGATGTATGGTTGTATCGTTCTGGAAATGCCAGAACCATTGCCCATGTCACTGGACAGTTTAGTCTTGAAAAGTATTATCAAGCTCTGAAGCAAGGTAATTCGTATGCAACATATGGTCCATTGGTATATCCTGATCAGATGTTTGGTGAAATGTCGATTTTCAAAATAAACTAGGAATAAACTGCAAATTATAGCAGGAGGATTTTACCAGATATTAGGATAGTTTTTCAAAATAAACTAGGAACAATAACAGGAGAATTTCACATTACAGTAGCATTACAATTGTTTTATTAAAAGTAAACATATATGCGAAAAACTTATCACAAAAGATAAAAAAAGAGCAGGAATTCCCGCCCTTTTGATACAAT
>JBFLYC010000015.1:58736-70291 GCA_040756735.1 Bacillota bacterium | reverse complement strand
GTCAATATTAATGCGGATATTTACTTTACCCATATTTATCCACCTCCCCGTTTACCATAACAGATGGGACGGTGAATGTCCAGCAAAATTTATTGTGTCTGCAGAATTATAGGTTAGCTATCGAAGCGTATCCTATTGCACAGGTCGAATAATTTTGGCAATATTGTCAAATAATTTTTTCTATTCTTGTAATTATAATGCATATACAAAATCTTAAAATTATATAATATACTTAGAAAAGATAAATACCTAGAAGGAATTGAAATATGTGATTATTTTTAATAACTCTAAGATTGAACATTAGTCTACCTATAAGGATTTTCAAAACAGAAGGAATTTTTATTCCTTCTGTTTTACTTCCTCAATTTCCACACAACCAAATCCCTGGCTGTTTTTGCTGCCTAAGCCGCTGTCCACCCCAATTTGCAATAATTCTTGAGGACCCCGCAGCTCTAACTTTCCTGAATAACCTTTAATAATAAAATCTTTATATTTAATTACAGCCAGTTTTGGCCTTCCAATAGATTTCACCTTTACGTCTCCCCAAGGAGCGTCCTTTCCATAAATAGCTTGATATTTTTTTCGTAAATTTTCCGCGAGTAAATGTTCATAATCAGGGTCACCAGGTTGAAAATAACAGGTATATTTACGCCCATCAGGCCGGAGCAGAGTACTATAAAGGACAATTGGTGAAAGCGTTTTAACAACCACTTTTTCTCCTGAAACCTCCATCTTTTTCAGGTAGACTTTTTTTACTTTTACTCTATTTTCTCCAAATAATACAAATCCACGGGTTAACAAAATATTAACTAGTGACTGACAAAAATCATTGATAGGGGAAGAGATCACCAGTCTCACTTCATCAGCAAAAGTAATGGTATTACTTTTATCTTGAATTCGAAAAGATCCATTTAAACGGGAAAATGAAAACATTTTAAAATTTCGGCTTCCTACCGTAAATCCTTGGTCATGTAGAAAAGCAGCTAACTCTTTATCTATTGAATTATAAATAGCACCTTGAACCGTATAATTATAATGAATAGGCAACTCTAATCCTTTTTCATCGAAATCTAGATATATTTCAATATGAATTTACCTCACCCCCAAAATTATCCAACTAATTAAAATTATTCTTCATTAATAATGGAAATTCCTCTATATTTTTATAGTTTCTACAATAATTTTACATTTTTTTCTTTTAAGAAGACCCCTTATCCATCATGTTTCGGTGTTTATAAAAACTGATATTAGTATTTCGACAGTCAAAGCCCTGACAACTATTATAGTATTACCCATTAAATGCCTTGCGGGCATATACTGTTGCAAAGGTAATGGTGATCAATGCTTGGCCGAATCCTATTAAAAGCCCATACGCAACATAGGATGGCATATAGCCTTGAATCAGCAGTGCGCGTATTCCATCAAAAATATATGTGGCAGGATTGATGGTGGCTGCGACCTTGAAGCAGCCTTTTTCAATCAAGTTCTTGGGTGCGAAAGTAGTGCTTAAAAAAAGCAGCGGAAAGAAGAGCATCTTTCCTATAATACTTTACTGCATTTTCTTTTCTTGATAAAATGTAGGTATAATGAAAATAAGCAAGGAACGAAACAATATGACTGAGAGAGACCTTTTAGAGCTGATTGCCCAAAAAATTGCAAATATTGATCAAAAGGTTGAAAGTATTGATAAACAGGTTCAAGAAAATACTAACTCTATTATCAAAATGGAAGATAGTATGCATAATAAGTTTGGTATTATATGTGATGCACTGAAGCTCCACGATGAAAAATTTGCTAATATAGAAGCCATTTTAAAGGTCCACGGTAATAAGCTAGATGAGCATGCTATAAAGCTAAATAAACTTGAAGTTAAAGTTGAAAACCTTGATACCAGGTTTGACAAACTTGAAGGCAAAGTTGAAAGCCTTGATACCAGGTTTGACAAACTTGAGGACAAAGTTGAAAACCTTGATACCAGGTTTGACAAACTTGAGGGCAAAGTTGAAAGCCTTGATACCAGGTTTGACAAACTTGAGGGCAAAGTTGAAAGCCTTGATACCAGGTTTGACAAACTTGAGGGCAAAGTTGAAAGCCTTGATACCAGGTTTGACAAACTTGAAGGCAAAGTTGAAAACCTTGATACCAGGTTTGACAAACTTGAAGGCAAAGTTGAAAGCCTTGATACCAGGTTTGATATACTTGAAGGCAAAGTTGAAAGCCTTGATACCAGGTTTGACAAACTTGAAGGCAAAGTTGAAAACCTTGACACCAGGTTTGACAAACTTGAAGGCAAAGTTGAGGACATTTCAAATGATACCAGCTACCTTGTAACCAGGGTTGATAAGCTAGAAAAATTGGCAAAATAATATTATTAATCCAATAGTTCTCTCGACACCCTATTTGCCTCGTGGACTATTTTTTCCTCATCAACATTGACCAGGCGGCCTTTGTCTACAACTACCCTGCCGTTTACAATGGTCATATCCACCAGATTGGAGTTGCCTGAATTGACGATAGCGGCTGCCGGGTCATGCTGCCCGCCTGCAAAGGCAAGCTGCTCAAAGTCAATAAGTATCATGTCTGCAGCTTTCCCGGGTTCTAATGAACCTATGTCAGTCCTGCCTAAAACCTGCGCTCCACCAACTGTGGCCATCCTCAGTATTTCTCCGGCAGGGAGCCCGTATGGCCCCAAGACTAGTTTTTGCAGCAGGTAAGCAACCCGCACTTCGCCCCATATGTTGGAAGAATCGTTACTGGCGCTGCCGTCAACAGCCAGACCAACCCTGGCGCCAGCCTTCAAGAGTTCCTTGACCCTGCAGACTCCTGAGTTTAGCTTCATGTTGGATACCGGGCAGTGGGCTACTCCTGTTTTTGTTTCTCCAATGACTTTTATCTCTTCATCATTCAGGTGAACTGCGTGGGCAAACCATACATCCTCGCCAAGCCAGCCCAACTTATGCATATACTCTACAGGGCGCAGGCCGAATTTCTCAAGACAAAAGTCTTCTTCATCTCGTGTCTCGGCCAGGTGGGTATGCAGCATTACCTTATGCTTCCTGGCAAGCCGGGCGCTGTCCTCCATGAGCTTGCCCGTAACCGAAAAGGGCGAGCAGGGGGCTAAAACAATTTGGCACATTGAGTAGGGACCTGGATCATGGTATTTTGTGATCAAGCGCTCGCAATCGGCAAGTATTGCATCTTCTGATTGGACAACACTATTTGGAGGCAGCCCTCCCTGCTCCCTGCCAAGAGACATGCTGCCCCTGCAGGGATGAAACCTGATGCCAAGCTGTGATGCTGCTTCTATCTGAATATCTATCAATTCCTCCGACTGACCCTCAGGAAAAACATAGTGGTGATCTGAACTGGTGGTACAGCCTGTTTTCAGGAGCTCACCTAATCCTACCAGGGTACCGTACTTGACTGCTTCGGGAGTAAGCCTTTTCCATATTTCGTATAGCTTGAGCAGCCAGGGGAAAAGAGGAATATCCTGTATCTGAGGAATATTTCTGGTAAGGGTCTGGTAAAGGTGATGGTGGGTATTGACCATACCAGGCATGAGGATTTTGCCCCTTGCGTCTATCACTTTTGCCCCTACTGCCCCTTCAGGGATTTGCAGGTCTTTTCCTACCTCAAGGATTTTGTTATCCTCAATGAGCAAAGAACCATTCTTAATACGATGATTGTCCTTATCAAAGGTCAAAACCCAGTCTGCATCTTTTATCAGCGTAAACATTTATATACACCTCTAAGCTAAATAATGAAAGAATTCAGGAGAAAATGATTGTGTTATTCCTTAATGTGCACTTACTGCTGTAATTGTACTCCTTAAAGCGTCCCACATATCTGCAGGAACCAGGCCAAGCCTCCAGATGGCAATGCCGCCAAGACCATAACGTTTGGCAATGCCAACCTTGGTTAGTATACTTTCCGAGTTTTCGTAGGGGGCTGAAATACCAAGGATGAGCTTCTCAGCAGGCACTGCTGCCCTGGCCATTTCCACTGCCTGCAGAACCATGTTGACCGGTTCGGGTTTTGGGCCGTAGTCATAGGCCATGATGACAATGCGGTCGGCAGATTCACCCAGGGACTTGTAATCATACCCCTTATAGGCGCTGTTAGGAGCATGGATAGTCAGGGTCAAGCTTTTGCCTGCCGGCTGCAATTCAGCTGCCAGCAGTTTGACAAAACCAGTAAACATATCCTGCACAGCTCTAAGGTCGTCGCCCTTTTCCGACAGCCCGAGGCCCTCAAAATTCAGGTTTACCCCGTCATACACCTTTACTTCTTCCATAATGCCAGCTATTAACCTTTTAACGGCTGTTCCATCTCCAAGGAAAGATGTAATCAGCCTGTCCTTGTTTGTCACATGGATTACCATTTCAGTCTTGAGGTTGTACTCTCCGGCAGCTTTTAAGACCTCTTCCCAACCTGCCGGTCTCTGCCAGCCTGTAAGACTCCTGGTCAACAAGCTGCCCTGCGCATCAATACTGTACCAGCCCAGGGCCAGTTCACTGACAGCATCTGTATTATCCTCGCCAACCTCTGGATATGGACGCCCAAAGAGGTTGGTCCAACTGCTTGTCCTGCTGTCGCCTAAAGCATAAAAACCTATAGACGCCATTTCCATGCGGGGTGAAACAATTTTAACGCCCAGCTCAAAACCCAGCCAGTTCACCGTGCAGCCAAAGGCTTCACTGAAAAAACGCAGGGGTATTAAAGTCCTGCCGTTGATGATCACAGGAGGAACATCCAGGATAATTTCACTGCCGTTACGATAGGCCCATGAGTTTCCAATTTGAAGCTCTACCTGGGTTTTAGCCCCTGCTGCAAAAATTTTCTGGTTATCCCCGTCCCAGTGAACCTGCACATTCAAAGCCTCAGCAATAGACCTGAAGGGAACTAGAACGCGGCTGTCCAGGAGAGCCGGCTGAACATCATCAAAAGCAACAGGTAATCCGTCCAGGTCAACTGGAATTTTTAACTCTGCGCCCTGTGCAGAAACAGGAAAGACGATAATACAGGCTGCAATAAGCAGTACCCCCAAAAACAGTAATACTTTTCTCATGAATTATGTACCTCCTAAAGCTTAACTAAATCCTTAAATGTTATGTAAATCCATTACCCTGTTAATTTCGGTAAGTGACATAATAACTCCTGCTGGAAATAAATAAAAAGAGCTGCCAAGCTTTTTGCTCAAGCAACCCACTTATATCAGTTATTTTCACTTACATTAGTTAATTTTTTCTATAAACAATTCCACTTTACCACCGCAGACCATACCTTCTTCTTCAGCCTGATCTGCTGTAAGTTCTACACTGTAAGTTGCCGGTTCACCCGTGCTTATTACTTCCAGGGCTTTTTGCCTGACCTCAGCCTCAACGCAGCCGCCTCCAATGGTCCCAATAAGCCTTCCGTCCGCCAGTACCAGCATCTTGCTGCCGACATTTCTCGGGGCGGAACCGGCTCTTTTGATAATGGTGACCAGGGCTTTAGGTATTGGCCCAATCTCCTGATCATACGCTATTGTTTGGACTATTTCCCAGGACATGTTTGCATCACACTCCTGCTTCCTTATTGTATTTTACAGCAATTATCTGCGAAACAATGGAGACAGCAAGTTCCTCGGGAGTCTCTGCGCCAATATTTAACCCTATGGGGCAGTAAAGCTTGTCTACTTTTTCCCTGGGTTTACCAGCCTCTAAAAGCTGCTCCCTGATTGTTGCAGCCCTGCGCCTGCTGCCTATCATGCCAAAATAAGCTGCAGGCTTGTCTATGAGCTTTTCCAGGCAGACAAAATCATGGTGGTGCCCCCTGGTAAGCAGGATAACCCAGGTATTTGCATCAACTTCAATATCCTGTGCCACCTTTTCAAAACTATCTACAATAATTTCATCTGCATCAGGAAAACGTTCCCTGTTGGCAAAGGAAATCCTGTCATCAATGACCGTTACATTAAATCCAATGGTTTTCAAAAGGTGAGAAGTAGGTTGAGAAACATGGCCGGCGCCGAAAATCAAAGCTTTCGGCGCTGGAATGTATTTCTCCATATATACTTCATATGACCCTTCATCAGCCTGCAAAACTTCAGTGACAGCCTGAGCCTTACCTTTGATAAAGTCACTAACACATGGGGCAACCAGGCCGGTTAAGTTATCCGGAAGCTCACTAGACATAATATTTCCATAAAAATCATATATAACTTTCCTACCGGCTAAACCCCTGGTAAGGCCTTGTTCCTTGATTAAAGTTAAAAGGACTGCTTTATCGCCTTTATTTAGAATAGCTGCAAGCTGACAAAAAGCATTCATCACCAGGATCCCCCTAGCTCCTTAATTCCTTAATCAGTTTATCATACTTGTTGATTTTTGCAAATTCTTCTTCCCAGAAATCCATGCTTTTCATTGAATCCATATACTCTTTGCTGTAGCCAAAGGGCAGCCAGTCTTTTTCCTTCTGGGCAAAGAGTCTTTGTTTGGCTTCGGGTTTACGGAAGTCATAAACATGCTCTTCATTGGCCTTGAGGAAAATATCTCTAAACCATCTCTCAATAACAAAATCTTCGATTTCCAGGTATCTTGCTTCCAAATCTTCAATAACTGAAGGATAGCGGTCAAAACCATCTGTGGCAATGGTTAACACATTGTCATCAGGACCTAAACGCAGGTACTTGGCCATTTTGATGGCTCCAAGAATATTACAAATGGAAGATACACCAAACTTATTGATCAACTGTTTGGCAGCTTCTTCCGGGACGCCGTTTTTAACCAGAACTTCAGTTCCTTCCTGAATAATCTTCAAGCCCTTGACACATTCATCATCATAAATTAAAGTAACAAAATCTGTGGTCAGCACGTTATGGATGAGTGTACACATCTTGTCCCCAATACCCTCTATTCTGTGCTGTCCCAGACCGCCGGTAGCCAAGGTAGAGCACTCATAAGGCTCTAAAGCAGCCACTTTGCACTCAGGAAAAGCGACCTTAATCTGGTCCCCTGCGGCGATAGTGCCTGCAGAGCCTGGGGCTGAAGTAAAGCAGGCAATACGGCCGTTGCCGATGCCCTTGACTGCTTCAATGGCAGAATTGCCGGTAACATACCTGTGGAAACGGTAATTGGGCAGCAGTTCAAACTGGGCCAGGGGTCTGTTTTGAGGATTTTTCTTTAATTCATAGGTTCTTTGCAGGGTTAAAATAACGTCGGATTCTGTGCCAGGAGTTAAATCCAATTTGGCGCCGTACTTTTGAATCCTTTCGTACCTTTCCTTGCTCATATTGTCAGGCATGATCACAATGGCGTCATAGCCCATCAAGTTGCAGATATAGGAAACGCCAATGCCGAAATTACCGGTAGAAGGACCTAAAATAGTGTGTTCTCCTGGAATAATATCCCCGTCAACACAGCCTTCCATTAATGTGGAATAAGCTGGGCCCACCTTATGAGAACCGGAGGGAAAATAAGTTCCCAACATAACTACAATGTTGGCATCCACACCTGTGAGTTCCTTGGGCAGCACTACTTTGTTTACTTCATTGTTTTCATTTTTCCAGGTAATATTAAATAAATTGATGGGATCTAATTCATTTTCTTCTTTAGCTTTTAATGCTTTTTGCCTTACATCTTTATCAATTTTTTCAGGATGAAGCATTTCTTCATAAGTCGGTCCAAAGGGTATTTTATGTTTTTCCATGAGTGTGAAACCTCCTAATATTAACCTTTAATAAATCTTGTTCCAGATTTGCCTTCCAAGGCTTCTTTCAACTGTTCCAGGGAGGCGATGATTGCCTGGCCGCCCCTTTCAACAAATTCAACGGCAGCTTCAACCTTTGGCCCCATGCTGCCCTTGCCAAATTGCCCTTGTTCCAGATAAACTCTTGCTTCATCGGTGGTTAGAGTATCAAGATTTAGCTGGTCTGGTTTCCCAAAGTTGATCGCCACCTGGGGGACATCGGTGAGAATCATAAGAAAATCTGCTCCCAACTGCTGCGCCAGCAAGCTGCCGGCACGGTCCTTATCAATTACAGCTTCAACTCCTCTAAGCAAACCTTCTTCCTCTACAACTGGGATACCGCCGCCTCCTGATGCAACAACTACATAACCTTCTTTAACCAGGGCTTTGATAATTGGAAGCTCAACTATTTTCATCGGTTTTGGAGAATAAACAACCTTTCTCCAGCCTCTACCGCTGTCCTCAATCCAGGTTTCCCCTGTCTGAGCCATGATTTCTGCTGCTTCCTCTTTCGAGACAAAAGCTCCCACGGGTTTGGTGGGGTTAGCGAAAGCAGGGTCGTTTTTATCTACCAGGACTTGAGTTACCACAGTGCATATTTTCTTGTCCAATCCCTCCCTGACCAAAATGTTGGCAAGACTTTGTGTAATCATATACCCGAGCATTCCCTGGCTTTCAGCGCCGCAGACAAAAAGGGGCATGGGTGGCACTTTATGCCTTGCTTCAGTATTTTGCACCAAAATATTGCCTACCTGCGGACCATTTCCGTGAGTAATAATAACCCTGTAACCCTCTTTAATCAACTGGGCTATATGAGAACAGGTTATTTGCACATTTGCCAATTGTTCTTCATAGGTTCCTTTTTGCTTGGGCTGTAAAATTGCGTTGCCGCCCAGAGCTACAACTATAGTTTTGCCCACAACGATTCCTCCTCCATTATCTTGATGTCAATTTAAATCTGTCCTAGCGATGTCAATACTTTTTCCAACTCTTGCAAACTTGGTGGAACTTTAATCGGTTCCCCTGCTGCTTTAATTCCATTCGCCGTGTCTTTCAATCCATTCCCGGTCACAATGCTTACAACAGTTTCTTTACTGTCTACAATTCCTTCCTTTACGGCTTTTTTAAGCCCTGCAAAGGCTGTAACGCCTGCGGGTTCGCCAAACACTCCGGCAAAGTTGCCTATATTTCTCATGGCCTCTAGTATTTCTTCATCTGCAACATTTACCGCTGCCCCCTTAGAGTCTCTAATTCCAAGCAGGCATTTGTCGGGATTTCTGGGTACGCCTACGGCAATACTGTCGGCCAGTGTGTTTTCTTCCATGGGCTCCCACTGACTATTGTTCTGAAAAGCCCTGTTAATTGGATAACATCCTTCAGACTGTACAGAAAGAATTCTTGGAAGTTTATTTATAAAACCGGTTTCATAAAGGTCTTTAAAGCCCTTCCATACCCCTGCCAGGGTGCATCCGTCTCCCACAGATACCACTACCCAGTCAGGCGCCTGCCAGCCTAACTGCTCTGCAATCTCAAGGGCAACTGTTTTTTTGCCTTCTACAAGGTACGGGTTAATGGCAGCATTCCTATTGTACCAGCCATACTTTGCTATGGCATGGGCTGATAATTCAAAAGCTTCCTGATAACTGCCCTGAACGCTGATGACAAGGGCGCCAAAAATCTTTAACTGGGCAACCTTTCCTTGAGGAGCCCTCCCTGGGACAAAGATTACGCTCTTCAGTCCGGCAGAAGCTGCACTGCCGGCCAGTGAAGAAGCGGCATTGCCCGTGGATGAGCAGGCTACCGTATCTGCTCCTTCCTCCATGGCCTTAGTAACAGCAATGGCTGAAGGCCTATCTTTTAAGCTTCCTGTAGGGTTAATCCCGTCATCCTTGAGCCAAAGATCAGGAACTCCAAACTTTTCCCCAAGCCTTTCAGCTTTATACAGGGGACTCCAGCCTACCCTTAAAGGAGGTTTAACTCCTCCAGGTTCAACAGGCAAGAAATCAATATACCGCCACATGCTGTTTTCCTTGCTCTCAGCCAAGACCTTCTTGTTGACCCTGCCAGCAATATAATCATAATCATAAACAACATCTAAAATGCCTGCAGCCCCGCACTCTCTACAGGTATAGATACCTGGTTGAGCCGGGTAGGTTTGCTTACATTTAATGCACTGCAGGTGCTTCACGTTCCTCACTGCCGGTTCACCTACCTTATAGTTAAACTATACCTAATCTTATGTTTAATTATATTTAACCTATCGCTATATTATTTCAATATAATAAATCATTTTCCTGCTTATTAGCCAAAAAATTTATTCAAATTTAATTAATTAGTTGTAAGTTAACTTTTATTAAAATCAATTTCTTTTCGTTTGCTGCTGAATATAATATTCATTCTGCTATACATAATATAATGAATATAAAAAGATGATTGCGTTAAATGGTTGATAGGGGAACTCGTTGTTCCCCTATCAACTTCTAACAAACCAAGAGTTTACGCATACGTTGGGGATATTCCTCCAAACTAGGCGTTCATACGTTGGGAACATTCATACGTTGGGGACATTCATACGTTGGGGACATTCCTCTGAAAGAGGTGTGTCCCCTGACCTTGTTTGGTGTGTCCCCTGACCTTCATCTGCTAGTAATTCGACAGAGAATGTGACAGAGAACCGTCCCTTTGACACCCCCTGAGGTGACAGAGAACCGTCCCTTTGACACCGCCTGTTACGGCCTTCCACCCATAATCAATGCCATCAATGCTTTTTGCACATGCAGGCGGTTTTCTGCCTCATCATACACCACAGACTGCGGTCCATCAATAACTTCATCAGTTACTTCGCGGCCCCTGTCTGCCGGCAGCGGATGCATGTAGATGCCATGCTTCTTGGTCAAGGACATCATCTTGCTGTCGCAGCACCAGCTTGGATATTTTGCTATCAGGTCAATGCCTTCCTTTTTATCCTGGGTATATACCAGTGGTCCCCAGCTCTTTGGAATAACTATATCAGCATCTTCAAAAGCGCCTTCCATTTCATGTGTTATCTCAAATTTAACTCCGGCTTCTTCAGCATTTTTCTTGGCCTGCTCAACAATTTCGGGCATTAATTCAAACTCTGGCGGATGGGCTAATGTTACATCCAGACCAAACCTGGGCATCATTAGGATCAGACTCTGGGGAACTGATAAGGGCCTTACATAGTTGGGCGCTGAAGTCCAGCTAACACCTATCTTTAACCCCCGGGTATTTTGGCCGAACCTTTCCCTGATAGTAAGGTAGTCAGCTAAAATTTGGCAGGGGTGATAAATATCGCACTGCATATTGATAACAGGCACCTTGCTATGCTCAGCAACTTCTCTTAAATACTTGTTGCCTTCCTTGTAGCTGCAGTGACGTACAGCAATGGCATGACCAAATCTGCTTAAAACATTGGCAGTGTCCTTGGCATTTTCCCCATGGGAAATCTGCAGCTTATCAGGAGTTAAGTCATGGGCATGACCGCCAAGCTGTGTCATACCTGCTTCGAAAGAGTTTCTGGTCCTAGTGCTGTTGTCAAAGAAGATCATAAACAGCGTTTTGTCCTGAAGCAGCCTGTGGGGTTCTCCCATGGCGAATTTTCTTTTGAGATCCGCCGCCACTTCAAAAATACGCTCCAACTCAGGAACAGTCCATTCCTGGGTGGTGATGAAATGCTTGCCTCTTAACATAGTTGTCATAAAAAATTCCTCCTTGTGTCTTGTTTTATATTTTATTGGGGACATTCCTCCATACCAAGAGTTTACGCACCAAGGGAGGTGTGTCCCCTGACCTACGTTGGGGACATT
>JBFLYC010000015.1:0-58636 GCA_040756735.1 Bacillota bacterium | reverse complement strand
CTCCATACCAAGAGTTTACGCACCAAGGGAGGTGTGTCCCCTGACCTACGTTGGGGACATTCCTCCATACCAAGAGTTTACGTACCAAGGGAGGTGTGTCCCCTGACCATTTAAACCAAATTCTTTGTATCCACCGGCATTTTGTCAGCATGCTTTTTTACATAGATCATAGGTATAGCCGCATACATGGCAGCTGACTTAACCAACTCGCTCTTCCAGGTTCTCTCATTAGGCGCATGGGCCTGGTCTTCATGACCTGGTCCAAAACCAATGCAGGGAATGCCGTACCTGCCCATGATGGACACCGCATTAGTCGAAAAGGTCCATTTGTCAACCAGGGGCTCGGCTTTAAACAATCCCTCATATGCTTCCACCAAAGTCTGGGTGGCAGGATGGTCCTCTTCTATAAGCCAAGTTGGGAAGTATGATTTTGTAGGATATATTAACCCTGTATAGGAAGGTCTGCTGTAATCATACATCTCTACTTTAGCCTTGGCCTCTTTTACTGCAGGCAAATTCCTAATTTGCTGCAGGGCATATTCATAAGTCTCTCCAGCAGTAAGTCTTCTATCAATTGAAATGGTACAGCCATCTGCCACCGCACATCTTGAGGGAGAAGAGAAAAATATCTCCGACACGGTAAGGGTGCCTTTACCCAAAAAGTCATGATCAATAAGGTTTTCATTTAATGCCCTCAGCTCAATCAATATGGGCGCCATTTTGAATATGGCATTGTCCCCGCGCTCTGGGGCAGAACCATGACAGCTCAAGCCCTGGGTAGACACTTTGATTTCCATCCTGCCCCTCTGCCCCCTGTATATGTTGCAGGATGTCGGTTCGGTTATGACCACAAATTCCGGTTTCAGCTTATCTTGATCTATAATATACTGCCAGCACAGGCCGTCACAGTCCTCTTCCTGCACGGTGCCTGTCACTACCAGGGTGTAGTCGTCTTCAAGGCCTAAATCCTTTATGACTTTACCTGCATAGACCATGGAAGCCATGCCCCCCAACTGGTCAGATGCCCCGCGGCCAATAATGATTTCATCATCCTCGTAGCCTTCATAGGGGTCATAGTCCCACAGGCTGACGTCACCCACGCCTACAGTGTCTATATGGGCATCCATGGCAATCAGGTGTTTACCCTTGCCTATGTATCCCAGTATATTCCCCATGGGGTCTATCTCAACCTTATCAAACCCCACCTTTTCCATTTCTTCTTTAATCCGCTTAATTACGTTTTCTTCCCCACAGCTTTCACCAGGTAGAGCTATCAAGTCCCTGAGAAATTTGGACATGTCCTGTTTGTAGCTTTCTGCCCTTTCCAGTATTTTTGCAAAATCCAGTTCCAAACTACTATCCCCTTTCATTATTCCAATGACTTTTTTCAGGAAGTCAATGCAATGACTGCAATGTAATGGTGTATAACACTGACTTCCTGAAAATAAACCCCTTTCCTTACTCCTTCTCCTCCAAGCATTTAGCTTTTTTATCGTCAGCAAGATCCGTCTTCTCAACAGGTAAAATTACATTTAATATAAGGGCTACAAGACCAGCAACCACAATACCTGAACCGGCAAATATCAGCCTGATTGACTCTGGGAAATTCTGCAGGGCATTGGGCACTGTCCCTAAGCCAAGGCCGAGACCAAGGGCTACAGCGACTACAAGCAAGTTCCTGCGGTTTAATGTAGTTTGACTAATAAGTGTTATGCCTGCAGTGGCAATCATGGCAAACATGACTACTGCTGCCCCGCCAAGCACACTTGGCGGCATAACAGCTATTATAGCTCCTAATTTAGGAAACATTGCCGCTGCAATCAAGAAAATAGCGCCTATGGTAACCACATAACGGCTCATCACACCTGTAAAAGATACTATACCAACATTCTGGCTGTATGAAGTGTTCGGCAGGGCATTGAAGATGGCTGCAAAACTGCTCATAAGTCCATCAGCAATTACTCCGCCTGATAATTCCTTATCTGTTGCTTCTCTACCTGCACCCCCGCAGGTAATTCCCGAAATGTCACCCACAGTCTCTACTGTTGTAACTATATACATGATCAACATGGCCACAATGGCGGACCAGTGGAAGGTTAAACCATATTCAAAGGGTGTTGGAATGGAAAACCATCCGGCTGCGGCTACGGGAGCAAAATCAATCTTGCCCAGGGGAATAGCAACTATGTATCCCACTACAATGCCTATTAGAATTGCCGCCATGCTCATAAACCCCTTGAAGAACTGATTAAATATTATTATTGTGATAAGAACCAGGGTTCCCAACCCCAGATTTAAAAATGAGCCAAAGTCCGCAGCTCCTACACCCCCGGCGAAATAATTAATTCCTGTTGGAATTAAGGATAATCCAATGGTAAGAAGAACTGTCCCTGTCACTATTGGGGGAAAATACTTCCTCAACGGTTTCAAGAAGTAACCGAGAACTGCTTCAAAAAACCCGCCTATAAAAGCAGCGCCAAGGATACCGGACATTCCGAATTCCTTTCCAATGGCGCTGGCAGTAGGGACAAAACCAAAGCTTGTGCCCATTACCACAGGAAGGTTTGCACCCACCGGCCCAATCCTGTTAGCCTGAATGAGAGTGGCAATACCTGCCACAAGCATGGCACACTGGATTAAAAATCCTCTCTCTGCAACACCAAAACCCAAAACACCGGCAATAATAATGGGAACTGTGATATTCCCAGCAAACATGGCAAGAACATGCTGCAAACCCAGGGGAACTGCTTCTTTTAAAGGCGGTTTATCATCAACATCATAAACAGCCTTCACTCCAGTTGCATGACCTAATTTAACATCTTCCATATTTAAAACCTCCTCATTGATTTGCGTAGTGTTAATCAATTGCTAGTTAACACTACCTTGATTTGTTATCCTGGCATCTCCTCCCCCTAACATCTTATTAGATGTACTTTATTCACCATGGC
This sequence comes from Bacillota bacterium, assembly GCA_040756735.1. Classification (GTDB taxonomy): domain Bacteria; phylum Bacillota; class DSM-16504; order Desulfitibacterales; family Desulfitibacteraceae; genus JBFLYC01. The sequence goes on along the minus strand of JBFLYC010000015.1, from coordinate 55,688 downwards.
ATCCCCCCCAGCAACAAAACTCTACTTACTGCTGACTGTCATTACTGGAATGTATAATCATGGTTTATTATTTGTGTATTTAAACGGTTTTATTTAGTTTCTACCTGCTGCGGACTAATTTAAATTGATATTTGTCTCCCCTGTAATATTGATAACCGTAGTTTATCGGCAAACTGTTTTCGTCATACATTATACCCTCAAGATAAACCATGGGAATGTTGTACCTTACTTTGAGCAAGCGTGCCACCTTTGTGGGAGGCAGTACTGCATTAATTGTTGAGACAAACTGGACCGGTTTATACCTTGTGTACCTGTCAAAAAACTCTGTTAGAGATTCACACTTGCTTCTAAGTTTTAGCAAGTCAATATCGTTTCCAACCAAATAGCCCGGGACAATATCATAACAATAGACAACCGGCTCTGAGTCTGACAACCGCAAGCTTTCTATTTCAAAGGCTAAAGTTCCCGCTTCTACTTTAAGCTTGGCAGCACATTCTGCTTCCATTTTCAACTCTGTTATGGAAATTATTTTATCTGCAGCCTCATGACCTGATTGACGAATATTGTTAACTAGAGAATCCAGACTTTCGATACCTGCTACGACCTTTGAAAGACTTGGACTTACAAAGGCTCCCCTGCCATGCTTGCGTGTGATAATCCCCATGTTCTCCAGGCTGGTTAAGGCTTCTCTTAAGGTACCCCGGGATACACCCAAGATTTCCGCAAGTTCGGGCTCTGCCGTAAGCTTTTCACCCGGCTTATATATACCCTCATCAATACGTTTTTTAATCTCATTAGCCACTTCTACATATAAGGGTTTCCTCAAGCAAACTCCTCCCCGATTTTAGTCAGTCACATTTGTTAGATTGTACGATTGTCTAACAATCATAAATATAATATTCTATATGCCTCACAAAAATCCTCCTGTTTAAATTTAAAAATTGAAAAAAATATCGGCATAATTGATTACTTTTCGCTAAAGATGATTTTTTGCAAAACAGCTGCAGTTAAATCAACTGTTTTGAGAATATCTTCGATACTTGCCTCTTCCTCAGGGCAGTGACTGCTGCCGGTCATGTTCCTAACAAGGAGCATGCATGTGGGTACAACTTTGGCCATATTCATGGCATCATGAGATGCCCTGCTGATAATTTTTTTATAAGGTATTCCTAATTCGTCAGATGTATCTTCCAATAGTGAAATTAGCTCCTCATCAAGTGAGATAGGATCAACTCGATGTTTTTCAAAGATATCCAAGATAAGACCCCTGGCAGTACAGATTTGTTTAGCCTTTTCTATGATCTTCTTTAAGGCCTCTTCCCGGATTTTAGCATCTATTCCTCTAATATCTATTGTCAATTCAACTTCTCCTGGGATAACATTGCTTGCTCCAGGATACAGCTTCATGTTTCCCACTGTACCGACAAGGTAGTTGCACTTAACAGCCTTTACAGTCTCTTCAACAGCCAAGATAATTTCAGCTGCTCCGGCCAAGGCATCTTTCCTTTGATCCATGGGTTCGGCGCCGGCGTGACCGGCTCGCCCCAAAATTTTCATGGATAAAGAGACAGGGCCGGCAATTGCCGTTACAATTCCTATAGGTTTTTCTTCATCATTCAATTCATTGCTCTGATCAATGTGAGCTTCTAAATAGCATTTAACATCACCATTTAAGTTTAAATGGGGAATTTGTTCTGCATCACCACCGACGTTTTTCAGTGCCTCAAATAAAGAAATACCCTTTTCATCTGTGAAATTGGTTATACTCTCTAAAGCTATGTCTTTTATAAGGGCTTTACTGCCAAATAGGCCTCCGCCGAAACGGACACCCTCTTCATCGCTAAATATAACCAATTCAATACTGCGTTTCATTTTAGGAGAGCTCCTGATAATTCTTCTTATGGCACATAATCCGACAACAACTCCCAAGGCCCCGTCATACAGGCCGCCATTAATTACCGTATCGATATGGGAACCAATCATCACAACTTCGCCATCAGAATTATCCGGAGTGTAGCGCCCGAAAATATTGCCTGCCGCATCTAAGCGGACTTTTAAACCAACCAATTCCATCCATTCCATAATCTTGTTTCTGGCCAGCACATCTTCTACTGTAAAAGCTAGACGTGTAACCCCGCCCTCTGGGGTCTCACCGATTTTTGCCAGTTCTGATAAGCAATTATTTATGAAAAACTGATCATGCTCTTGCTCTGCGTTCATCAACATACCACCTTTTATGATTTAGGACAGAAGATACTTGATAATAGACATATAGCCGCTTGTTCCTCTAAAAAGGTCATCTAATTTCACCCATTCGTCCCTTTGATGGGCTTGATCTTCATGGCCAATACCAAATCCTATTGTTGGAATACCCATCTTTCCTGCAGGGTAACTGCCGTTAGTGCAAAAAGCATAGTATCCGATTTCCGGCTTAATGCCAACAGCGCTTAAAGCTTCTAATCCAACTTGTACCAAAGGGTGATTGGGATCAAGTTTCCACGCAGGGGCAAACTTGGGTGCTTTAAGAGGATATCCGTTATGAGTTGTAAACTCTGCTTCTGCCAAGCTTACTTGAGCATTAAAGCATGAATCCTGTTTTTGCAGCACCTGTATAACAGATTCAACCTGTTTAATGACATCTTCCGGCTTCTCACCTGTTAACAACCGTCTGTCAAAGGTTACTTTACAGCTATCGGGAATCACTGAAAGTCCCGGGTACGGCCTGGATATAATATCAGTTGGTTCAATGATTGCAGGCCCCAATTCAGCATCCCGTGGCAATTCCATGTCTTCTATGTCAGTGAGTAATCTTGCCATAAGCTTTAGAGCGTTTATGCCAAGAAATGGTTGAGAAGAATGCGCCTGCTTTCCCAGGCATTCTACAAGTATTTCAGCCCTTCCCCTCTGCCCGATATTCAGCTTTAGATCTGTTGCCTCTCCAATAATAACATACTTGGGTTGATATTTTTTTAATACCTGATTTAAAGCTGCCCCCTCTATCAGTTCTTCCGATATAGAGCAGCATATATATAAATCCCCCTGGGGTTTAAAGCCTTGTTTTATAAGAAAAGCGGCACCGCATACTGCTGCAGCGATGGAAGCTTTCATATCCGCAGCGCCTCGCCCATAGATTCTTCCATCTTTAACAACACCGCCAAAAGGATCGGCAGCCCATTGCTCCGGGTCTGTTACACCAACGGTGTCTACATGACCATCAAATAAAAGACTTGACTTTTTATTCACCCCGGAAAATTTTCCGATTACATTTCCAACCTCATCAATAACTACTTCCTCATAGCCGAGTTTGACCATCTTATCTGCAATATATTGAACTATCTCTTTTTCATTGGGACCAACACTAGGTATCCTGATTAACTGTTGGCAAAATTCAAGGACTTCAAGTCGTTGTTGATTTGCAAGCATTTTTTCATCCTCACCTTAGTAAATAGCGAATTTTTTGCGTTTAATAAAACTGCCAAAACCTCTGCTGCCCTCAAAAATACCGTCTTTAATAACAAACCTGCCTCTTACAATGGTAGCGTCAGGATAGCCTTTAACTCTCATTCCTTCATAGGGGGTATAGTCTGTAGCCATGTGGATGGTATTTTTGCTTAAAACTATCTCCCTATTGGGATCTATAATTGCTAAATCCGCATCGCTGCCGTTACAGATCAGCCCTTTCTCAGGGGCAAGCCCAAAGATCTTAGCAGGATTATATGCCAGAATCTCCACGAGCTGATTTAATGTTATCCTTCCTTTGCACACACCTTCTGAGTAAAGCAAGGGCAGCAAAGTCTCCGTGCCTGGAATCCCCGGAGCTACATCCCGAAAACAGCTTTTCCCGACAGCTTTTTGTTCACTGTTAAATGCACAATGGTCACTGGATACAATCTGGATATATCCTTGGCTAATTCCCTGCCAAAGCGCATCTATATCTTCCTGTTCCCGAAGGGGAGGGGTCATTATGTAATTTTGCCCTTCAGCCTCCTTGTATCTTTCTGCAGTCAGGGTTAAATAATGAGGACATGTTTCAGTATAAACAGGTATTCCTTTATTTTTCGCCTGACAAATAATATCCAGCCCCTTTTTGCTTGAAAGGTGAAACACATACAAGGGGGTATTTGTCGCCTCAGCAAACATGATTGCCCTGGATACACATTCCGCCTCTGCTAAAACAGGTCTGCTGACTGCATGGCTCTCCGGAGAAAGTTTACCTTGTTTAACAAGTTTTTCGGTCAAGTACTCACAGATGCCATCATTTTCAGCATGAATTCCAACAAGAGCGCCTTTATTGCTCATTTCTTCCATCAAGGCAAAAAGCACGCCGTCTTCTACAATAAATCCTGCTTTCCTATAGGTCATAAACAGCTTGAAACTTGAATATCCATCTTCAACAATGGACTCCAGGGCAGAAAAAGATTCTTCATTGAGGTCTGTCAAATTCGAATGCAGTCCATAATCAATTACAACTTGCCCATCAGCAGCTGCACGCCGCCGTTTAATTGCCTCCCTGGCGTCCTCTCCTTTTTTTTGCATGGCAAAATCTAGAAAAGTTGTTACACCACCATAAGCTGCGGAAATTGAACCGGTGTAAAAATCATCGTTAGTTTTTGCACCGCCTCCTAAATGATCAATATGGGTATGCACATCTATTACTCCCGGCAAGACATATTTCCCAGAGGCGTCATATGTTTCTTTAGCATCCCCTGCAATTTTATCTCCTATGGTTGATATTTTCCCGTTACATATACCAATGTCAGCTTTAAAAGTTCTTAGTGGGGTAACAACTATACCGTTTTGCACTATCAAGTCAAACATTTTTCCACCACCTCTAAATTGAATAATTGTTGACCAATGATTTTCTTTTGACCGGGAGGAGCAAAAAGACCTGATCGCGAAACATTCACACCTATTTCAATCATACCTTCCAGAGTTTTATAGCCTACAGCTATTGGATCCAATACGGCAACACCTAATTCTCTTCCTACAAGTGAACTCAACCCTGTCATGCCGGCACACCCAAGTATTAAAACTTCAGCTCCCTTTTCTTTAGCCTTTTTGCCTATATGCAGAAGTTTATTTACAGTATCCTGGCCGCCTTTTTTCAAGTCTAAAACCGGCAATTCCAATGCTTCCACACTTGTTAACCGACTGCTTAAACCATAGTTCATTACCATATTTTCCATCATGGGAATCGCTTTATTTAAAGCAACCAAGATAGAAAATGACTGGCCCAACATCAAAGCCTTTGATAAAGACGCTTCGGCAATACCTATCAAAGGAACTTCTGTGACCTCTTTTAAAGCATATATCCCGGGGTCTCCAAAACAAGCAAGTAAAACACCATCGAATTGATCTTTTTCCCTGTTTATTACCCTGAGAACTCCAATAGTGGCCAGGTTATATTCATAGAAAGTTTCCAGTGACTCAGGACCTATATCTGCATTTTTAAAAACAATTTTGTGTTCTGAATGGGCAATGGAATTTACTGTCTGTTTTATTTGCTCTGTCATTTCCAAGCTGGTGTTAGGGTTAATGACTAAAATGCGGGCCACGTGAGGTATCCCCCCTACTGCTCCTCTGTGCCTTTTATTCTATTAGAAAATTCACTCCACAAATCCTCAATATCAATGATATCTTTAGGAATTCCATAATCACTCAAGGCTTGAGCCAACTGGGTAACTTCAGGAGGCTTTACATATGTGGTTTCTAAGATATCTGATTGCGCAAACACTTCATTTGTTGGCCCATCCAACAGCACTTTTCCCCTGGCAAGGGCAATTATTCTCTTGGCATATTTTGCAATTATATCCATTTCATGAGTAATAATGATGATTGTGTGCCCTTCTTTTTCATTGAGCATCTTCAAGAATTCCATGACTTCTATAGATTGTTTAAAATCCTGGCCGGTAGTTGGTTCATCTACAATAATTACCCTGGGTTTTAAAGCTAATATTGAAGCGATGGATACCCTCTGGCGCAATCCCTTTGTCAGGAAAAAGGGATGCATATTAAAATGTTCTTCTCTAACTCCAGCCACCCTAGCCGCATCTTGAACGCGCCTTTCAACTTCTTCAGGACTCAAACCTATATTCCTGGGGGCATAAGCGATCTCTTTTTTAACATGATTGTTAAAAAGTTGATGATCCGGGTTCTGAAAAATGTATCCAACCTGCATAACAAGTTTCTTTATTACCCCTTTTTGATTTGTATCAATTCCACCAACTTTGACATAACCTGAAGTTGGCTTCAGCAGGCCGTTGAGTGTTTTTGCAAAGGTTGTTTTTCCAGCGCCATTTTGACCTAACAAGGCTACAAACTCGCCATCATAAATATTAAGATTTATACCTTGAAGGGCAGGAGTACCATCCGGGTAATTAAAATACATATCCTTGACTTCTATAACACATTCTCTCATTTTTTCACTCCTCATCAAGAAACATGCTTATCAAGCGCTTCGCGAGCTACTTTAATCACATCTTTCAGTTCTGTTTTCATGTTCCCCTTATAATAACCGGCTTTACGGAGCTTATGGATGAAGATCATGGGGTCAGGAGCATTAAGACCGTACTCAATTATTTCTTCAATATTATCAAAAAACTCAACTGGTTCTGCGTACTTTTTGATTTCCCCCTCATGAATAAGTATCATCTTATCGCACAGCCTTGCCAGCCTGTCGATGGTGTGTTCCACCATAATTACTGTCATGTTGAGTTCCTCTTTCATCTTTTCACAGATTTCAAAAACACTGTCCTTGCCAAAGGGATCTAACATGGAAGTGGGCTCATCCATGATAATTATTCTAGGTCTCATGGCAAGAACAGATGCAATTGCCACTCGCTGTTTTTGTCCTCCGGAAATATCATAAGGGGATTTGTCTAATAAATTCTCAATCATGGTTATTTGTGAAACCCACTTTATTCGTTCTCTAATTTCATCAATGGAAAGACCTATATTCTCCATTCCAAAGGCCAGTTCTTCTTCCACACTCATTGCTGTAAATTGAGCCTCCGGATCGGCAAAAACAAACCCTACTGTCTGTGCCAAATCCACAGCGCTCATTGTCTTGACATCCTGGCCAAACAGCTCAATTTTCCCCAGCAGTGACCCGTTAAAATTTCTTGGAATAAGGCCCTTAATGCAGGATACCAGGGTTGTTTTTCCTGATTCATTTGGTCCTGTCAAACCAACAAAACAATTTTCAGGGATTTCTATATTAATATTTTTTAGTGCAGGCGCTTTAGTATCACTATACTGCCAGGTGAGTTCAGATATTTTAACCGCTAACTTGGTTTCGCTCACTCATACTCAACCCCTTGCTAATTAAGATTAAAGAAAGAATTGACTATAGAATTGTCGACACTAAACAGATTATATTTAAACTTAATAAATACTAATGCCAGAAAAGCCACACCCAATAGAGCTATCAAGGGTTTATCAAAAATACTCATTGAATACTTTGTTAATACATAGTCTACACGTTTGCCGCCAGGAGGTTTTCCACCAAAGGAATATCCCCGTGCGAATAATGCGTTGCTGATCTCGTCTCCCCTTCTTAAAGCCAGGGTAAATAGAGGAATCATGTACATGGCATAAAACTTCAACTTATCTTTGAATGAAACAACTGAATAGTCCAGGCCCCTTGCCTGTTCTGCCTCACGCACGGTACGAAGATCTTCAATAAACATACCTGCTGACCTCAGTGCCAGGCCAAAGAAATAGCTCACCACAAAGGGCATGCCCATTGATCTGAATCCTGCCAGAATATCCCTTTCCCTATTAGTTGAAAAATAGAATATGGATGCTAATATCAGCGCCAGGATTCTTATATAAGATACCAGAGCCCAGCGAATTGGGGGAGCCATGGGGACGGTTCGAGCGTCACCGCAGCGCAGCGAAGGTCCGAAGGGAAGACGATGGAACCGTCCCCGTGGCGCAGCGCCCGTAACGCAATGATGTAACGAAACGAGTAACCTTTCGCTGTAGTGTGTAGTAGTAATTTCTGTAAGTAAAAAGTAAGGTGGGAGATAAACGTCCCACCTTATTACCTCTTTAAGCAAACCACCTTTTGCAGAATGTCTTGGACTTAATAACCAGTGGGGAGAGGTATTTGAGCAAAATTACGCCAAGAACAAAACTGGGTATGGAGTTACCCAACATCCAGCCTAAGAATACTGTCAAATGAGATGATGGAGAAATCAATCCAAAACTTCTTAATACTGTACTGCCCCAGGCAGCGCCTATAATGTTACAAACAATTACACCCCAAACCAAAAACAGCATCCAGTCTTTGGTAGCTCTTAACCTGGGATCGCCATTAAATGCTCTAAACGCCCAGCCTGCTGCCATTCCTTGAATAAAAATGAATGGCCAAAACGCCATCCACTGTTCAGAATTCATGTGTATAATAGCAGGCTTATCTTTGAACCCCTTTAATCTTGTAACGACTTCTCCACGGCCTTAATAATTTTTTGGTAACCAGTACAACGGCACAGGTGACCCGATAGCTCTCTTTTTATTTCTTCCCTGGAGTATTTTTTGCCGCTTTCTACCATTGCAGTAGCTGTAAGGACAAAACCTGGAGTACAAAAACCACACTGAATTGCACCCTCTTCAACAAAAGACTTTTGAACCTTGGACAACTCTCCATCTTTTGCTACACCTTCTATTGTCCTAATCTCTTTGCCATCTGCCCATACTGCAAGATAGATACATGAATTGGTAGGAGTGCCATCAATTAAAACAGTACACGCACCGCACTCACCGACTGCACACCCTTTTTTTACTCCTGTATAATGCAGCCGGTATCTTAGTACTTCCAGCAAAGTTTCTCCTGGCTGCACCTCAAGTTCCACTTTCTTACCATTTACCTCAAAAGCGATTTTTTTAGTCAATTTCTACACCCCCTGCCCTGCCAACTGCAATCTTCAAAGCTCTCCAGGTAAGTTCTTCTACCAGGTGTTCCCTGTACTCCTTTGAAGCCCTCCAGGAACTCCTGGCTTTGGTTGATTTAACTGCTATCCTTGCAATTTCCTTTAGGGTTTGGCTTGAAATTGCTTTTTCCCTGGCATACTCCTCAGCTTCCCTACACCTTAAGGGTGTAGGGCCTGCTACTCCCAGTCCAATTCTCACATTATCAAAAGTTCCTTTATCTTTTAACTTGCATACTACCGCTACCCCTAATGTTGCAATATCCATGGCTTTACGCATGGAAAACTTGATATAATGTCCGCCATAACCATTATAATTCTCAGGGGACACAAGGATTTCAGTCAGTATTTCACCCTGTTTTAAAGCAACCTTACCCGGCCCCAGGAAAAATTCTTGAATGGGGATTACCCTCTCCCCTTCTTTATCCTGCAATCTTAACTGTGCATCAAGGGCAAATAATGCAGGGGCGCTATCAGCAGAAGGCACACCATTGCATAGATTACCTCCTATAGTTGCCATATTTCTTATCTGCGGTCCCCCCATGGACAGGGAAGCTTCTGCAAGCGCTGGAATATTATCTTTAATTACAGGGTCATTAGCAAGTTGAGTAAATGTAACCAGTGAACCAATACTTATCAGGCCATCAGGGGATTTTTCTATTGCCTCCAGGGACTTAACCTTACGAAGGCTTAAGAGACCGGCCTTTTCAATTTTGCCACCATGCATCTTAATTAAAACATCTGTTCCACCTGCTATAACCAACAGGTCAGGGTTATCGGCCAGCAATTGAACAGCCTCTCTGACAGTTGAAGCTTCATAATATTTTTCTATATTATACATTCTCCATGCCCCCTTTATATTAATCCAGCTTCTTTAAATTTTTCAAAGGCATACTGTGGATTAATGGGTATGCGATTAAAGGCTACACCTGTTGCATCCAGGACCGCGTTGCGTATAGCAGGTGCAGGTGTAATTGTTGGCGGTTCACCTAAAGACTTGCAGCCAAAGGGACCTGTAGGCTCAAATGTTTCAACAAAATCTACTCCGATCTGGGGGGTATCCATGATAGTCGGCAGTTTATAATCTAATAAATTATTATTTAGAGGTTCTCCCGTCTTTTCATTAAACAACAATCTTTCGGACAAGGCATAGCCTATTCCCATACTAACACCTCCATGCACCTGGCCTTCAGCCAGCTGGGGGTTGATAATTTTGCCGGAATCATGGACATTGAAGATTTCTAATACTTCAACCTTACCAGTTTTAATATCTACTTCAACTTCAGCAAAAGTTACACCAAAGGACATGGCATTGACCCGGGCGTTATTGGAAGTATCACTGGTTATGGGGCTGGCAAATGCAGTATCATAATAGGACTGCATGGCTGCCTCTGATAGAGGCATAATTACTTCTCTAGAATCTTTGTAGATAATATTTGCATCCGCAATGTCAAGGGCTTCTTTGGGAATACCGGTCATCCCCAACACAAAATCTAATACCTTCTCTTTAACCTCCAAGGCCGCCTTTTTTACTGCCATTCCTGTTATATACGTTTGTCTTGACGCGTAGGCCCCGGTGTCAAAGGGGCTAATATCTGTATCCTGTGTTGAGATTACATGCACCATATCAAGAGGAATTCCCAGCGCTTCAGCTGTCATCTGGGCAAATACAGTATCACTGCCCTGCCCAATTTCAGTAGCGCCAATTTGAAGTTGCACAGATCCATCCTGGTTAAGGACAATTCTCGCTCCCGCAATCTCCTGGCCCGCCGGATAGGTACCTGAAGCATAACTAAAACAAGCCATGCCCAGACCTCTTCGCATGAATCCCTTCTGGTCTTTATATCGAACTTTTTTTTCTTCCCAGTTAATCAGCTCTTTACCCCTTTTAACACATTCCTCGATTCCGCAGCTTAAAACTTTATTTCCAGTTATGGGGTCCACATATCCTGCTCCTCTAAAGTTTTTTCTGCGAAACTCTATAGGGTTCATATTTAATTTTCTTGCAATATTTTCTACATGAGACTCCAGGGCAAATTTTATCTGGGGAACTCCATAAGCTCTCATGGCACCGGCAACAGGCAAATTAGTATATACAGTCACCGGTGAAAATTTTATTGCTTCAAAGGAATACAATGGCCTAAATTTTGCACCGGCACTCATGCTAATGGCATGCCCGTGAGATGCATAAGCGCCGGTATTTGATATTGCAGTTACCTGTGTGCCCAGCAGTTTGCCTTCTTTTGATACAGCAGTCTTAAAAATGTATTTAAAAGCATGGCGTGTTCTGGTAGCAATCATACATTCTTCCCTGGATAATTCCAGTTTAACTGGTCTGCCGTCCACAGCAATGGTCATTGCAGCATTTAAAGCCTCCAAACAAATGTCCTGCTTGGAACCAAAACCACCGCCTACATAAGGCTTTATTACACGTACTCTACCCCAGGGAATACCTAGAGCCTGACCCACAATTCGCCTGCAGATATGCGGGATCTGGGTTGAAGATACAATTACAATTCTTCCATCCCCATCTATATAAGAATATGAGATATGGTTTTCCAGCTGACAGTGCTGTACAATACTGGTTTCAAATTCATCTTCAAAAACGTAATCGGCTTTTTTAAAAGTTTCTTCAATATCGCCAATTTCATAACCTTTAGAACTAACTATATTGTTTTCACAGTCATCATGAATTCTAGGGGCGCCTTCTGTTAAAGCAGCTTCTGGTGTTAGTACAGGTTCTAGAACTTCATATTCAACATCTATTAGCTTTAACGCCTGTTCAGCAGTCAGTTCATCTACTGCTGCCACAGCAGCTATTTCATCCCCGACAAAACGTGCCTTGTCGGTTAAAATAGTCCGATCCTCAGGGTCTCTTTTCTTGGGGTCAAGTGCATAGGGATGACCTGCCGTTGCAAAACGGTTTTGCGGGACATCTTTATAAGTTAAAACCGCTTCAACGCCAGGCAAAGCCCTGGCCTTGCTAACATCAATATTTTTGACCCTGGCATGAGCATATGGGCTTCTTAATATTTTACCCACTAACATTTCTCTTTCAAAAAAGTCATCAGTATATTTTGCTTTGCCTGTCACCTTGGCAACGGCATCCACCCTTATTTCCCGTTGACCAACTACTTTTTTTGTCATTGCCTTTCTACTCTCCCCATAATGAATTTAAAAACGATCCCACAGTTTCTGAGCTAATTCCCTGGACCTGGCATTTATTTCCTTTTCATCAACATGAAGGAGTTTTTTATCCTTCATCAACACCTTGCCGGCAATTATTGTGGTATCCACCATCCTACCCGAGACGCCAAATACCAGATGTCCATAATAATTACCTGAATTAACCGGCGTTGGCGGGTCATAGTCTATAACCACTACATCTGCAGCTGCACCTGGAGCTAGAACCCCCATGGGTTTTGTAAAGTAATTGGCCATTATTCTAGAATTATTGGTAAACTGCATGGTGGGTACTTCCTCCCAGGCAACCCTTGGGTCATTTTTATAAAACTTATGCAGGATATGGGCAGTCTTCATCCCTTCTATCATATCATGTGTCATCCCGTCAGTACCCATTCCTAAAATCACACCAGTATCCAGCATTTTTTTAACATCAGCACACCCTACAGCGTTGTTCATGTTCGACTGGGGATTATGGGCAACATTGGTCCTGGTTTCTGCCAAAAGTTCCATTTCCTTCTCACTGATGTGGACACAATGGGCTGTCAATGTTTTTGGGCCAAGCAATTCGTACTTGTCTAACCTTTCTACTACTCCCATTTTATACCTTTGCCTGCTGTCTTCTACATCTGCAGTGCTTTCAGCAGAGTGAATGTGTACCCCTACACCTAACTCTTTGGCAGCCTGGGCGCACTTTTCCATGGTCTCATCACCTATAGTAAATGATGCATGGAGGCCAAAACTAGCGCCTACCATCTGGTCATCCTCTTGCTTGCATTTTTTAATAAAACTAATGTTTTCCTCAATACCTGCCAGCGCCCTTTCTTTGCCATCTCTGTCACTAACCTCATAGCACAGGTTCACTCTTATGCCAACTTCAGCCGCTGCCCTGGCAATCTGTTCTAAGCTTCCTTCTGCGGCAAAGGGGCTTGCATGGTGATCTAAAACGGCTGTGGTTCCGTTTTTTACACATTCCATAAAGGGTATTAAGGCGCTATAATAAACGTCTTCCAGGGTTAAGGTCTTGTCTAACCTCCACCATAGCCTTTCTAATATCTGCGGAAAATTCGCCGGCGGTTCATCTTTTAAACTCATTCCCCGTGCAAAAGCGCTATAGGTATGGGTATGAACATTCAAAAAACCAGGCATGATCAGCTTGCCCTGGCAGTCTATAAATTCTGCCCCGGGAAACTCAGCCTTGAGCTTTTCTGTATCTCCCACTTTTAAAATGGTGTCACCTTTTATGACAACTGCTCCTTTATCTATCACCCTGCATTCATTTCCATGGGTTATCAATATCCCATTTCCTACCAGCAACATCTAACCACTCCTCTCTTATTCATGATGCAAGATGCAGGATGCATGAGGCATGACCCGCATCTTCAGTACTTTCTAGTTCGCTTGTTCATGATGCAAGATGCAGGATGCATGAGGCATGACCCGCATCTTCAGTACTTTCTAGTTCGCTTGTTCATGATGCAAGATGCAGGATGCATGAGGCATGACCCGCATCTTCAGTACTTTCTAGTTCGCTTGTTCATGATGCAAGATGCATGTACTCCCTTAACTAAAGCCCGCCCTTTCTGTTACCCTTTTTAAAGCTTTATTACTGACCCTTACTATCCTTTCCAGTTCAAGGGTTTTAAGCTTCCTATCTTCCATGAGTATTTTCCCATCCACCATGGTTAACATCACATCTGAACTCCTAATGGAATATACAAGGAGTGAATAAAGGTCCACGTCTTCTACTGGATTAACATGGGGTCCATCCAGGGATATAAGTGCCAGGTCGGCTTTTTTCCCTACTTCAATTGAACCAATTTCCTTTTCCAGTCCCATGGCTTTAGCCCCACCCAGGGTAGCCATTTTAAAGATCTCTTTAGCAGGCATGGCAGTAGGTCCATGCAGGGGTTTCTGCATTAAACCTGCCATTCTCATCTCATTAAACATATCCAGGTTGTTGTTACAAGGGGCGCCATCAGCGCCAAGGGCAACTGTAATACCTTTTTTCAGCATTTCTGGTACAGGGGCATATCCTGATGAAAGCTTCATGTTACAGGTAGGACAGTGCGTTACCTTTACATCCCTGTCCTGTAATAGATTTATTTCATTGTTATCTAACCATATGCAGTGGGTGAGAATTAAATCCGGCCTGGCTAATCCTATATGATCAAGATATAAAACGTTTCTCATGCCCCTTTCTTTTTCTACCAGTTCCACTTCTTCCTTGTTTTCTGAAGCATGGGTATGCACTTTAACCCCATATTTTAAACTTAATGCTGCCACCTCTTTAAGCAGTTCTTCAGTACATGAAACAACAAACCTGGGAGTAAAAGCGTATTGTATGCGTCCTTTAGCCCGCCCATGCCATTTCTCGAGAAGGTCCACACTCTCCTGCAGGGAATCTGAAGTGGTCTCTTTCAAGCCAGGAGGAACCCCCTGACCATGGTCCATCATTGCCTTTCCAGTAATAGCCCTGATGCCGCTTTCTTCTATGGCAGTGATAGCCGCATGGGTATGGTGCACGCTTTCCATGTCTACGATTGAAGTTGTACCCCCAAGAAGCATTTCGGATATGCCTAAAAGGGCTGAACAGTAAATGGACTCTTCATCATGGGCGCCTTCTAAAGGCCAGATTCTTTTTTTCAACCAATCCAATAGTTCCAGGTCATCTGCCTGGCTGCGAAAGAGGGTTTGACATAAATGGACATGGGTTTGGATCAGACCTGGTATTAAAAGTTTTCCCCTGCAATTGATCACTTTATCTGCAGGAGGCAATGCATTACCTACATAAGAAATACGGTCCTCTTCCACTAAAAGATTGCCTTCAAAAATCGTTCCCTGGTCATCCATGGTAATTATTTTGGGTCCTTCAAAAAGTATCTTCATTGCACTACCTGTCCTCCCTGTCATAGGGCAGCATTAGGGCGCCAGGGGCGCCTATTCTGTTCCTTTGAGTCTGCATGGTGGCAAATATCAACACCAGAATTGTAAATAAATACGGCAGCATGTTCAGGAAAAAAGACGATACGCCGATGTTCATTGCCTGCAGTCTAAAGCCCAGAGCATCAACTCCGCCGAAGATATAGGCCCCTATAAGAGCCCGTGCGGGATTCCAGGTAGAGAAAATAACCAGGGCAATAGCTATCCAACCTCTTCCGCCGGTCATATGCTCAAGCCATGTGGGAGCATAGGCCAG
This sequence comes from Bacillota bacterium, assembly GCA_040756735.1. Classification (GTDB taxonomy): domain Bacteria; phylum Bacillota; class DSM-16504; order Desulfitibacterales; family Desulfitibacteraceae; genus JBFLYC01. Next base: position 40,376 of record JBFLYC010000015.1, on the reverse strand, counting down.
TGACAGGTAGGCTCCGGCAATACCCGAAAAGATGCCGCCAATGATAACGTATATATATCTGGTAAGGAAGACATTGACTCCTAAAGAATCTGCTGCTCCAGGATTTTCCCCCACAGAACGCATCTTCAGGCCTGGGTTAGTCCTGTAAATAAAAATCCACATCAAAGGCACCAGCAGGTAGCTGAGATATACAAGGGGATCCTGATTAAAAAGTACCGGTCCCAGAAAGGGAATGTCACTTAATACCGGCAGGGAAACCTTTGAAAAGGTTGAAGGGGCAGGTATGCCGATGAGCTTTTTACCCAGGAAACCGCTTAGACCTGTGCCAAAGATGGTAAGGGCTAAACCGCTGACCACCTGGTTTGCTTTAAAGGTTATGGTTAATACAGCGTGTACAGCGGCCACCATACCGCCGGCAATCATGGCAGCCAGCAAACCCATCCAATGGCTGCCTGTAGCTATTGTCGCCATAAAACCGGAAACTGCTCCAACCAGCATCATTCCCTCCAAGCCCAGGTTCAGCACCCCCGTCCTCTCAGCCAGTATTTCTCCAAGGGCAGCATAGAGGATAGGAGTTCCCGCAATGATAGCCGCTGCTAAAACAGCTGTTACTAAAGCATAATCCATTATTTCCCACCTCTTTCCCTAATTCTCAGCCTGTACCTGTTAAACAATTCCCCGCCCAGGACAAAGAACAGAATCAAGCCTTGCAGCATATAAGCCGTGGCAGCAGGCAGACCTAATGTCTGAACAGAGTACCCTCCCACCAACAAACCGCCAAATAAGAAAGAAACCAGTAGGATTGCGAAGGGATTCAGCTTGGCTAGCCAGGCGATAATAATAGCCGTGTATCCATATCCCGGTGAGATTGTGGGCTGCAGCCTGTGGGTAAGGCCGGCCACCTCGCTCATTCCTGCAATCCCTGCCAAGCCCCCGCTTAAAATCATTACCAGGAGGATATTGCGAACAATGTTCATCCCGGCATAACGAGCTGCATTGGGACTTTCACCAATGACCCTAATTTCATAACCCCACTTAGTATGTTTTAACATTATATAAATAATTACCACAGCCACCAGACCGATAATTAAACCATAGTGAACCCTGGTATCAAACATGGACGGCAGCCTTGCAGCTTCAGGAAATGCAGCTGATAGAGGAAAATTAAAACCTTTGGGGTCACGCCAGGGTCCATAGACAAAATATCCAAACCAAAGGATGGCCACATAATTTAGCAGCAGGGTGGTAATGGTTTCATTAACGCCAATAAGGGCTCTGGGTATGGCCGGGATTAAAGCCCATATGGCTCCCCCAAGAAACCCAAATAAAAACATGGTCGGCAGCACTAAAAACCCTGGCAAATCCGGCATAAACAGGGCAACATAGGCTGCTGCCCAGGCTCCCATGTAAAGCTGACCTTCTGCCCCGATATTCCACAACTGCATCTTAAAGGCAATGGAAACTGCTAGTCCCGTTAAGATTAAAGGAATTGCCTTGACAACAGTCTCCGAGATGCCATACTTTGAACCAAAGGCGCCTTTTAGCATTGTCTGATAAATTTTTACAGGGTCATTTCCCGTAACATAAATAAAGATGGCTCCTACTACCAGTGCAAGAAAAACAGAAATTACCGGTATGAGTATATTATTAAGACGGGATGTGGTTAACCTTTTTTCAAGTTTAATGGTAAAGGGACTTCCTTGTTGGATTACCGGCGCTGGCATTACCCCACCTCCCTTTCCGGTCTTGTACCGGCCATTAACATGCCGACTTCCTCTACATTGGTTTTGCCTGTAGGCAGCACATCCATGACCTGACCGTCATAAAGTACAGCTATTCTGTCGGACAGTTTGAAAATCTCATCTAAATCTTCAGAGATGAACAAGATGGCAACCCCTGCTTCCCTCTGGGCAAGCAGGATATCATGTACTGCTTCTATGGCGCTCACATCCAGACCCCGTACCGGATAAACAGCAACTATCAACTGGGGTTCACAGGACACTTCCCTGGCAAAAAGGAGTTTTTGAAGGTTCCCCCCGGACATTAGTTTAACGGCCTTGTCAACTCCGGTCATTTTAATGTTGAAGTCATCAACCAGCTGCCTTGCCCTGTTTTTAACATAATCACCGTTAATAAAAAGTGGACCGCAGACAGGTTTTTCCCGGTAATTTTTAAGTATTACATTTTCCATGGCATTTAGGTTAGGTACCAGACCCATTCCTACCCTGTCTTCAGGTATATAGGCAACCCTGGCTTCAATAACCTCCCTGGGGCTTACATTGGTATAATCCTTGTTTCCTATCTTTACCTTGCCCCTGGTCACACGGCGCAGGCCTGTAATTACTTCAGCCAGCTCTCTTTGTCCATTGCCTGCAACACCGGCAACTCCAAGGATTTCCCCGCCTCTAATCTCCAAGCTTGCATCTTTGAGGGCAGGATAACCCTTGTCACTTAAACAGTTGACATTTTCCAGCTGCAGGATAACAGGACCCAAATCAGGCGGTTTCTTGTCAACTACGAGCATGGCCTCCCTGCCCACCATCAGCTTGGTTAATTCTATTTTATTTGTTTCAACCTTATTGACGGTGGCCACTGATTTTCCTCCCCTTAAAACAGTGATCCGGTCTGCAATTTCCATTACTTCATTAAGTTTGTGAGTAATCAAGATTACTGCCTTTCCCTGGTTGGCTGTCTGCCTAAGGGTTTTAAATAATTCTCTCACTTCCTGGGGAGTTAATACCGCGGTGGGCTCATCAAGGATAAGTATTTCTGCGCCCCTGTACAGCATCTTAACAATTTCCACCCTCTGCTGCTCGCCCACTGAAAGCTGCCAGATCTTTGCCTTGGGCTCCACCTTCAGGGCAAATCGCCGTGAAAGTTCTTCTATTTCCTTTTCCACCTTTTCCTTTTTTATAAATAATCCAAGGTTTTTCATTCCCAGGACAATGTTTTCCGCCACAGAAAAGGGTTGTACCAGCCGGAAGTGCTGGTGGACCATGCCAATACCCAGCCCTATGGCTTCCTTTGGATTTTTTAGTTGTACAGGCTTTCCTTTTATAAAAATCTGACCCTCGTCTGGTCTATAAAGCCCGGTAAGTATACTCATTAAAGTACTCTTGCCCGCACCATTTTCACCTAAAAGGGCATGTATTTCCCCAGACCTGGCTTCAAAACTCACATGGTCATTGGCCAGCACCCCGGGAAACCTTTTGGTAATGCCCTTCATTTCCACAAGTGGTACTTGAGGCATAAACATACCTCCCTTCAATGAAAGGGGCCCTGCGCGCCCCCGGTATTTTGTCTCACATTTATTGAAATGGCTGCTGGCTAACCGGCCAGCAGCCATTACTATACCCGCAGTACCTGCTTATTCTATTTTGCCTTCTACTCCTTCAACAAACCAATCAAAGCTTAGTTTTTCAGCATCTGTCATGGAAGCGCCTTCAGGCACCCTAATTTGGCCGGATTGGTCCTTAATGGGCCCCGCGAAAACATCCAATTCTCCTTTCAAGATGGCTTCTCTTGCAGCAAGAACCTTCTCCTTCATTTCGGGAGTGACCAGCTTGTCATTAAAGGGACCGATATCGACGATTCCATCAGACATTGGGCCCCAGTACTCGTGAGATTTCCAGGTTCCGTCCATTACAGATTTAACAACATTAACGTAATAGGGTCCCCAGTTCCATACAGGGCTGGTCATGGTAGCTTCAGGAGCAAACTGCCTCATATCAGTATTGTAACCGATACCCCACTTTCCTCTTTCCTGTGCTGCCTGCTGTGGTCCTGGAGTATCCTGGTGCTGGGCAATAACATCAGCGCCTACATCCAAAAGCGCCAGCGCTGCCTGCTTTTCGGTAGCAGGATCATACCAGGTATTTGTCCATGAAACAATGACCTTGGCATCAGGATTAACTGACCTTACACCCAAAGTAAAAGCATTGATGCCTCTTACAACTTCAGGAATGGAAAAAGCGCCGACATAACCTATGATATTGCTTTCTGTCTTCATGCCGGCCAGTATACCTGACAGGTACCTGGCCTGGTACATCTTGCCAAAATAATTAGCTGCGTTGGGAGCAGTCATATATCCCGAACAATGTTCAAATACCACATCAGGATATTTGTTGGCGACGTTAATTAAGTACTCCATGTATCCAAAACTGGTAGCAAAGATCACCTTGGCGCCCTGCTGGACCATTTCTGTCATTACCCTCTCAGCATCAGCGCCCTCCGGAACGGATTCAACATAGAAGGTTTTAACTCCTGGAACATTATTCTCAAGATACAAACGTCCCTGGTCATGAGCATAGGTCCAGCCGGCATCGCCGATTGGTCCAACATACACAAAACCTACCTTAAATTCTTCAGGCTCAGGTGGAGCATCTTTCTTGGGTTCCTCAGCTTTTTTACCGCCGCAGCCGGCAACCACCAATGCGAGCGCTAGAAACAAAACCAACAGCACACTCATTCTTCTAAACTTAAACATAACTCTTTTTTTCCTCCCTTAATTTAATCTACACATATAGCTTGTACTCAGATGCTAAAACCCCTGATTATGTTATGGCCGGACCACCACCCTTCTTTTAGCTGCGTACAGGCAGCCTTTTCCTGTGCCAGTAAAATCGGGACTATTTTTTATACCAGGGTAAACGTCATTATTTCTTGTTGTAACAATTACGCCTTATAAAAGCACAAACATATATATTTCATATTGGAGGCTTAAAATCCTGCTTGACTTAGAGATTGGTTTATGCTTGGTACTTATTTCCTTTTAAGCATTTCTCCCGCTTCATAAACCAGTCCTTTAATTGCTTCTTTCTTATAGGGCATGGAGGCCCTGCCTGCAATTTTTTCTTCCACAACCCTTGAGAGTTCCAGGGCCATTTCATCTAACAGCTGGGCATCAAGCTTTCTGCCTGTTAATTTCTTTTCCGCATCAAGGGGCCTAAAGGCAGTAGAACCAACAGCGCCAAGACCAATCCTCATTTCTTCAAGGATATCTCCGCCGTCATTAAATCTAACTACTACTGCCAGGTTAATCCTGGCTATGGCCAGGGCTTTACGCCTACCTAACTTGCAAAAAGCGCTTCGATAATTACCCTGAAGCCTTGGTATGGCAATCTCAGTGATTACTTCATCCGGCTTTAAGGTGGTCTTTTCAACCCCTAACAGAAAATCCTCAATTTTTTCTGCCCTGCTGCCTTCCGGGCCGGCAATCAAGATTTCTGCGCCCAGGGCAACCAAGGCCGGAATACTGTCTGCAGCCGGTGAAGCATTAGCAACATTGCCGCCGATGGTGCCTGAGTTTCTAATCTGCACCGATCCAACTCCCGCCGCAGCCTGAGCCAGACACAACGCATATTTTTTAATGACCGGGCTTTCAGCTATGGTTGTAAAATTAGTCAAGGAACCAATTCTGATTTTTGAGGCTTCTTCCTTAATGAATTTAAGTTCACCCAACCTGGATAAGTCAATAACCACATCCGGAGAATACTTTTTCTCCCTGATCTGAATAACTAAATCTGTTCCTCCTGCTAAAATTTTTGACTTGGGGGTTGCCGCTCTCAAACATTTTAGCAGCTCGTCAAAACTGTCCGGCGAACATACTGCAAAACTACCCATTTTTCACCCCCTCCTTTACAATGATTTCCGCTGGTATATGTGATTGAAAAACAGCCCAAACCAATGCAAGTACTGCAGGGTCTATCCCAGCATCTGCAGCCCCATCCTTGTCAAACTTTACATCTGACTCTTTGCCATCAATCCTCAACCTAAAGACGGGTTCCTCACCGTCTTCTAGCAGCAAGAAACCATTATTTTCACTATCCTTAAAATCCTCCTCAGACCAAAAGAGGGTAAGTTTATCCTTGTAGGGCGCTCCGCCATGTGGACAGAAGGTTGCACAATTACCGCACTCATTGCACATTCCGTCAATATGGATGACCTGATTCCTATCTTTCAGTTCAGCCCCTTCTACATCCACGGCAACATTAGCCCTGTTGGGACAGACCTCCACACAGACATTACATACATGCTGACACTCCAAACACCTCTCCGCCTCTTTGTGTATTTCTTCTGCAGCTAACCTTAGGTAGCCCTTTTTGCCCAGGATATGTTCATACCTTTCCTCACCAAAAGAAGCATTCACCGAAGCTCCTTCAGTTTTTTCATCTTCCCTGCGTTCCCTAGCAGTGATAGCTTTGGCGGCCCTGGCGCCCTGGGCAATTGCTTCCACAATGCTTGAGGGGCCTGTTAACACGTCTCCTCCAATGTAGACCTTCTCAAGATTAGTTTCATTAGTTGCAGCATCTACTAGAATTTTACCCGCAGCATCCATCTCAATACCTAGTCTCTTAAGAGCATGGTAATCTACAGTTTCACCAATGGCCGAAAGGACTGTGTCAATCTTAATCTCTTCAGTTTGGTCTTCTACAGGAATCACATTTCTCCTGCCTGTTTCATCAGCTTCAGTAAGCTGCATCTTCTGACATTTGAGCGCCCCATCCTTTAAAGACAAGGGTGAAAGGAGCTCTTTAAAAATAACCCCTTCATTTACAGCAGCTTCCAGCTCTTCCCGGTCAGCGGGCATGTAGTCTTTAGTTCTTCTATAGACAATGTAAACCTTATCTACACCATGGACTCTCAGGGCGGCCCTGGCAGCATCCATGGCAGTATTGCCCCCGCCGATGACAGCAACATTTTTGCCCGGCTTGACTTCATCCGGATTTTTATTATAATCCTCTAAAAATTCAATGGCGCTGATTACTTTGTGTTCATCTCCATCAATTTTTAAAGGCTGGGATTTTTGTGCTCCAACAGCTATATATATATACTCAAAACCCTTTTCCTTAAGACTGGATACGGACAAATCTTCTTTTACACCTAGCTCAAACTTTACACCCATCTTCTGAATTAATTCTACATCTTTCTTAATAGCCTCCCTGGCAATGCGAAATTCTGGAATAACAAACTCCACAGTTCCGCCGGGCCTTTCCCTTTTATCAAAGATGGTCACATTAAAACCTTCCCTGGCCAAGAAATATCCTGCGGCCAGTCCTGAAGGCCCCGCGCCGATAACTGCTACCCTGGCGCCATCTGTGAGATCCTTTTTAATTACAGGCTTATCCATAAAAGCCTGGTACCCTTTTTCTGCAGCTACCTTTTTCAGGTCTCTGATCTTAACTGACTGATCATAATCTAAACGAGTGCACTTGCCCATGCACAGATGATTGCAGATAGTTCCTGTGATAAAGGGCAGCGGATTCTTGGAAACAATAACTTCATAGGCTTCATTGTACCTGCCTTCCCCAACCAATCTGGTATACTCCGGTATATCCTGCCCAATGGGGCAGCCGTGAGTGCAGGGGGCAGTAAAGCAGTCCAGCAGGGGCAGCTTGCCGGTCAGTTTACGACTGGCCCCTACCTTCCTTTCCTTGCGGTAATTGCTATCTGCAATGGCCCTGGCTGCAAGGGCTTTTAATTTATCCACCTTGATCCCTGTAAAGCCCTGCTCATGATGAGGTTCCAGGGCTTCAGCGATTTGCTTCAAGCGCATGTAGCCCCCTGGTTTTAGAAGAGTTGTAGCCACTGTGATAGGCTGAATGCCCGTTTGGTAAAGGTCCACAATATTGAAGTAGTCCGCGCCTCCGGAATAGGAGATCTGCAGGTCCCCTGCAAATTCTCCAGCAAGCTTCAAGGCAAGGCTGACAGTTAAAGGATACAAGGACCTGCCGGACATGTACATCTCTTCACCGGGCAGTTCTCCCCTGGTTATTTTAACCGGCAGGGTATTAGATAATTTTACGCCAAATTCCAGGTCTCTTTCGGCAGCATGGGCCTTGAGCCGCTTCAACATGGCAATCCCGTCAGCATACTGCAGGTCATGGGTAAAGGATTCTTCTTTAAGCTCAATATAATGATAACCCATCTCATGCAGAGTATTTTTTACATATTCATAGCCCAAAAGGGTAGGATTAAGCTTTACAAAAGTGTGCAGTTTCTTTTCCGAAAGTAAATACTTGCAGATTGCTTCAATTTCTGCCGGAGGACAGCCGTGCATGGTAGAAAGAGTAATGGAACTGCAGATATTTGGGGAAATATTATCGACAAAACTTCGATCAAGGAATTTGAACCGGCTGTGATTCTCCTTTATGGCTTCCTGCAAAACATCCAGACACTCCTTAAATATTTTTCTGCTGGAAGCATCCTTTAAGCCTTCAATGAAACTGTCTACTTTCTCAGATTGAATGCCTTTTAAATCATATCCCACGCTCATGTTAAACATAAAAGAACGGTTAGCTTCCCCCGTCAGCTCCACCTGCAGCAGATGCAGGAGAAACCAGGCCTTGACATATTCCTCACAAGCGCCTTCAATAGAAAGCTCTGTTGACCATTCGGTATTATAGCATTCATCTTCTGCCGCTATACAGGGTTTAGGAAACCTAAGACTGTCCAGAATCTGTACTGTCTTTAGTTCCATAAACCTTCCCCCGCACAGATAAGCAGCGGCAATGTTCTGGGCCAGCTGGGTGTTAGGACCGGCTGCAGGTCCCACAGGAGTATCTAATACATCTCCAAACAAATGGATTTTGGCTCCACTTCTGCTTTGATAAAACTTATTATACGGTATGCCAAAAATAGATTTTTCTATGGCATACTCTTCTAATATCCAATTCACTAGCCTTTTAAATGGTATTGCCCTCATGTGGTCACCCATGAATTTTCAACCTCCTTACTATTTTCCTTGCTTTGCTTTCAGGGCTGCGAGGACCTTTTCTCTGGTAGCCGGTAAATCTGCGATTCTTACCCCCACAGCATCATAAATGGCGCTGATGACTGCAGGCGCTGTGGAATTTATGGGCACTTCCCCCATCCCTTTTGCCCCAAAGGGTCCGTCGGACAGTTGTTCAACCAGAATTGTTTCCATTTGGGGTACCTGCGTTATCTTGGGCAGTCTTAGCTTGGCAAGGTTATCCGTGATCATCCTGCCGTCTTCCAGCTTGAATTCTTCACTTAGTCCATAGCCTATGCCCATGACTATGGCGCCTTCTATCTGGCAGCGGCTGTTTTGTGGATGAATAGCCCTGCCCAGGTCCTGGGCTGCAATGACCTTGAGCACTTTTACTTCACCGGTGTTTTCATCCACCTCAACAACTGCTGCCTGGGTATTAAAACAGTAAGCAAAATGTATGTCATACTTCTCCAGGGGCACACCCTGTTCATGATCAGCCCTTTCTCTTAAAGGGTAAGTTGTTGGAGCAACATAAAGGTATTCTGCCTGCAGCCTAAACTGTCTTTTTGCTGCTCTTTCACCCAATTCTTGAAAGCTGATAAACTGGCCTTGACCCTTTGCTGTGAGCTTAATTCCTCCTGGAGCCATTTCGTAATCGCCGGCTTCTATCCCGCATTCCTCAAGCAGAAACTTATTGAAAACCTCCAAATATTTTTTGGCAGCTCCGAGTACAGCATGACCGGAAATGTAAGTTTGTCTAGAAGCAGTAGTTACTCCTCCATCTGGAGATTGGGCTGTATCATTGGAAACAACTACAAAGTCATCATAGTGGATACCTGTAGCTTCAGCCGCAATCTGTGCCAGTGCCGTATCAGAACCCTGCCCCATGTCGGTTGCGCCTACCTTGAGGTAAACAATGCCTTCGGAGCTTAGCTCAATTTCTGCCCCAGCCCTGTCTTTCTTGCCTGCTCCAAGGCCTACATTTTTATATGAACTGGCTACACCAATGCCAATTTTCTTGCCTGGGGATGCCTTGGGAAGATTCTTTTTGTATGCTGCTAAAGCCTTTTCAACCTCTTCTAAGGTTTCCAGATAACCTGCATCTTTTTTAAGAACCTGTCCCGTTATGGTGGCCTTTCCTTCCCTAAGCCCGTTAATCCTTCTAATTTCAAAGGGATCCATGTTAAGAGCCCTGGCTATCCTGTCCACCTGCTGTTCAGCGCCAAAAGCCACCTGTGTGCTGCCAAAACCTCTAAAGGCCCCTCCTGGAGGATGATTTGTATAAATCCCATAAGAGTCAATGTGGACATTGGGTATGTCATAGGGTCCTGCAGCGACCACTGCAGACCTGAATACCACTGGTTTACTTAAGGAATCATAGGCTCCAGCATCCACTAAAACCCTGGCTTCCACAGCAGTAATCCTGCCGTCTTTAGTTGCTCCGTGACGGTAATACATCCTCTCCCAGTGCCTCTTAGTGGACATGATCAGGGATTCCTGGCGCGTCAGGGTCATTTTTACCGGCCTGCCTGTAACCTTTGCCCCCAGGGCACAGTGTATCTGGACAGTGGGTTCCTCCTTGCCGCCAAAGGCTCCTCCTGCAGGAGTATAAATTACCCGCACCTGTTCCTCCGGTATGTCTAGGCTTGCAGCAATCATTTCTCTAAAGGCAAATGACCCCTGACTGGCAGTCCAGACGTTAATAACACCTTCATCATCAACCCTGGCCAGAGCAGATTCAGGCTCCAAATAAGCGTGTTCCACCATGGGCGTGCTGTATATTCCTTCTATAATAACATCAGCCTCAGCAAAGGCTTTTTCAACATTTCCCCTGCGAACCGGCACGTGGTGGACCAGGTTGCTGTTCCCACTTTCATGAATTAGATGAGCTCCCCTGGCCATCCCGTCTTCGGGAGCAAAAATACCCTTCAGGGGTTCATATTCCACCTTAATATATTTTAAAGCTGCCTCAGCCATCTCTTCACTTTCAGCAAAAACAACCGCAACAGGGTCTCCCATATATCTTACCACATCACCTGCCAGCACAGGCTGGTGGGGCGTCAGCAGGCCAAAAGCGTTCCTGCCGGGGATATCCCTGGCTGTAAGGATTTTAACTACACCAGGCCGGACTTCCCCCTGGCTTATGTCTATCCATTTAATTCTGGCAAAGGGATGTGTACTCAACAATAGCTTTCCGTAAAGCATTCCCTGCATCTGCAGGTCATCAGCAAAGATAGGTTTGCCTGTGACTTTTTCCCTTGCGTCTTTTTTAATTGGTGATTGGCCAATACCTGTTTCATATGGATCACCTGATACCGGTTCTTCACCCCTCATGACCCTGGCTGCCCTGTTTACAGCTCTAATGATGGCAGCATAACCCGTACAGCGGCAAATATTAAATTTCAGCGCATCCTTAATCTCTTCTTCTGTTGGGCAGGTATTAACATCCAGGAGGGCTTTTGCTGCCATGACCATGCCTGGCGTGCAAAAACCGCACTGAACAGCCCCTTCTTTTATAAAAGCTTCCTGGATAGGGTGGAGCTTGCCGTCTTTACTCAAATTCTCAATGGTCTCAATGCTGCTGTCCTTTAACTTCTGTACCTTTAACAAACAGGCTCTTTTAGCCTTGCCATCAACAATCACGGTACAAGTCCCGCAGTGCCCCTGGCTGCACCCATTCTTTGTTCCCATCAGTCCAAGATGTTCACGGAGATATTTCAACAATGTCAAGCTTCCAGGATTTTCTATGCAGTACTTCTTACCGTTAACAGTGAAAAAAAGTGCATCTGCCAAAAATGATCCCTCCTCTGCCACCAACCCTGCTTACATCCTCATCTACTAAAATTACTATAATCAAATATTAGCTTTAGTAATTATTGTGAAAAAAATAACGGAATCTGGACTTCTTTCAAAATAAAAGGATTGTAGGATTGTCTAATTGTCGGACTATTATCAAATCTTTTATTCTACACCTGATTTAATAAATCCTCCCTCAATTACAAGGTTATTTATATAAAAATCTAATAAGACCAAAATATTGCAGGAATTAAAAAAATAAAGACTACGAAGGAATTATGAAATCCCTTCGTAGTCGGGTAATTTACGGTTTCCCGCTAGAAAGTCCCAACCCGTATTGTTGGGATTATACGAAGAATGCCGTTAAAAATATCTAATTTTGCTGCCTAGCATAAACATTCTCCATTTTTTAGGAAAATCCTGCTTTGCTCATTAGGCATCCATACATTTTTCTTGTTCTGTTTGTGCAGAGTCTTTGGGAAGGTCCTTGGCAGTAAAATGAAAGAAAAAGAGCAACCCTGCCGCGATAATATAACCTATGGTAAACTCAGGCGCTGCATTGAGAGCCATCTTGGGAGCACTGGTAATTCCAATGAAAGCAAGACCTGCTCCCACCAAGGAAGCAATACCTGCCTTGTAAAAATCTCTTTCAATTATAAATACTGTCATTGCACCCCAGATCAGCGCTGTAAACATGGCGCCCTGTCCCAAGGGAACAACACCTGGAGAAATATTGGCAACCGCTTCCGGGGCAGCTGCATTAAACCTGCTCATAAGATAGTTGGCAAGATAGGGAATCATGGCGATACCCACTGCAGGTGCATGGGACTTTGGAGAAGAATTAAATGCCTGGGATACCATGGACAAACCGACAAAAACCAGGATAGGAGCAATTACTGCCACCGGAATAATCTTGGCTATTGCGCCTATTAAACCTATACTGGCAGCTATTATAAATACCACTGCGTTAAGAATGGAGTATCCCCTTCCTGCATTCATCCATTTTGAACCCACTGAAGCAATATAGACCGTTGTCGGAAAAACTCCGCCAAATAGAGCCCCAATAATAGTGCCAGCGCCGTCAGCTATTTGGGCTTCCCTTACATCGTAAGAGTCCCCTGCACACTTCATGGCTTCAACATTGTTCATGGTTTCGATAAAGTTGTACATAGAGATGGGCAGCAAAATAGCAAACAGAGCAAACATGGGGCCAAACAGATAGCCCATACCTTCAAAGCCTGCAAAGGTCGGCAGAATAGGATAGAAGCCTATCTGCGCGAAACCTTCGGCAATAGCTCCCGGATCTGCCCTGCCGATGGCATAAGCCAGCACCGTACCTAAAACTATAGCGAATAAAGAAGTAGGAATTTTAAAGGGCATGGTAACTTTTGCAAAAAGGCCAAGGAGAATAATCACTAAAACAAGCATACCTATTGCCGGCATGGCAAAGGTTTTAAAGAATAGTTCGCCGCCTATAAAGGCAAAGGCTACACCGGCTAATGCTCCCAGCATGGCTGCCCTGGGCAGTTTTTCTCTAACCCAAGGACCAATTATACTGCCTAATACCTCAATCACACCGGCTATTAAGGCAGCTGCAACGCTGATTTTCCAGGCCATGTATGGGTCATTGGTCAATGCCAAAGCCGGGCCCATCACGCCAAACAAAAAGACAAACATTACGGGAGTGCTTATACCATAAGATAGTGCGGTTACGTTTGTCCGGTTTTCCTTTATAGCTAATTTTTTGGCCATATGGGCATAGTACAGATTGCCCACCAATACGGCAACTGCAGCTCCAACAATTACCCTGCCAAATACAATCTCTGCAGGAAAACCCATATTTAGTAGAATAACTGAGATCAACACAAAGTTAGCAAGGTTATTTTGGAATAGGGCAAAAAAACCATCAATGTCTTCCCGTTTAAACAAAGGATAATTAACTTGGTTCATGAAACCACCTCACGTTTGTTAATACCGTTTGTAACCGATACCCTGCACTACATCATGAAGAAATTATAAGTTTGAGTCTACCCTTTTATGCACCTCCCCTGCTGGTTGCTGGCCAGGCACACCTGGTAATTGTTGGATTGTCTTATTGTTGTATTGTCTAACATTTTATTCTATTCGCTGTTTTTTCTCCAATTCCTCCTCCCAAAATCTAGTTCTGGCAATTTTTTTCTAGTCAAACTTATCATTTAATTCAGCAAATAATTCAGCAAAAAAGCCCTGCCACCTGCGGGGGAACGCCTTGTACACGTTTCCCTTAGGACAGGGCTTTTGTTTTTACAGAATATACTCTATTTATCACCTACTTTATTTCAGGAGGCTGACCCAATCAGCAAAACTTCTATTCATATTTACAGGATTTTTCTAAGTCAATATTTCAGATAACATTGTTGTTTGGGCAATCAACTTTAAATTAAGCTGCTCAATTCTTCCCACTAAATATTCAATATTTAAGCTGTCTTTTTGCACTTGGTATATGTTATTAACATCAATTAAGTCAAGGGTTCCTCCAGCTTTTAGTTTCAATATTAATAGGTCTTCAGGTTTAACAACCTTAATGCTTAGCTGTGGTTCCAACTCGTATTCAACTGAATTATCTAAAATTTCTTTCTCCCATTTATATCTGCCTCTAATAGTCTGAACAATGATTCCAGATAATTTTAATTCTAATAAATCTCCAATTGGCTCAAATAAATCTGAACTCCTATAGTTATGCTCAATGTTATTGCCTGTCAAGTAATCTATTAGTTTCCTTTTCCCTTCATCATCGTAGATTACTAGAAAGTCTATATCTTCAGAAAACCTGGGTTTTCCATAGATTGAAACGGCAAAACCTCCAATTAGGCAATAGGGGATTTTATTATCAGTAAATATTTTCTTGATTGATTTTAAAGCCTCTATAACATTCATTGATTATCCTTTACTTCCTTGCCTTTGCTTAATTTTTTGCACAGGTAAAAAAGCTCAATATGTCTCTTGAATTTTTCTCTGGGCGACATGTTTCTATACAATTCTATTTCCATTTGCGTTAGTGCTCTGTGTATAACCTTTTTAATAACAAATCTCCCCTAACAATGAGCCAATAAAATTTTTGTATCTACAGAGTAGATTACCCATATTATACCATTTAATTAATTAACTTAAAACCCTTGTTTGTATTTGATTGTTGGCAATTGGCCTTAACCTGTTTCTATTCTTTATTATAGCAAAAAAGCCCTGCCTGGAGAAATACCCACCCATAGAGCAATTCTCCTCCAGCAGGGCCTTTTTCTAAAAACTTTTTATTAACATCAGTTCCGAAGGTCCTCCAGCACCATTTCTACTATTCTAGGAATAGCAGCTGATACTTCCTCGCAGCAGCCCTCGGCAAAGGTTGAGTTATCTGCTATTTCCACTGCATAAATGGTAACTTTATGTGGAATATCCATGTCCATGGCTTTTCCAAATTCCAGGGCTGTGGCCAGGTTAACATCATGTATTGAAGCAAGTCTGATGGTATGCACCAGAGTTTCAGGAGTAAAGCAGTAAATCTCCCCGACCCTGCCGTCTTTGGTCTGAATGGAGTCTATGATCACAGCTTCCTCATAGCCAAGGATTAAGTCCAGCAGGTTAAAACCTGCCAGGGAAGCCTCAACCACATCCACATTTGCCATGCCCTCCCCTGCTAATTTTTCCTCCAATGCCCTGGCGGCAAAGATCCCTACACCGTCATCGCTGAGTATAGGGTTGCCCAGCCCAATTACAATGGTCCTGCCTAGGGACATATTTGCTCCTGCAGATTCCCCCGGCTGTCATAAATTTTTATTTCCAGGGGAGGCTTGCCGGGCAGAGAGTGGGTTGCACAGGAAAAGCAGGGGTCATAAGCCCTAAAAGCCATTTCAACCATATTCAAAAGCCCCTGGTTCACCTCTCCCTTCTTAATCAAGCCCTTGGCAGCCTTGCCCACGCTCATGTTAATTGCAGCGTAATTGTTAGTTGTGCCCACAATCAGGTTAACCTTTTTCGTGATGCCCCGTTCATCAGCCTGGTAGTGATGGAACAAGGTGCCCCTCGGGGCTTCCACGACTCCCACGCCTTCATTTGGAGTTTCAGTAGGCAGGATGCGGAAATTAGGACCGCTTAATTCTTCATCCCCAGCCAGTTCAAGCAGCCGCTCTGCGGCATAGATGAGTTCCACCAAACGTGCCCAGTGGAAGGCCAGGGTTGCCTGAATAGGTTTGCCGCCAAAGGTATGTACCAACTTCTCATAGGCTTCATTTGCCAGGGGAGTTGCCATGCCCTCTGAAACATTGATCCTGCCAAGGGGCGCAACACGGTAGATACCGCTGCCTTCTCCATCTACAAAGCCTTTCCAGCCGATCTCCTTCAAGTGAGGAAACTTAAGATATGACCAGGGTTCCACATGCTCTTCAATGTAATTCAAGTAATCTTTGGCCTCGAATTTTGCAAACTCTTTTCCTTGCGGGTCTACAATTCTTATCTTGCCGTTATAAAAATTCATCTGGTTATTGTCATCCACAAGACCCATGGAATAGGTATTAAGCTGGTAAGCGTCACTTAAGATTAAATCCAGGTATTCTTTGTTCTTAAGAACCACATCTTCAAAGACTTTCATGGAAACCTTGGCAAATTCCAAACAGGACTTGCCCTTTTCAATAATTTCCTGCCGCTGCTCTTCAGTTATGCCCTTACTCATTCCGCCGGGAAGACCTGTAATAGGATGGGTTGCCTTGCTGCCAATCATGGCTTGAATTTCCTGGGCATAGGCGCGGTGCTTGATCACTTCTTTACCCATTTCCACGCCAACTCTGGCTACAACCCCTAAAATATTGCGTTCCTCAGGCTTCCCATGGGGACCCACCACAAAATCCGGTGCAGCCAGGGCATAAAAGTGGGCAATGTGAGAATGTATATACTGGCCACAGTACATCACTTCTCTTAAAAGCTTTGCCGTTTTAGGAGGATCTACATTATATACTTGGTCTAACGCTTTCACACCTGCCAGGTGGTGAGCTTGCGGTCAGACCCCGCAGATACGAGGAACTATACGCACAATTTCTTCAACAGGCCTGCCCTCGCAAAATTTTTCAAATCCCCTGAGTTCTGGAATCTGCACATAACTGTTGGCCACATTGCCTTCATCATCAAGGAAAATGGCTATTTTGCCATGGCCTTCCAAGCGGGTAATGGGATCTATGGTTATCTTCCTCATGAAACACCCTCCCTTCTTTTTCCTCTAAGCATGGAACCAGCCAGGGTGAAACGATAAAAAGTACCTGCCGGATCCATGATGCGCTTAATTATTTTTTCTACTTCCACTTCGTCTGTACTATCGATGATAGAAGCGATTGTTCCTGCCATTTTGGCTCCCTGATCTAAACTGCCTTCTGTAGGCCCAAAGCAGCCCCGGCAGGGCATATCCATTTTGGTGCACCTGCCCCCGCAGCCACCCCTGGTTACAGGTCCCATACATATAAGGCCCTGCTCCAACAAACACTTCTCGGAATCCACCATTACTTCTATGGGGCGCTTGATTTCCTTGAGCTTCTTTTCTTCCTTTACTTTCAGACATTCATCACACAAAGTTTTAGTCCCAGCAAAGATGGCGCCTTTTGGGGGAACTGCCCCATCTATCAAAGCCTTTACAGCATTCCAGACTATTTCAGGTACCGGCGCGCAGCCGGGAATATAATACTCTACATCTACAATCTGGTCCAGGGTATATACATGGTTATAAAAAGCCGGCAGGGTAAGTTCACCTTCAGGAACACTAGCGCTGGTCATGGGAAGAACATGTGCCGGATTGCTGGTTGACTCTGATGTATTGTAAACCTTATCTAATATTTCTTCTCTTGTAAAAAGGTTAGCCAGGGCAGGAATACCCCCAAAACATGCACAGCTTCCATAAGCAATTAAGATCTTGGATTTTTTCCTCAAAAGCTCGGCCATCTCTTCATTCTCTTCATTTCTAATGGCGCCGCTAAAGAGACATACATCAATCTCCTTATCTGCCATGGCTTTAACATCTTCAACTTTGGGGTCCGCCGCCAGGGGCCAAAAGACGATATCTGCGGCGGCAGCCAGATCCAGAATTTTTTCGTTAATATCCAATACTGCTACTCCACAACCTCCGCAATCAGCAGCCCAGTAAGCTGCAACTTTTAACTTAGGCAAGCTGTTTCCCTCCCTTCATTTTAAGCGGTCCCAGCTCTTTGAGTGTCTTTGTCATATCTTCAACTATACCTGCAAACTTTTCTCCTTCGGATGCAGAAACCCAGGTTAATTTAAAACGTTCCTTCTCGATGCCCAATTGTTCTAAAAGGGCAGTTACAAGGGGCGCTCTTTTCATGGCATTTACATTACCATCCAGGTAATGACAGTCTTTGATGTGTCAGCCGCTCACCAGGACACCGTCTGCCCCTTCTTTAAAGGCCTTGAAGATGAATACCGGGTCAACCCTGCCGCTGCACATTACCCTGATTATCCTGATGTTTTCCGGGTACTTGACCCTTGATATGCCGGCCAGGTCTGCTCCTGCATAGGAACACCAGTTGCACAAAAATCCGACAATTACAGGTTCAAAACTGCTCTCTTGCTGGTTGCTCATAATCCAATCACCCCTTCTATTTGAGCAAAAAGCTGATCCCTGGTATAGTGGGATATAGTTATAGCCCCTGACGGGCAGGTAGATGCGCAGCTGCCGCATCCTTTGCATACTGCTTCATTGATGTGGGCCCTTTTCTTCTCAGTGTCGAAAGAAATTGCCCTGTAACGGCATCTATCGACGCAGCACTTACATCCTGAGCAGATGTTTTCATCCAGCATGGCAATAACCGGTGAAATCTTCACCTTTCCTGTAGCAATGGCAGCCATGGCTTCTGCAGCAGCAGCCGAACCCTGGGCCACCGTATCCGGGATATCCTTGGGGCTCTGGCAGGTGCCGGCAATATAGATTCCCTGGGTTGTAGTGCTGACCGGGTCAAGCTTGATGTGGGACTCCAGGAAAAATCCGGATTCACCCCGGGAAATATTAAAGATTTGCCCAATTTTCTCACTGTCTCTCCTTGGGATAAGGGCCGTATTAAGAACAACCATATCCACAGGAATTTCCCTGTATACTCCAAGCAAGGTGTCCTCTACACGTACCGTCAACTGTCCTTCAATTTCCGTAACCTCTGCTCCCTTGCCGCGGATGAAAGTAACTCCTTCCTCTTGGACCCTGTTATAAAACTCCTCATATTGCTTGCCGAACGTCCTCATATCAATGTACAGGTCGTAAACGTCCGCTTTAAGCTTTTCTCTGACCATGTGGGAAAATTTCACTGAAGACATGCAGCACACCCTGGAGCAGTATTTGTAATAGTTTTCGTCCCTGCTGCCAATGCAGTGCAAAACAGCAACCCTCTTGGGTTCTGTACCGTCTTTTTTAACTATCTTGCCATGGGTTGGACCAGAAGCATTAGCCATTCTTTCAAACTGCATGCCGGTAATTACGTTGTCAAAGCGGCCATAGCCCCACTGGGGAGCAATACTGGGATCAAACATATCATGGCCTATCGCCAGGATAATTGCACCCACATCCACTTCCACAATCTCTTCTGTTTGTTCGAAATCTATGGCCTTGCGGCTGCATGCAGTTACACAGGTTTGCTTGCATTTGCCCTTTTTCAAGTACAGGCAGTTTTCCGGGTCAACTACAGCCTTTAAGGGTACTGCCTGGGGAAAAGGTATATAGATAGCGCTTCTTTTGCCCAGTCCCACTTCAAACTCACTGGTGATTCTATCCTTCATAATACATGCCGTAACACAGTCGTTACATCCGGTACAGGCGTCCTCTTTGACATACCTGGGTTTTCTTTTTATCTTAACTTTGTAGCTGCCTACAAAGCCTTCTACATCTACCACCTCAGAGTAGGAAAACAAAGAGATGTTTGGATTATGCGCCACATTAACCATTTTGGGCGTCAAAATACATGCAGCACAGTCCATGGTAGGAAAGGTCTTATCCAGCTGGGCCATATGGCCGCCAATGGAGGGCTCCTTTTCAACAAGATAAACCGGATAACCGGCCTGAGCTATCTGCAGAGCAGCCTGGATCCCTGCAATTCCTCCTCCTACGACCAGTGTCGCCTTATTGACAGGCACCTCTCTCTGCTCAATGGGCTGGTGATGCACGACCCTTTTTACGGCTGCCTTGATCAAGGCATTGGCTTTTTGGGTCGCTGCCCCGGGATCCTTGGAAACCCATGAACAGTGCTCCCTGATGTTAGCCATTTCCAGTAAATAACCATTTAGATTTGCACTTTCCAGGGTCTTTCTAAATGTAGGTTCATGCATCCGCGGCGAGCAGGCTGCAACTACCACCCTTGTTATGCCAAAATCCTTGATGTCATCTTTGATGAGAGACTGCCCGGGATCAGAACACATGTATTTATATTCCCTGGAAACAACAACGTTGTCCAATTCGCCTGCCGCCTGCGCAGCCTTTTTGCAGTCAACCACATCGGCAATGTTGCTGCCGCAGTGGCAAACATATACGCCAACTTTTTCCCCCATTTCGCCACCTCCTAAACTATACTTTTTACCAGTTTGTCAGATGAGACCATGCCCTTGCCCAGGCCTAACACTTTAGGCTCAAGGCCAAAGGCTAAGCCCATCAACTGTGTAAAGTAAACTACCGGTATGTTGTACTCTTTCTTATACGCCCTGTTTACCTTAGCCTGGTAAGCATCCAAGTTCAGTTGACAAACAGGACAGGCAACTGCCACAGCCTGGGCGCCAAGCACAGCGGCTTCATCAAGTAATTCATAAATCATCCTAAAGGCAACAGTTTCATTGGTAATCACCAGGGAATTCCCACAACACCTGGTCTTTCTGGTAAAGGGCAAAACATCTGCGCCCAAGGACTTAAGGAGACCATCTAAGGCTGTAGGCTGTTCCGGGTCATCAAAGCTTTCCGGCTTGGCAATCTGGCACCCGTAGTAGGGCACAACCTTTAAGCCTTTTAATGGCTTAACAACCTTGCTTTGCACATTGGCAAAACCCACATCTTCTAGAATTACCTGGAGCAGATGCTTAACTTTAATCTTCTCTATATCTGTTCTTAAACCGGCTTCTCTTAAGAGGGATACAACCCACTTCTTTAAATTAGGGTACTTGTCAAACTTGCTGCCCACCTGGTGAAGCCTGAGATAGCATGCATTACAGGCAGCCACCACATCCATGCCCTCTTTGCTTTTGGCTAAAGTAATTGCCGCCAATAGTACAGCCTTGTTTCTATCCTCAGAAACAGTTGCTGTTGCTCCGCAGCAGTTCCAATCATCAATATCTATGAGTTCAAGCCCAAGAGTTTTACAGCTTTGTTCAACGGACATCTGGTAATCAACTGCGGTGCTGTGCAAGGAACAGCCTGGAAAATAATTATACTTCATGCTCTTTCCCCCCTTGCCCGGGCCAGAATCCGGCGAAACCCTTCCTTATTGACTATTCCTGCAACCACCAGGGGCATCCTTCCTTTTACAAGCATTTTCATGCCCATGGGGGCCATCTGCACAAGCCTTGTCGGGTCTGTTTTTAATGCATAGGACGTCATCAGTTTCATTTCATTAATTCTCCCGTCATTTTCAATTATTTTGTTGAAGGAACGGTAAAAAACCTTTGATGAAACATCCCTCGACTCTGGGGCCCGCTTCATGGATAAATTTTTCAACAGGTACATGAATTCTGTCACAGCCACGCCATGGGGACATCTGACGGTACATGAATAGCAAGAAGCACATATCCAGGGGGCTTTGCTTGTTAATACTTCTTCTCTCATGCCGGCCATAACCATTAAAATTAGTTTTCGCGGCGTATAGTCCATCATATGGCTCGAAGGACATGAACCGGAACATGTGCCGCATTGGATGCAGGCTTCGATTTCCTCTCCCCCAGGCAGCCCCTTAATTTCCTGGAGAAAATCCTGATCCAGTTCTTCCTGCTTGAGCACAGGCAACATTCCCACAATCTCCCCTCCTTACAATAATTTTTTTTTCGAATACTCTGCCTTTGAGAAAATTCAATATATTAATTAAACTTATAAATGTTTCTTATTTATCAACTCCTTTCCATTAATCTTCCATGATTAGCATTATATTCAACAAATCCTGGGTAAATGCTCGCCTTCGTTTAAAGTAACCAACCGTTTTGCCCCCAGGGCAGTCTGCAGCAGAACCTTGCCAGACCTATCCTGGTTGGCCACCTTACCTATTACAGCAGCATTTCTTCCCAGGGAATGATTTTTTAGTCGCGCAATAATTTCCTTTTCTCCTTCAGGATTAACTATAATTACTAGTTTGCCTTCATTGGCCAGGTACAGGGGGTCTAGACCAAGCATGCTGCAGCCGGCGGCCACAGATGGGTGCAAGGGTATGGCTGCTTCCTGTATTTCAATGGTCATTTTCGACTGCCCAGCCAACTCCCACAAAGATGCTGCTGCGCCGCCCCTTGTGGGATCTCTCATACACTTTACAGCCCCTGTTGCTACAAGGCATTTAGTCAAATCATTGAGTGCGGCACAATCGCTCACCACCTCGATTCCAAAAGATAAACCCTCTCGGCAGCTTAGAACAGCCATTTCATGGTCCCCCAGAGTGCCGCTGACAATAACCACATCGCCCGGCTTTATATTTTGGGGATTTAAGTTAACTCCAGGGGGAATAAAGCCAATGCCTGCGGTATTAATATAAATTTTATCTACATTCCCTTTTT
Source organism: Bacillota bacterium (assembly GCA_040756735.1). Lineage (GTDB taxonomy): Bacteria > Bacillota > DSM-16504 > Desulfitibacterales > Desulfitibacteraceae > JBFLYC01. The sequence continues at coordinate 18,094 of JBFLYC010000015.1, read as the reverse complement.
CAACCACCTTGGTATCTCCCGTCACGACAGATACCCCTGCTTCTGCCGCTGTATCTGCCAGAGAGTGCAAGACCTGTTTTAACTCTCGTATTGGAAATCCTTCTTCAATAATCAATCCCACACTCATGAATTTTGGTATAGCCCCACATACGGCCAGGTCATTAATGGTGCCGCAAGCAGCCAGCCTGCCGATGTCCCCGCCTGGGAAAAATATGGGAGAAATGACATAGCTGTCGGTTGTCATGGCCAATTTCCCCGGTTGTACAGGGACAGGGATAACAGCTGCGTCAAGAAGGTCCTGTCCCCCGTTGTTGTTAAAAATAGGATAAATAACTTCTTCCACTAATTCATGAGAGAGCCTCCCGCCGCTGCCATGGGCAAGGGTGATTAGTTCCATCTTTTCAGCCTCCGAATTCTTCAAAACGATAATATGCAGCACATGCCCCTTCGGAAGAAACCATGCATGGTCCCCTGGGTTTAGCCGGGGTGCAGGCTCTCTTATACAACCTGCACTCAGGTGGAATCATCTTCCCTTTCAGGATGTCACCGCATGAACAAGCATTTACAGACTTCCCAAAATCAAAATGAGGAACCTCAAATCTACTAAGAGCATCATATTCTTGATACCTTTCTCGCAATTTTAAACCGCTGGCATAAATTGTGCCAAATCCTCTCCAGAAAGCATCTGCTACTTCAAAAACCTCCTGCAAAACTCCTAGTGCAGACATGTTGCCCTGGGAATTGACTCCCCTGACATACTGATTTTGCACTTCACATCTCCGCTCCTTGATCTGCGTAAGCAGCATAATCAGCGCCTGCAAGATGTCTTCTATGTCAAACCCTGTAATTACACAGGGTTTATTATATTTTTGAGCCGCCGGCTCATAGGGTTTTGTGCCTATGATGGTACTGACATGACCTGGACATAAAAACCCGTCAATCTTTACTTCACCCTGTGAAAGCAAAGCTTCTATAGCAGGGGGAACCAGCTTGTGCATGGAATAAACGGAATAATTGGCTATCCTTTCCTTTGAAGCTTGCATTATTGACATGGCAACTGTAGGAGCAGTGGTTTCAAAACCAACCCCCAAAAATACCACTTCCCTATCAGGATAAAGCCTCGCAAGCTTTAAGGCTTCCAATGTAGAATAGACCACTATTACCCTTGCTCCTTGGGCCCTTGCCTGGGCAAGGCTGCTGCTTTGACCTGGAACCCTCATTAAATCTCCAAAAGTTGCCAGGATTACGTTTTCATGCTGCGCCAAATGCAAAAAAGTTTCAACCTCTGCTTCATGGGTCACGCAAACCGGGCAGCCGGGTCCTGAGACCAGTTTTAGATTTGGCGGAAGCAGTTGACGCATGCCGCTTTTACCAATTGCCATGGTATGAGTTCCACAAACCTCCATGATGGTAACGGTTTTATCCAGGGGGGTCAAATCTCTCACTGCTTCCAGCAATTCCAAGGGATCAACCTTAGTGGTTTTTCTGGGCTTCATACATTTCCTCCAGCAGTTCAATGGTTTCATTGGCCTCGGCCTCTTCCACTACATGTATAGCATAGCCGGCATGTACCAAAACCCATTGCCCAATATTTACTTGAGGGGTAAGAGCTATGGAAATCTCTTGAGTGACGCCTTCTAATTCAACTTCTGCCATGGTCCCGTTTATGGACTTTATCCTAAAGGGTACTGCCAGGCACATTCTTAGACACCTCATTTCCAATAAAAACCTGACCTAAAGCCAATCCGCCATCATTGGCAGGAACCTGCTTTTGCAGGAATACTTCAATACCATCGGTCTTCAACATTTCAAGGAGCAGTTCCACCAGCAGCCTATTTTGAAAAACGCCTCCTGACAGAACAACCCTTTTTAGCCCGGTAACCTTTGACATGCAGAGAATGCCTTCTTTAACTGCTGCAGCAAATCCCTGGTGAAATTTATAGGCTATTTTTCCCCTTGGAGTTTCAGTTTCCATATCATAAATCAGCTCATCCCAAAGCGGTGTGGTATCCAGTTCAAAAGTCGAACCTGCTTTATGCTGGATTGTTATTCTGTAATGATTTTCATGAATAGCTGGTTTAGGCCATTTATCAGCCAGGGCTTCCATTTCCATGGGCCCCTGGCCGTCATAAACCTGCTCAGCACATATTCCCAACAGGGCAGCCACAGCATCAAAAAGGCGGCCGGCGCTTGAAGTCTGAACCGTGTTTAGTCCCTTTGCAAGCTGAATGTCCAGGGCCTTTAACTCCGGACCCGGCAGGGCCTTCAGCCATTTTAGAGCCGCACTCCTGCCCCTTTCACCCAATAAGCTTATCAAATAGCTGTAGGCCATACGAGCAGGTCTTTGAATTGAAGCCTCTCCGCCCGGAAGGGGCACATAACTCAAGTGTCCTGCACGCTTAAAGGTCCTGTAATCTCCATATAAAAACTCACAGCCCCAGATAGCGCCATCTGTTCCGTACCCCGTACCGTCACAGCTGACAGCCATCACCTGCCCACCAAGCCCGTTATCGGCCATGCAGCTGGCCATATGAGCATGATGGTGTTGGGCCTTGACAAGGGGCAGCTGCCATTTAGCGGCTAATTCTTCAGCATAATGGGAACTATGGTAACCCGGATGAAGGTCACACACAACCAGACCGGGCTCTATCTCTAATAGTTTAATCATTTTATAAAGGGTCTTTTCATATACTTTAAAATTCAAGTAATTGTCCAGGTCGCCCAGGTGCTGGCTTAAAAAAACCTGATCACCTGCCGCCAGGGCAAAAGTACTCTTGAGGCTCCCGCCGCAGGCCAGGGTGGGCTTCAAGGCTGCATCCCGGCTGGATACCGGCAGGGGAACATATCCCCTGGCCTTTCTGATAAACTGCCACTCATCACCCAGCACCATTCCCACAGTATCGTCACAGGGATTTTCAATCTCCCTGTTATGCATGACAAAGTAATCTGCCAAACCCTTTAACTTTTCAAAGGCCTCATCATTTGCAGTAATGAGCGGATTGCTGGATAGGTTTGCGCTTGTTGCCACCAACAACTGCATTTCAGGCGAGAACAGCAGCATGTGCAAAGGTGTATAGGGCAGCATAACCCCCAGGGTATCTAAACCGGGATTGATGGAGGCTGGAAGAGGCAGACCCTCCTGTTTCCTCTGCTTCAAAACTACTATGGGTCTCGCAGGACTGACCAGGTATTCTTCTTCACGGTCAGATAAGCGACAGCATCTTCTAATTATTTCCAGGCTGGCAGCCATTAAAGCAAAAGGCTTCCCGTCTCTCTCTTTTCCTTTCCTGAGTCTTGCCACTGCACCCTCATCAAATGCATTGCAAAAGAGGTGAAAGCCTCCAAGGCCTTTAACTGCTACAATACTGCCTGACTTGAACATTTCTTCAAAATTTAAACTAGTGGGACAACCCTTATTGTCTATAACCATCAACCGCGGCCCGCACTCGCTGCAGGCATTTGGCTGGGCATGAAAACGCCTGTCCAAGGGATTTTCATATTCGCTTCTGCACCTTTGACACATTTCAAAGGCTTTCATGGTTGTAAGATGACGATCATAGGGTCTGTCCTGGATAATGGTAAACCTTGGACCGCAATTGGTGCAGTTTATAAAGGGATAATTATGCCTAACATCTGCAGGGTCTTGCAGTTCTCTGGCACATTCGTCACATATACCAACATCCGGTGCGATCAAAACCTTTTTGCCAACAGCAGCATGACTTTCTTGAATAAAAAAGTTTGAGTATCCAAAAAAAACAACCTTTTTTATTTCATGACCGGCAATCCTTGCCAGGGGAGGAGGAAACTGGAGCAAGCGCTGAAAAGCCCTGGAGATAACCTCTTCTTCTCCTTCCCAATGGATAACCACGCCCTCGCTGTTATTTAATACCCAGCCATGCAGACCATGTTCTTTGGACAGCTTATAAACATGGGGGCGAAATCCCACCCCTTGTACAATACCAAAAATCTTTACTTCCCATGCTTCTTTGCCAATTCCCATTGATATTCACCTTCAAGCCACCGGCACCAATCATCAAAGCCTGTGCCGGCAGTTGCGGAAAGTTGCAGTACAGTACCTTTATTATTCAAGCTGTAAACATCCTTTAAAAAATTATGCAAATTAAAATTAGTATGGGACAATAAGTCCACTTTATTCAAGATGCATGCCCTGGCTTCCTGAAACATGAGAGGATATTTTAATGGTTTATCATCCCCCTCGGGCACACTGCTGACCACAACTTTAAAATTTTCCCCAAGATCAAAGGCGCCCGGACACACCAGATTTCCTACATTTTCAATGAAAATTATTTCAAGGTTTTCAAGGTCTAGTTCATGGGATGCCTTATATATCATGCCGGCGCTTAAATGACAGCCTCCTTCGGTGTTAATCTGGACAACAGGCACGCCCTTGTTGTGAATCCGCTCGGCATCCCTGGAAGTCATCAAGTCCCCTTCAATAACTGCCATTTTATATTTTGCCTTGAGCCGGTCAATTGTCCCTTCTAAAATAGTAGTCTTGCCAGCCCCAGGAGAACTCATCATGTTAATTACTACAATGCCATGTTTGTGAAATATATCGCGATTATTCTCTGCCTGATGCTCATTATGGGACAAAATCTTTCTTAAGACTTTAATCTCCATTTAATCCTTTAATCTCCTTCAAGGTAATCTATATATAATTCTTTACCGGCAATAATCTGTCCAATTCCACCTGCACATAAAGGGCAGGAGTAATCTTCTTTTAAAGGATACTCTCTGCCGCATTTGCTGCAAAGGGCAGCTGCTTGTCTTTGTTCAATCTCCAAGGCTGCGCCTGCATAGTTTGAGTTTTCCGTGCATATCTGCCAGCAAAAATCCAGACTTTCAGGCACAATCCCAGTCAAGCTGCCAACAACAATTTTTACTTTATGTAGTGTTTTAAGGTTATTTGCTTGTATTTGAGCGTTAATTATGGAAAGCATGTTCTCCATGATTGTCATCTCGTGCATGTTTTCACCATCTTTGGCAGCCCTGGAAAATACTTATAATCAATATGCTAGTATGTTTCTATAATTCTGAAAAAATACCTTTTTATTAAAAGCTTATTCATAATTAAATTTTATAATAATTAAATTTTATAATGTTTATAATGCATTACATGAGCATTGTTAATGTGGAGTTATGGCTCTCGTTTGTAAATTGGTGTTTAATGAAAAGTTGCTCTAAAATAAAATAGGCAGCACCTCTATTACATGGAATGTACAATACTGGACATAATAACTGTGAGGTGAAGAAAATGCCTAGAAAACAATTGTATATTATTTTTGGTTTATTGATTTTAAGCATCTTTTTAGTATGGAATTTTATTATTCCCCAGGATACTGCCAGAAAACCCATTCCCTTTGAGGAATTTGATCTGGCAGGGGGCCCGGAAAGATATGGAAGAGGCTTTCCTCAAAGAGAAATCATTGACCTGGCAACAGAGTTTTTCGGGGTTTTCCACCGCAGTGGACCTGAAGAACAGAAGATAATTGCTCTTACTTTCGATGATGGCCCTGATGATAATTTTACTCCAAAAATACTTGATATATTAAAGGAACATAAAGTTCCTGCCACATTCTTTGTTATGGGCAGAAGATGCGAGCTTTTCCCAGAAGTTGTAAGTAGAATGGCCAATGAGGGGCATATTATTGGCAACCATACTTACACACACCCTAACATAGTGAAATTATCAAATAAAAAAGCCCTTAAAGAACTGTCGGATACAGATAAAATTGTCAAAGAGATTGCCGGTTATACTCCATTCCTGTTTAGGTCGCCATATGGTTCTTTAGACAGGGAAAAGACTAAATTAATAGTTAACAGCGGATATAACATTATTGCATGGAATGTTGATTCCCTGGATTGGAGAGGACTTTCTGCAGATGAGGTCAAAACCAATATCCTTGAGAATGTTATTGAAGGTTCTATTATTTTGCAGCATTCTGCCGGTGGCATAGGTGAAGACTTAAGCGGTACTGTTCAAGCATTAGACGAGATAATTAAGGTTTTAAAGAAGGATGGATTTGAATTTGTAACGGTTGATAAGCTTCTTGGAATACCATTTAAAAAAGAAACTGATTGAAAAAAATTATGTCATAGGTCAAAAAGGCTTAATTGTTTGTATTGAGGAACTTGCTTTCGCGTAAAAGCATCCTCTTTTTCAAGATACATTTCGGGTATGTCGTCAATAAAAGGAGATGGCGTACCAGACGCCAGAAGGATAAGTTCATCCTGTGCTCTTGTCATCCCGACATAGAAAAGCCGTCTCTCCTCATCAATATTGTTGTCACGGCTGTTGTTACATAAAGGAATCAGACCATAATTCACGCCGCACAGGAACACTATGGGGAATTCAAGACCTTTTGCTCCATGTATGGTCATTAAGGAAACCGCATCCGAAGAATAAGTCTTGCTGCCGCTGCGCACAACATCACCTTCGCGACCCAATACCAGGTTTTGTATAAAGGAAGACATATCTTTGTGCAAAACAGACGTGTTTAGAAGCAGCTCCATGGACTTTATGCCTGACAGGGCATTGTCCACGATCCAGGAATCTATTATTTGCCACGGTTTTTCTTTATGGATGAGAACCTCATATTTCCCCAGTAATTCCACAAATTTCCTTGCTTGGACAGGAATGTGGGGAAGAGGTTGGAACCTTTCGGTAACCCTTGCAAGTGAGGATAGGTTTCTTTCAGCTGCAGCATAAGTTTCCAGGATCTTTTGCTTCAGGTCTGCAGGATATGCGCTTTCTGCATTAAGACATACCTTCAGGGAAGCAAGATCCCCTGGGTTGAGCAGGAACTTGAAAAAGGCAATGGCCTCCCGGACCGGTTTATCAGAGAGAAAGTCGTCCCGCCCGATAACCCTATACTGGATGCCCTCCTTTTGAAGACACTGCTCCAAAACTTCTGCCTGGCGGTTGGTGCGATAGAGTACGGCAATATCGGAAAAGCCCCTGGGGTGTTCTGCTCCATGTCTCTTGTTTTTGGGCCCCGATATGGTCTGCGCATCAAGCATATCAATACCGCCAACCATACGGTTTATCTCCTTGGCCACAAACAACGCCTCTGAAAATTCATGATTGGTTTCTAAAAACCTCACTTTAACGCCCGTTTCCTTTTTTGCTTCCAAGAAACGGGTGCGCCTTCTGGCAGTTTCTTTTGAGATTACTGATTTGGCACAAAGGATAATCTCGGGTGTTGAACGGTAATTCTTGGTCAGGTGGAAGTGCCGGACGCCTGGAAAATCCTTTTCAAACCTTTCAAAATAGCGAAAATCCGAACCCCTGAAGCCATAAATGGACTGGTCAGGGTCGCCTATAATAAAAACGCTCTCGCTATTCCTTCCCCATTCCTTTAGTAAACGGTATTGTACCTCGTTGATATCCTGGAATTCATCCACAAGAAGATGGGAGAAAGGGCTTGCCAGGGGTTTGTCCAATATATCTCCTGCCTTTGCACCTTCAAACTCCTTCAGTACATTAAGGAGGAGATCATCATAATCCATTACACCATAACGCTCAAGCTGCGAGCAGTATAAACTGTATATTAGGGCAGGGGACACATCTTTTTCGCCAGGTGAAAAAGTGTCGAGTGACGCCCCATTTTTAATCAGAGATATCCGCAGCAGGGCATCCCGTGGAGATATTTTTAGCTTACCGTCCTTTAAGATTTCCTCGACCATTGAAAGAGCGTTATATTCATCAATAATAGTTATGTTGTCCTTGCCCTTCCATCTGGACAAGATTTGCAGACACAGGGAATGAAATGTACCTATTGTCATGGCCCCCGCTGCCCGCTTGTCTCCAAAATGCTGCTTGAGACGGGTGCGCATCTCATTTGCAGCCTTATTGGTAAAAGTAACGGCAGTTATCTGCGAGGGATGCACGCCGCATTTTTCAACAAGATAGGCGATACGGCTTACCAGTGTTTTTGTTTTTCCTGTTCCTGGTCCGGCAATTACTGCAATTGACGGGTCAGAACATGAAACAGCTTCCCACTGCTCTTGATTCAACCCATAAGGTGTGTCCGAAGGCCTGGCCTTCATCGTATCATCACCAAGGCCATGGGGACAGACTTCTGTAAAAACCTGCACCGGAATCCCTTTACTGGCTGAATCCTCTTTATTCTTCATTGTTTTAGCTTCTGGCTGGAAAAGGCTTAACTGGCCAGAAAGCTGAGCTATTTCACTTTTGTCAAGTATTTTAATTTTACCGTATTCTCCATCAAATCCGGGTTGTATTTCCACCTTGCCGCATCTCAGCCTGCGGATCCCCTCAGCTATGCATGGCCCTGCCGCCATCTCAATATCCTCTAGAGACGCCTCCCTGAGAATAAAAAACTCAGGTCCCAGGCGGCCTATCAGGTCATCGTACATACTCTTTACCTTTTTACTGGCAGCAGTAACACCCATGGAGGAAGCTATCACCTCATGAAGTGGAATAAGGCTTTCAAAATGCCTTGCCAAAGGAGGCACAAACCCTTCTTTCCTGTCTGCAAGTGTTTCAACCCGGTGCAGCACGCCCACTGTAATCCTGCCGCCGCATACAGGGCAGATGCCTGCCGCAGCTTTTGTTTCCGCAGGCTTCCAGCAAACCTTGCACGCCCTGTGCCCGTCGTAATGGTATTTTCCTTCTTCCGGAAAAAACTCTATAGTACCGTGAAACCCCTTTGAACTGCGGTTTTTTAAAGCCTGCAAAATACACCTGTAAGAAAGGTCGGTTGCAAAAATATTTGCTTCTCTGCCCAGGTTTGCAGGGGAATGGGCATCGGAGTTGGAAACCAGGGTGTATTCATCCAGCCCGGAAAGGCGCCAGTTCATTGGAGGGTCTGAGGAAAGGCCTGTTTCAAGGGCATATATATATTCTGTTAAATCTTCGAAACATTCCTTGATATGGTCAAAGCCGGAATAAGCGCCGTACAGGGAAAAATGGGGGGTCCAGATATGGGCTGGAATAAATATGGCTTCCTGGCATATATCGAGCGCTATCTCCAACAGGTCCCTGCTGTCCAGACCCAATATGGGCCTGCCGTCGGAATGTAAATTGCCTATGGTCTCAAGCCGGCGCGCTACTAGTTCCGCATGTTCTAAGCTGGGCAGGAGAATCAGGTTATGCACCTTTCTTACCTTTCCCGCCTTTTTATATATTGAGCTGATTTCACCTGAAACAATGAATTGCGGCGAAACTTCTGCTCCTGCGCCGTTATCCTCTTTGCGAAAATCCCTTTTAAGAACATAAAGGCCTTCTTCCGAAGGAGTTAGCTTCTCCTTTAATTCTTCACGCCAGGCAGGATGAGTAAAGTCACCTGTCCCTATAACGTCAATCCCTTTGCGTCTCGCCCACATTTCAAGGATTTCAGGCACACATTCCCTGCTTGTTGCTCTTGAGTATTGTGAATGTATATGAAAATCAGCAATAAACATAATAACTGCCGGCCCTTCCTTCCTTATTCAACAAATAAAATCAATCAATGAGTTTCCTAAAACATTGGCGGTGTAATGGCAGAGAGGAAAACCAGTTCTTTGTCGCCAACACTTTTAAGAATGTGTGGAATAGCGCTGTGGTAATAAATAGAGTCCCCTTCCTCCAAGACATAAGTGTCACTTCCAACAGAAATTTCCATGGTTCCTTCAAGGATAACTATACATTCTTCACCTGGGTGGGACAGCGGCTCCTCACAGCTAACTGCACCAGGCTTTAAACGGGCAATCATTATTTCCATGCTTTTTTCCAGGTCTGGAGAGAGAAGCTCAAAAACCAGGTTGGATTGGGGAAGTCGCAATACCTTTCTCTCACTTTTTCGAATTACAGGGCTTTTTTCAGTGGTTTCCAACAGAAAGAAAAAAATGGGCACTTCCAGGGCTTCGGCAATTTTCCTTAAAGAGGTTATGGACGGCTCAGTCAAATCCCTTTCTACTTGACTTAAAAAACTTGCTGTCAAGCCCGTTTTATCTGCTAGATCTCTCAAGCTCATGTTTTTCTCGGAACGTATGTTGCGAATTTTTTCTCCTAACAACAGCTCCTCCTCCTTGTCAATTAGAAAAGTTTTAAAAATCTTTTAAAAATCTTTGAAACGTATGCTTGTATTGTCTATTTTAGACAAGATGGCCTCTAATACTCCTCCAGCAATGGCCCTTGCTTTATCAGAAATACTGAAACAATGCTCAATTTTACCCCTGGGATCAATGTCACCGATTTTCATGCCTGCAAAAACGGTTGTTCCGGTTCTAATCAATCCCCTTAATACACCGGCAATTTGTGCCTGCACAGGGCTGCCGGCAACTTCTCCTACAACATCACTCTCTGAAACCTGATCGCCTATTTGATAATGCCCTTTAAAAATACCGGCAGCAGGAGCCCTTAACAACCTTTTAATACTATGACTGCCGATTTCTCCAGGAACTCCTGTATCGGGCATTGCACTGCCAGAGTAGATTACTGTGCCTAAATAATGTCCCCGCATTGTTTCCACCACTACATCAACATCCTGCCCTGCAGTGAACCCAGGACCCAACCCAATGGTTAAAGGAGCCTGCCCTCTAAAGGTACCTGTATTCCTCTTTGCCAGGATGGCATCAACTATTACATCGGGTTTAAGCTCTTCAACAATCAAAGCCTGGGGATCGACTACTACAGGAATTTCACCTTTTTCCCACAAGGAATGCATACTGCTGACAGCGCTGACTTTTCTAGCTGTCACGCCTTCTACAACAGCACAGTTGTCATAAACTGCTTCACCATAAGACACTGTCCTGCGCACCATCGTAGGTTGGGCTATTTCTGTCATTACAACCTTAAATCCGCTTTTTACCAGGCGATGTGCCACACCTGAAGCCAAATCGCCTGCTCCTTTAATAAGAACCAGCACCACAAATTCCTCCTGCCATGTACAAGGTTACCTGTTAAGAACCTTTCTTATTGCCGGGCTGCATTTGGCCGATGTCAGCACAACCTGCTGTATCAAAGGATTTAAGGCAAATATTTCTTGAGCAACCTCAACTCCACAGTCAAGAAGTCTTTCGTTATCAGCCTGATTTAAAACCGGCAAGTATGAATATTTGGATGTATAATACCCTTCCGGCCTGGCCAGAACCTTTGCAATGGCTTTCGCACCAATTACATCACCCCAGGTTAAACCTGTAATCTTTGCAACAAACTCGGGCCTGTGTACAATGTCTGATTTTAACTTCCTACCGATTATGGAAAGGCCTGCAACTGCACATACTATTGTTGACCTTTCAGGTATCACAGGTTCGTGCAATCCTGGAGCCTTGAAACTCTTGCCCGCTGCCCCATCTCCCTCCACCAAGACGAAATCTGCAAGTTCAAGGCAGGCATCAGCTTGACTGGCAGTAAGACCAACAAGCTTATGCTCATGGTTTATTTCACTGCCCACACAAACAGCGCCTCTTTGAGCAAGCTTGTCCTTAATGAGGCCAAGGTCCAGGCAGCTGCCTGTAAGCACTAGAGATCCCCGATCTGATGGCGGGTAAATCTTGGTGGTTGTAGTCATGATAACTGAGAAACCCTCCTCAACAAGTTCCTTGCATAAAAGCTGCAAGAGACTTGTTTTACCCCCAGCTCCAACCATGGTAACCATTTGACCAGGTCTTATTCCTAAAACTTCTATAAAATCCTTATTAAATGTCATTTAACATCACCAAACAACATTTATTTAATTTTAACAAAGCTGCCGCCCTTTTAACAGAGTAAATTTTTTATAGCATCATTATACAACTTAATTAGTTTTTCAATTCATCTTCAGAATAGGGAGAACCCTTTTTCAAAACGACAAATTAACAAGAAAAGAGTGAGCAAAATAGAAAATCCAGATCTGATAAAAAAGGCCTGAATTCCAACTTTGCTCACCTTATTTAATTCCCTCTAAAAACCTTTGCATGAAAAGCAACAACCCCGTCCCTCTGCTTCTACGTCCCTCTGCTTCTGCTCTAGCAGCTTATCAATCATCTCACGCAATATGCTGAGGGCTTTATATTTTCAAGGTTAACGCCATCAATACTATACGAATGTAAAAACACAATTATCGCAGTATTATTTACCTACCTTTTCTGGAGGTTCTTACGTCAAACAAACCGGATGCTTGCAATGCTTGTGTAATCTCGCTCTTGAATGCCGAATGCCGGGGATATTTATTCCTATATCTTTCAACCAAGTCCATACCCTTCTGCTTTTCTTCCCTGTTAGCTAATGTTTCAGCCATTGCGACCAATAGTCCTGCTGCTTTATGATAGCTTCCTCGGTGCTGGTTACTGACAATTGCATCTATCCTGCGTCCTATTTCATTTGTGCACCATTTCAGATAAAACTCCTCTTGCTCACCGGTTAATTGCATAGATTCCTTGATACGGTTAATAATCTTCTTATACTTTTCAATATACTCCTTTTCCGCACGGTAACTCGTGTTTCCAATCGCTTCTTCCCACTGCTTAATAAGGACTTTTGAATGTATTCCTTCTTTCGATAATAGAACCATCATAAAAGTGACAAATACAGGCCTGGGATTCTCACTGGAACTCCATCCAAGGGGACCATTACCTTTGCACATTTCAAATACCTTTTCATATCTTCCGCCTAGAAGCAGGGTATTGTATAATACCGTCTCGGATACGGAAGACGTGTTTCGCTCATTATCGTAGTAGTCGCTTGCAGGTACTCTGTTTTTACCTCGAAGCTCCATAATCCTTTGTTCTGCTTTATCCCGTACTTCTTCAAATCTGCCGCATTCCATAGCGGTAATATACAAATCCAGCAAATATCCCATAGAAGGTTTGGAATAAAAGCTTTCTCCATATCCCTCCAGTTTCAACTCATTATCAGTCAGCTTTTCTCCTATTCTTGAAATGGTTTCGGCCACCTCAGCCCTTACTGTATAGTCCCGTGGAATTCTGGACAAACCTTCCCTGGCAGTCTGAATAACCAATTCTGTGTCTCCTTCTGCCTCTAAAGCCGCAATCCAATCAATATATGCCCTGGGGTATTTGTTCGCATATTGTCTTGCGAATTCAGAAATAGCAGGAATACCACCTTTTATTAATACGGCTTCCCTAAGCAACTCGCTGGTATCCATTCTGTTTTGATTCTTCAGGAATTCAATCCATTCTGACAAAAAAATATCAAAATCAGGCAACAAGGAGTCTAAAGCATTCATTATGTCTCTTAATTTGACTTTACGGGCAAGATACCCATATTCATTCATTGCTTCATGCAATGAAACCGGCCGCTCCTCGGAAGCGGAATTCATATATACAGACCTGAGGAAGAGCGCAACCTGCTCATTCATATCAACTTTCAGCATATTGCTATGATCAGGGTCGCCCGGAAGATGACCGGGGTCCTGTCCCATTTCCAAGATACCGAATAATCTTGTGTAGGCTTCCTCAGCAAGCTTATATTTCCCCTGCAGCAATAAGCTTCTGGCTTGCAGAAAAAATTCGTCCATTTCCTCCGCCCAGCTTTCATCACCCCAATCTCTTTCTTCATGGATAGCATCATCCCAGCCCCATCCATCGCAGTATTCGCCATTTAGGACTCTTTGCGCAAATGCTTCTATCTTACCCATCAACGTCTCCACATTGAATATAATTTCCTTCTTCTGCCTAGGCGGCGTTAATTCATCCAGAAACTCTTGCCTCTGTGAAGGATGCTTCTCATCGGCCCAGCTTAAAATCAGATTACGAAAATCTTCGTTAGAAAAAGTGTCTAAACGAACCTTTACTTCTTCCATAAATTTCTTATAGCTTAATACAGACATACCTCTCCTCCTTTTTTATCCCCATAACTCCTCAAATTTGACATTTAAACTTGGCATACTTCTGGGCTCCTTTTATTATACAGATTAATTTTTATGCCATATTAAATATCTTTATATCTCATAATATAAAACACCAAATAAAATTATTACCAGTTAGGAACCCATGCTTCATACCTGGTATCACTACCTAAATAGGTACTGTTCCCCTGATATACCCCATACTATCCTTTCAATAACATCCACCTTGATGCTAGATTTATTAAATCTGGAAAGCAACAACCCCGTCCCTCTGCTTCCCCCTCTGCTTCCCAGCAGTAGGAAAGCAAATTCTATATGTGCAATGCAATCCAAATCTTCCGGTAAAACATTTCTAATTTTTAGTTCTTTCAACTAGGTCACCTCCATTAGCCATTATACTACAAAAATTTTCTTTAAAAGTATAACAAAAATGCAATATCTGGTACTAATAGTAAAAGATGAAATTGAAAAAGTTTTTAGAAAGGTGCATGATGAGTTTTTCTATGTGAAAATATATGATTGGTTTTAAGCTTTTTCTATAGAGAAGGGAGAGGAATTTATTGCCGAAATGAATTCCTACCAGCAGTTACTACTAGAAAAAGGTGAAATAACAGAAGAAAAGGCTGAAGACTTCCTGCAACTTTTAGAGGAGCAGAAGGAAAAGAGAGTTCCTATGGACTACATGAAATATGTTTGTATGTTGTCATATAAAATGCATGAGTACCTTCAGGCTTTGGAGGATAGCGACATATTGACTCTGATGAAAAACGCCTGAACTCCCTTATTCACTCTTTGTATTTTCATTCTCTAGAATACCGATCACGAATAAAACGAAGTGCGGTTATGTTTGTTGGCGAACCAGAGGATGAAGAAGAGCTGCAGCGATTGAAAGAAGTTGAGAAAATCAAAGAAAATATATTTTTTTAATTTTCATTTCTTCTCCCTCTCTAAACTTAAAATGATATACCCTCTATACACATAACATCATTAAACATACAATTTTACCCTCATAAACACCGCCTCCCCCAGCCTTAATCTCTCCTTTACTTCAGGCTGGGGCAGGTTTAAAATATACTCAAACCTCACCTTTGCCTTTGGTAAAGGAGGGTGTACCCGGGCAAATGGGATCTGCCAAGTTACCTTAATTTGCCCGGGAATATTATAATTTTTAAATGTTTTTTGCTTGTCCAACGCTCTGCTTGAAATGTTCCAATCTTAGTAATGCTTAACTCCCGATATCAATATAGTGCCTTCATCGGATGAACCTTTTGCAACATAAAAATATGTCATCAGTCTGTAGGAATAACCTTTGTTGACATACCAGCTTTTTGACCATAATGCTGATGATGACCCTTCATAAGTTTCTGTCCAGTTTTTAACAGTCACCCATGAATCCTTTTCATATCTTTGCAGGTGCGCGGAAATCTGTATGATATCTACATCATTGTATGTAGATATGCGTGATACCATGGAGGCATTACCGTTAGAGCTGATATCAAGACCGTTGGTTACAGTCTTAATCATTACCCATGATGGTGAAATATCACCAGGCAAACCGATATCAAAGGTATCCTTTGATATCGAAGCTTTAGCTGGGATATTCATACTACATGCAAAAATCGTTATCAACAGCAATACAATAACCTTCCTGAACAAAAAAATCACCTCGTTTTTTACTTTTCTATAAATAGAAACGTAAAACTGAGGTGATTCCTTACAAAATTTAATATTTGTTGTTAATATTTATTAGTATTTAATATCCAAGATTTTAAGTTTGTAGTACAAAGTGCTTCGGGGTATGCCCAGGGCTTTGGCTGCCTGGGATTTATTGCCTTGACATTCTTCCAGGGTCCGCAGGATCATCTGTCTTTCAGTTCTCTCCGTTTCTTCTGCCAGGCTTGATATGGGTTCATTCAGCTGACTTAAACGGTAGAGTTTAATCTGCTCAGGCAGATGCTCCTTTTTCGCTGTTCCTTCTTCTGCAAGAATAACCAGTCTTTCTACAACATTTCTCAACTCTCTTACATTGCCCGGCCATGAGTAGTTTAGGATAAGGGCCATGATATCCGGACTAATTTTTAAAATCTCCTTGTCGTATAGACTGCTGAACTCATTAGCAAAAAGAGTTACCATATCAACAATATCTTCTTTCCGCTCTCTTAAAGACGGAATGTCCAGGGATACCACATTTAGCCTGTAATACAAATCTTTACGAAAGGTTCCTTCTCCTATCATTCGCTCTAGATCTCTATTGGTAGCCGCAATGACCCTGACATCAATGTGAATTGGCTCCCTGCCCCCAACCCTATAGAACACCCTATTCTGGAGCACACGCAGGAGCTTAACCTGCATATCAAGCTGCAGTTCCCCTATCTCGTCAAGAAAAATAGTCCCCTTGTCGGCCATTTCAAATTTCCCTGGTTTTCCCTTGCGGTCAGCGCCGGTGAAAGCCCCTGCACTGTAGCCAAAGAGTTCACTCTCAAACAAAGTGGAAGGTATGGCTCCGCAGTTGATTACTACAAAAGGATGATCCTTGCGAGAGCTCTCCTGGTGAATAGCCTCGGCAAAAAGTTCTTTGCCTGTCCCACTTTCTCCCCTGATTAATACCGAGGCATTGGTAACTGCTACTCTTCTAGCCATTGAAATAGCTTCTTTCAGCTTTTTACTCTGACCTCTTATTTTGGAAAAGGGGTCCTTTGGTCCATTTATCTTGTTAATGGCCTTTTCCAGCTTTTTTACCTGGGAGCTTGCCTTGCTCAGCTCTCTATGCAGATAAACAGTTTCAGTAATATCTCTTTCACTTGATACACTTCCTATAACTTTCTCACCAACTCTTACCGGTGTGGCATTTATCAGCACATGGGTATCCCGGCAGGGTTGATGATAGGCATCCCTGTATTCCTTTACCAGTTTGCGAGCTTCGGTAGCAACAAGATTGGTAAAAAAATCACCAATTTGCCTGCCTAATATCTCGCTGCTTTTGATATTATAGAGGGACTGAGCTCGATAATTCCAGCCCACAACATTATCCTGGTCATCTATGATGGTAACTGCTTCATTGACAGAATCTAGGACTGCTTTCAGCCTGCCATCTACAATCTTAAGGCAGTTCCACAACGCTGCAATCAAGTCCCTTACAGATATAATACCCACAGGGCCCCTATCACCCTCTACCAGAATTAGACCCTGGCCGGTTAAGGCGCATAATAAGGGGATAATGTCCTCTATTGAGGCTGTTGCCTGAATGGGTAGAATATTTGTTATCATAATTTCTTGGGCTGTCTGTTCATCCTGGGCTTCAGACAAGACATCAGGGGTAATCAGCCCTATTTCCTCTGCTCCTTGAACAAAAAAAGCGGCCGGTAGCTGCTCAAAGGTTTTAAGGTCTGCCGCAGGCAGGCCACCTTCAATAGTCTGTAATGGACCTTTCATAATATCACTTGCTCTTAAATCTTCAACTTTTATTAAAGCCATTTTACATCACTCACAATGTCAAAGATATTGTCATTTCCGAGAATTATTATTGACACTGTCTAATCTTCGACACTTGTGCATCTTAATCCTCCCTAATGTAATGTATTAATCATTTTATTGTGGAAAAATTGCAACTCAAGGCTGAAAATCCAGATAGACTGTACCGCCCTCGCTAATTTCAGCCTTACCATTGCTTAGGTTAACTAGGGTCTTGATAATTACATCCTTGTCAGGTTCTTGAACCAGAAGATGCACTTCAACCACGTCAGTGTAATCAACACCTATTAAATACAACCCCAATTCTTCAATTTTTTTCTGCAGCAGGCCGTACAGGGGGTACTCTATGACCACCTGGAGTTCCCTGTGTAAAACTTTTTTTACCACTGCAGCTGCATCTATTCCTTGTGCAGCTGCTTGACTATATGCTCTTATTAGGCCGCCGGCACCCAAAAGCTTACCGCCAAAATAGCGTGTAACAACTACGGCCACATCCTGCAAACCTTTATTGTTAATCACATCCAATACAGGTCTTCCTGCGGTTCCACTGGGCTCCCCGTCGTCACTGGCTTTTTTAAAAGCTCCATTATCACCAACCGCAAAGGCATAAACATTGTGGGTAGCTTCCCTATGTTGTGCTTTAATTTCCGCAATAAAACTTTCGGCCTGTTCTACAGTTGAAACTGATCTTTCGCACCCTTAAAATGTTTCAAGATTAATTTTTCAAAAGCAGCATTTTTTTGTAAATTACACCTGGACTCAAGCCAAATCTTTTGATATGATTAACCCATGGAAAAGATTATACAAGG
>JBFLYC010000014.1:0-92095 GCA_040756735.1 Bacillota bacterium | reverse complement strand
TTAGAACAAGAGTCAAAACCGTTAGATATTGCAGGAGGAAAAAAGACTTTTGCCCCAACAGGTAACAGGGTGCTTGAGCTCTTTAGTCCTGTTAAGATATTGTGTTTTAAGGAAGGTGGTATTATTATAAAGCGGCATCTGCCGAAAAACTATAATCGCCTTGCTAGGGTGCTAAAACTAATTGGGTTTGACCTTGATGTGTTTACTAGGGTAGGCGGCCCTTAATTACCATAGGCTCTTCCTGAAAAAATTGACTGGGATAAATGTTAGTTCTTGTTGTGTAAGGGTGCGGAAAATAAGATATAGGCATTCCCTAAATTATTTAGGTGTGTCCCCTTTTGTTTTAGGGTATAATTAGGAAGTGAAAAGTGGGAAATGAAGGGATGGCTAAGGAGGGTTTGAGCAGGTGAGCAATCGGGTTGAATTGAAATACTATATTGAGGGCGCATTAATGGCTGCCATATCAGTTTTAATAGCTCTTATTGGTTTTTATATACCGCCTTTTCAGTTTATTACTGTTTTTGTGTGGTTTGTTCCCATAGTGGTCGTTGCTGTGCGCCATGATTTCAATATAGGAATTCTGTCCTTGATAACAGCAGCTATTCTATTGATGATTTTAGCGCCACCCTGGAGGGCCTTTTTGTTTATCCTGCAGTTCGCCGGTTTGGCTTTGGCCTTTTGTTATTATTTTAAAAAACAAGCAGCGTTTTCCCAGATTATCATGATAGGAACCATGATAGTGGCTGTAATGACCATTGTCACAGTAATACTTAGTTTTTTAGTGATGGGCTTTAGTTTGGCGGAGTTTATGGCGACCTTCGATGAAATTGCCGACTCCGCTCTGGCCATGTATGAACGCTTAGGCCTTCTTGACAGATTTGAGGAACAGGGTATGTCCCTGGAGGAAATCAGACAGTCTCTAATTAACATGTCTACCCTTATGTTTAATTTAATACCAGCTGTCATGGTTACTTACGGGATGATTGTTGCATTTATTTCCTATTTTATAACCAGAATGGTTTTATTAAGATTAAACTTACAGGTCAGTGAACAGCCCATGTTTAGGCACTGGCAGATACCCTGGTATTTTATCTGGGGAGTAATCATAGGTCTGGGGCTTTTATTATACAGTGATTTTAGAAATTGGCCCACGGGATCGGTCATAGGTATGAACATTGTGTACATTTATCTACCTATTATTTTTATCCAGGGATTATCAGTTATAACGTATTTTTATTTTAAATGGAAAATTTCCTTATTACTTAAATTACTGCTATTGGGTATAATTGTTTTAAACTTTCCCATTGCATTAATGGTATTATTATTAGTGGGGTTATTTGACCCCCTGTTTAACTACAGAAAACTTGGTTTAATAAAGGGAGGTCAAGAAAAAGGTTAGGGGGTGTATAAATATGAAGGTAATACTTATTGAGGATGTTAAAAAAGTGGGAAATAAAGGCGATGTATTAAACGTGGCTGACGGTTATGCACGCAATTATCTTTTTCCCAGGCAGTTGGCTGTTGAGGCTAACCCTAAAAATCTTCAAGCACTTAAAAATCAAAGGTTAAAGGAAGAAAAGAAAAAGGAGCTGGAAAAAGAAAGAGCCAGGAAAACCGCTGAAATTCTTGCCCAAAAAAGGGTGATCATTACAGCCAAAGCCGGAGAAAACGGCCGGCTGTTTGGTTCTGTTACCAACATGGAGATTGTGTCGGCTCTTGAAAAGCAGCTAGGAATTAAGATTGACAAAAGGAAAATTGAAATGCACGAATCAATTAAATCTCTGGGAAGTCATCCAATTAAAGCCAAACTGCACCCCCAGGTGCAAGCTGAATTTAACATAATTGTGCAAGCAGAATAAGGAAGGAGCTATTTATGGCACATATATTGGAAGATTTTGCTAATGACGACATTAAAGAGCTGAACCTACAGCCTTTAAAAAAGACAGGATATAAGGTAGAAGTCATAGATAAAATTAAAGCCTTGTTTACTATTTTATGTGACCTGTATGGGACTGACCGTTTAGTTCTCAAGGCAAGCAAGCTGGAAGCCCTGGAATTGTTAAGTTCAACCAATGCAGGTGAAAGGCTTTTAGCCCTTCAGAAGATAGTTTTTGAGGACCCGACATTGGACAAGGTCCCAAGCGCAAAGGAAGCTCTCCAAGTCATTGAAGAACTTGAAGATGGGCTTGCAGAGCGTATTGCCCTGCGCACTGTTGAAGATGAACTAGAACGCAAGGTTAATGCCAGGATGGTGGAGAAGCATGAAGATTATCTGCAAGAGATAAAAATGCAGATTCTTAAGGAGAATCAGAATCCTGAGAATGCTCAAACCCTCAAGAAACTTGCAATTTTGGAAAAGAAATGTTCCATTAATCTGGCCAAATCTGCCATGGAAATTTTAAGGCCGCAAAGCCTAGAAGAAATTGTAGGTCAGGAGAAGGCTGTGAAAGCATTAATGTCTAAGCTTTCGTCCCCCTATCCCCAGCACATAATTTTATATGGGCCTCCCGGGGTTGGCAAGACCACAGCTGCCAGGATTGCTCTTGAAGCGGCGAAAAAACTAAAAAAATCGCCCTTTGGCAAAGATGCGCCTTTTATTGAAGTCAATGGGGCCACCTTAAGGTGGGACCCAAGAGAATCAACGAATCCCCTGTTGGGATCTGTGCACGATCCAATTTACCAGGGCGCTCGGAAGGATTTTGCCGAAAGCGGTATTCCAGAACCCAAGTTGGGCCTTGTAACAGATGCTCACGGAGGGATTCTGTTCATTGATGAAATAGGCGAATTGGAACCCATACTGCTAACCAAACTGCTAAAAGTCCTTGAAGACAAAAAAGTTGAATTTGATTCTTCTTATTATGATCCCAATGACGATAGGATACCCCAGTACATTAAAAAAATCTTTAACGAGGGCGCTCCTGCAGACTTTGTTCTAATTGGGGCTACCACCCGCAGTCCGGATCATCTCAATCCAGCGTTGAGATCCAGGTGTGCAGAAGTTTTCTTTGAGCCATTAACTCCCGGCCACATCCGGCAGATTGTAACCCAATCCTCAACCAGACTTGGTATTGAGTTAGAGGAAAAAGTGCCAGAGATTATTAGTGAATATACTATTGAGGGCAGAAAAGCTAACAACATTCTTGCTGATGCTTTCGGTCACGTTCTTTATCAACAGCAAATGCGCAAGGGCCGCCCCCTTAAAAAGACCATTATTCGTGAAAGAGATATTTATGATGTAATTCAGAGTTCACGCTTAATACCCTATGTAACTCAAAAAGCCCATGAAAAGTGTGAAGTAGGCAGGATTTATGGACTTGGGGTGGCAGGTTTTGTTGGTTCCATTGTAGAAATAGAGGCAGTGGCTTTTCCTGCAAGAGAAAAGAACAAAGGCAGCTTGAGGTTTAATGATTCAGCGGGAAGTATGGCTAAAGATTCAGTATTTAATGCAGCCTCAGTACTGAGAAAGATAACCGGAGAAGAGATGACAAACTACGACATTCATATTAATGTGGTAGGTGGTGGAAATATTGACGGACCGTCAGCTGGATTGGCGGTATGTCTGGTGATTTTGAGCTGCTTACAGGGGATTCCCCTAAGACAGGATGTGGCTGTTACGGGTGAGGTGTCAATTCAGGGCAAGGTTAAACCTGTTGGCGGGGTTTGCGAAAAAATATATGGGGCAAAGCAGGCTTGGATGAAAAAGGTTATAATTCCAAAAGAGAACGAAAAGGATTTTCCAGCTGACCTAAAAGGGATTGAAATCGTTACAGTCGGCACAGTGGAAGAAGCTTTGCAGCATATGACCTGTGATAGATTTGAAAAACAAAGAGTATGTTAACGGAAGGAGGGTATAGAATGCTGGAAGAACGATTGCCCCCTCATAACTTGGAGGCGGAACAGGCCGTTTTAGGCGCCCTCTTGCTTGATCCTGAAACTGTTTATGTGGTAGTAGATTCTTTAAAGCCCGAGGATTTTTACAGACAAACCCACAGGACAATTTATCAAGCTATCTTAGAACTTACAGAGAAAAATCAGCCTGTGGATATGTTAAGTGTAATAGAGTTCCTGAGGCAGAAAAATAAATTGGAAGAGGTAGGAGGAGCTACTTATATTTCTTCATTATCGACCCTGGTGCCCACTACAGCTAATGTCGGTTACTATGCAAATTTAGTTTCCGAAAAGGGTGTAGTGCGCGCTCTCATAAGCGCAGCTTCTCATATTGTACAAAAAGCTTATCAAGGCAGCTTGCAAGTTCCCGAACTTTTGGATGAAGCTGAGAGGTCAATTTTCGAAATCAACCAAAAACGGCAAAGAGAAGGATTTAGTTCTATTAAAGATATACTTTTGGAAGCCTTTGACAAACTTGAAAAACTGTCACAGCGCACAGAAGATATAACCGGCATTCCAACATTTGTTGACCTGGATAAACTGTTGTCAGGTCTGCAGCCTAGTGACTTGATAATCTGTGCTGCCAGACCGGGTATGGGTAAGACGTCCTTCTGCCTAAATATTGCCCAGAGGGTTGCCTGCAGCAAAAAGATACCAGTTGCCATCTTCAGTCTGGAAATGTCTAAAGAACAGTTAGTGCAGCGCATGTGGGCTGCCGAGGCCATGGTTAATCAGCATAAAATGCGCAGCGGCAAGTTAAGTGAAGATGATTGGAAAAGGTTAATTAATGCTGCGGAATATATTTCCCAGGCTCCTATATATATTGACGATACCCCGGTAATATCAGTTATGGAAATTAGGGCTAAAGCTAGAAGGTTAAAGTCTGAAGTTGGACTAGAACTTATTATTATAGATTACCTACAGCTTATGAGAGGTTCCCGGAGGGTTGAAAACAGGCAGCAGGAGATCTCTGAAATATCCAGGTCTTTGAAAGGTTTGGCCAGGGAACTAGATGTTCCTATTCTTGCTTTGTCTCAGTTAAGCAGGGCTGTAGAACACACCCATGATAAGAAACCTAATCTAAGTCATTTAAGGGAATCAGGAGCTTTGGAGCAGGATAGCGATGTTGTAATGTTTATTCATAGGCCGGACTATTATGATGAAGAAACGGAGAAAAAAGGTATTGCAGAGATTATTCTAGCAAAGCACAGGCATGGACCTACTGGCACGGTGGAGTTGGTTTTCCTGCCCGATTATACAAAATTTGTGGATTTTTCCCGGGAAGCTCCCCCAGTTTAAAAAGCAGGTAAAGTTTGATGGCTTTGCCTGGTTTTTTTATTTTATGTTGTGGAATAATATGGTAAAGCAGCTCGAAATTTTCATTAAGATTACACATGTATTAGGAACTATTTATGGTAAAATGATGTCTAATAAGAGGAGGTGAGGTTCAATGAGGCACCGATATATCATTGCAGCGTTGTTAATTATAGGCTTATCAGTGTTTTATTTTGCCTGCTCATCTTCAGATAATGGAAGGAAAGAAGTCACAAACAAGATTCCTGTCAGTACAGGAGAGAAAAACCCCCAGGGAATTGAAGATCTAATTCAAAAGGGTGCAGATGACAAAAATGAGGCGCCTTTGCCTGACGACAAAACGGTTAACCCAAAATATACTACCCCCAAAGGAGCCTATGTATTGGGCAAGTATTCTTCTCCAAATGAAATGAACAGTATTATCATCTGGGAATGGTATGATACAAGCGCCAAGATTTTGATGGGGGATTTCGTATACTGGAACTGGAGCAGCAGTCAGAATGAGAAGATTTTGACTGCGCCGCTCCTTGAAAGCCGTGCCAGGAGGGTAGCGGCAAAATGGTTGGATGACCATAAGGTCTTGTTAAATGGTTTCTATGTGTTTGATATTAATACCAAAGAGCTTAACATGCTTTTGCCTAATGAACCTCTTAAGATCTTGGACTATGAGATGAATCATGAAAGCTCGCTGGTTGCGCTTATAGTTGAGGATAGCGATGCTCTTAAGATTTGGATTACAGATGCAGATACTCTGCACAATGAAGAAGTCCATGCTTTTAGTAAGGATTATTATGATGGGAGAAACTCCCTACGGGTTAACTGGGGTATTAACAACAGTATATTTTTTGATGCCTTTGAAAAAGGAGAAGCTGTAGTCTATAAATATAACTTAGAACATGCAGAACTGAGTATGGTTCAAGAAAAGGCCAGGCTGGTAGGCGTTGATAGGGATCTTGGGGTTGCCACTTTTGCCAGGTTAGATAATGACAGCGGCCAGAGCCTGATCACAGAAAAAATTCATGATGAGAAGCGCCTGGAGATGCTGGAAGTTACAGAAGAATTTTTACATAAGCTGGGTTATCAGGTTGGTAATGAACCAGGGAAGCTAACATTAATAGTGGATCGCGTGTTTGGGAATAAGGCTGTTATTTTATATGGTTTTTGGTCCTCAGAATTTTTGGGTGAGATAGTCTTAAAAAAGGAAAATGACAGTTGGAAGGTAGATTTTGAACGGCAGCGCTACTATTTACCTTATCATGAAAGGTTTCATAGTGCGGTGGATTATCTTGTTCAAAAAGAGAACCTAAATATTGGTGATGAACCAGGTAAACACATTGTGGGTTCTCCCTACTGGAATGAACAATTAGTGGTTTTGCTGGTAGGTGAATATGGTTATCCATGGCAGTGGGAATATTATGTGGTAAAAAAAGAAGATGGGTGGAAGATACAAAAAACACTAACTCTAGAAGGAGAGCTAGGTCAATGGTGGCTTCCTACTTCACCGACGAAAGCACTCATTCGTTTTCTTGAAGGTATCATCAAAGGGGATTATGCCACAGCTTATAAAAAGTTGCATTTTGAAGGTAAAGCCCTGACTCTTGATGAATTCAAGGAAGCTGTCAGTGCTGCACAGGTTGACATTACCTTGATTGATTTTGACTTGGGCGAGAACAGGGTGCTTAAAAATGGTGAAAAAGCCTCGGTACAAGTTTGGTTGATTGGAGAAGACGGCAACGAGGAAGTATTGTTTTATCATAGATGGCCCTGCATAAATACCGGGGGCAGCTGGAAACTTGTCTGGCCCCTGGAATTCTTTACACAAGGACTTGAGTAACAGCTTAAATATAGGTTGGGGACACCCCCCGGATGGTTTATCGGGGGGTGTCCCCCTTCCTTATTCCCCCCTTTCATACGTTTGGGACATTCATACGTTGGGGACATTCCTCCTTAAATCCAACCTCTTACCTCTAACTTCTCACCTCCAATAATGGGAGGTGTGTCCCCTTTCCTTCATCTCCTAGTGTTGCGACAAAGAATGTGACAGAGAACCGTCCCCTTGACACCTGACAGAGAACCGTCCCCTTGACACCTCTGGGAGGTGTGTCCATCTCCTAGTAATGCGACAGAGAATGTGACAGAGAACCGTCCCCTTGACACCCCTGACAGAGAACCGTCCCCTTGACACCCCCAAACCAAGAGTTTACGCGCCAAGGGAGGTGTGTCCCCTGACCTTAAAGGAGGAGTTCAACCCTGAAAGTAGAATTAGTTATAGTATTTATGGCTTTAAAGCACTAGGACGAGTCAGGTAGGGGGGGCAGCTTATGAAAACAGCTGTAATTGTAAATCCTGTGGCAGGCGGGGGGAAAACTTTATCCAAGTGGGTGTATATCAAGCAGCAGCTGATTAATAATAATTTAGATTTTGCTGAAGCTTTTACTGAAGGTATAGGTTCCGGAGTAGAATTGGCTAAAAACCTGCAAAAGGACGGCTATGATTGTTTGCTGGTGGCTGGTGGCGATGGTACGCTGCACGAGGTGGTTAACGGTCTTGATTTGAACTTGCCTATGCAAATTGGTGTTTTACCTACAGGTACTGGTAATGATTTTGCCAGGGCATTACATATTTCTAGGGACGTTAACGCAATGACCCAGGTTATTTTGAGGGGAAACACCAAAGCCATAGACTTGGGGCAGGTTAATGATCGCAAATTTATTAATATTGCTGGAGTAGGTTTTGATGCTCAGGTAGCTAAGGAGGTAAACCAAAGGAAGCATAAGTATCTTAAAGGTAGTGCGGCATACCTTGTAGCTCTGGCTAAAGTGTTGGTATCATATAAATGTTTGCCTGTGCATATTAATATAAACGGTTATCAACAGACTGAGAAAATTCTTTTTTTGGCAGTAGCCAATGCGCCTTATGTGGGTGGAGGCATGAAGGTTGTTCCACAAGCTGTAATAGATGACGGCAGGTTCCATATTTGTTTAGCTAAAGATGTAGGTAAGTTTGAGATACTTAAAACCCTGCCAAAAATTTATCACGGCAAACATACATCCCATCCTCAGGTGCTTACCATGGCTGCCCATGAAGTCAGGCTTGAATCTGACTATCCTTTTGTTCTGCATGCTGACGGGGAAGTAATTGGCGGACTTCCAGCTGTCTTTAAGGTACTTCCCAAGGCGCTAACAGTATTACTGCCCTAGAAATCTCCCATCATGGAGGCGGCAAGATTAATTGGCAAACGTTTGTTTTCCATGATATAATAAAGTCAAGAGTGTTTATTGAGAGGTTTTCTTTTAAATGATAATAGTTAGCGGATGTTTGTTAGGTATTAATTGCAGGTATAATGGCGGAAACAATTATCTGCCGGCTTTGCATGATTTAATGAAAAAGGGGAGAGTAATTCCAGTTTGTCCCGAGCAGTTAGGCGGAACTCCAACTCCCAGACCTGCAAGTGAAATTGTTGGAGGAGACGGTAGAGATGTGCTGTTAGGAAAGGCAAAGGTTTTAGACATAAATGGCAGGGATGTTACTGAAATCTTTTTAAAAGGAGCCCATGAAGTCTTAAAAATTGCCAAAGGGTCTGGCGCCAAGGAGATTATTTTCAAAGAAAGAAGCCCTTCTTGCGGAGTAAAGGAAATATATGATGGCACCTTCTCGTCAAAAACTATTCAGGGAATGGGTGTTACTACAGCTCTTCTGGAAAAAGAGGGTTGCATAATCTGGACAGAGGAAAACCTGCCCCGGGAATTTAAGCCGTAAAATAGAAATGTAATAGAAATGTAATATTTTCATAATCGATTTTGTTTGACTAGGGTACTTTAGTGTGTTAAAATGTAGCGGGTTAAGACTGGAAATAAAGGGGAAAATGGTGTTGCTCAAATAGAAGACTTACATGGTCTGTATTTGGGTAATTTTTATGTGGATTTGATATTACAGGGGGAATGTCTAGTGAAAGCTTATGACTTGATTATTGTTGGTGGAGGACCGGCAGGGATTTTTACCGCTCTTGAGGTTATAGAAAAAAAACCAGATTTAAAAGTGTTAATCCTGGAAAAAGGTAATGACATATTTAAGAGAAAATGTGTTTCTGTTGAAAACAACATCAACTGCACACATTGTTCCCCTTGTTCCATTGTATGTGGTTGGGGAGGCGCCGGAGCATTTAGTGATGGAAAACTAACGCTATCACCTGAAGTGGGGGGCATGTTGGATGCTTATATTTCCCAACAGCAGCTTATTGATAAAATTGCCTATGTAGATAGAACCTACTTGCGCTTTGGGGCTCCTGAAAAGGTTTATGGGCTGGAGGAAACTGAGGAACTAAGGGATATTGCTCGCAAAGCTATTTTAGCAGATCTAAAACTGATTCCTGCCCCCATTCGTCACCTGGGTACGGGACGAACCAAAGAAATTCTGGCA
Source organism: Bacillota bacterium (assembly GCA_040756735.1). Taxonomy (GTDB): domain Bacteria; phylum Bacillota; class DSM-16504; order Desulfitibacterales; family Desulfitibacteraceae; genus JBFLYC01. The sequence goes on along the minus strand of JBFLYC010000014.1, from coordinate 82,474 downwards.
AGGATGAAGGAATATCTTGAGGAAAAAGGCGTTGATATTATAACCAACTGCAAGGTGGCACAGCTTATTACAGAAGGTGATAAGGTCACAGGTGTTACCACCTGCAAAGGGGAAGAATACCTGGCTCGTTTTGTTGTGGTAGCCCCCGGCAGGGAAGGATCTGAATGGTTAACCAAAGAGGCCGGGCGTCTAAATATTAATATGGCCATTAACCCTGTAGACATAGGTGTGAGGGTGGAACTGCCTGCCCCGGTAATGGAATACCTTACTAACACAATTTATGAATCTAAACTAATCTTTTATTCAAAGTCCTTTGATGATAAGGTGAGAACTTTCTGCATGAATCCCTATGGAGAAGTTGTACTGGAGAATAATGACGGTTTGATTACAGTAAACGGTCATTCCCATGCAGAGAAAAAGACTGAAAACACCAATTTTGCCCTGCTGGTAAGCAAGACTTTTACCGAACCTTTTAGAGAGCCTATAGCTTATGGTAAATATGTTGCCAGGTTAGCTAACCTCCTGGGTGGTGGAGTATTAGTCCAAAGGCTAGGTGACTTAATATCTGGTCAAAGGTCCACCATTGAAAGGATTAAAAAGGGACTTGTTACTCCAACATTAAAGGAAGCTACTCCAGGCGACTTGTCCCTGGTGTTTCCCTACAGGCACCTGATGGCTATCGTGGAGATGCTGCAGGCTTTGGATAAACTGGCGCCTGGGGTGTACTCAAGACACACTTTATTATATGGTGTAGAAGTTAAATTCTACTCCTCTAGGATAGAACTAACCAATGAGTTAGAAACTAAGGTGAAGAATCTTTATACAATTGGAGACGGCGCTGGAGTGACACGCGGGCTGGCACAAGCCTCAGTGTCTGGAATTATAGCTGCCCGCAGTATATTAAATAAAGCCTAAAGGGTAAGGCTCGATTTTAGGGAGGTGGACACTTTGTCTGCAGTAGTTTTGCTTGGCGCTCAATGGGGAGATGAAGGAAAGGGGAAAATTACAGATTTCTTGGCTGAAAGGGCTGAGGTGGTCTGCAGGTATCAAGGGGGTAATAATGCAGGCCACACTGTAGTTATTAAAAACAAGACCTATAAACTGCACCTTATACCGTCCGGGATTTTTTATCCAGGCAAATTATGTATAATCGGTAATGGGGTAGTTATAGATCCTGAAGTACTTTTTAAAGAATTGGATTATATTAAAGAAAACAATTTAGATGCAAGTGGTTTGAGAATCAGCGGCAGCGCCCATGTAATTATGCCTTACCATAAATGTTTGGATGAAATCCAAGAGGAGTTAGGCAGTTTTAAGATTGGCACCACTAAAAGGGGTATTGGTCCATGCTACATGGATAAGATATTTAGGTGGGGCATCAGGGTGAGCGATCTCCTTGATCCAGCAATCTTTAAAGAAGTATTAGATAGAAACTTAAAGGAGAAAAATCTGCTGCTTCAAAGGGTGTATAACCATCCAGGTTTTGATTGCCAGGAAATGTATGAATCCTATTTGGAGTATGGCAAGAAGATGAAGCCCCATGTAGTTGATGCTTCTTTATTGATTAATAAAGCCCTTGATGAAAATAAAGATGTCCTATTTGAGGGGGCCCAGGGGACTTTGTTGGATGTTGATCATGGGACATATCCCTTTGTTACCTCATCTAATCCTACTGCCGGCGGCGCTTGTACCGGCACTGGGGTGGGACCCACCAGGATAAAAGAGGTCATAGGGGTGGCAAAAGCCTACACCACCAGGGTAGGCGAGGGACCTTTCCCTACAGAACTAAAGAACGCTGATGGTGAAAATATACGCAACGCTGGACAGGAGTATGGTACTACCACCGGCAGGCCAAGAAGGTGCGGATGGCTTGATGTGGTTATATTAAGATATGCTGCCCGTATTAATGGTCTTTCTCAGCTTGTGATTACTAAACTTGATGTCCTTGATAAGTTAGAAACATTAAAGATTTGTACAGGATACAGGTATAAGGGCGAATTGCTGAAGGAGTTTCCTCCTAATATCAAACACCTTGCAGATTGCGAACCGGTATACGAAATTATGCCTGGGTGGATGAGCGATACCTCTGAGATTAAAGAATATAAGAATCTGCCGCCTAATGCAAAGCGTTATTTAGAAAGGATTGAAGAACTGGTCAAGGTAAAAATTGGAATTGTTTCTTTGGGACCAGGCAGAGAGCAGACAATTATCTTGAGTAAAGTATTCGGCAATTGAAACACATGAAAACACCAGAAGGCCTCCAAAAGGGGCCTTCTTTTATTAATTTGGAAAAATTCTTTGGAATAGTATTATAGAATATAATGCCAATATTACCATATTATATTATAGTTTTACTTAAAAGTTTTTTAAATGAGAAGGATTTTTTTACTTTTTGTAAAATATTAGTTATTATATAGTGTCCGAATCATATTATAGTCAAGTGGTAAGGCCAGCTTAACAATTAGCCGTAATTAAATTAGCCGTAATTATTTGAATTGTTAAACATTGGCTGTGCTTAATCAAAATATTAGGGGACATTCTGATCTGGAAATGAGGAAGCAGGGGGACCTCTCACCTCCTTACAGGAGGCGTGTCCCCTTCATTTTAATAGGTTAGGGGTGAAGGGATGGAAGAGTCCTGGATGGCTAAACTGCCGGCAATTGTTGGTGAAAGCCAATATGTAGAAAAAAATGGCAGGATAGTGGTTTTTCCAAATAGTACTGAACATGTCAGCAGTATTGTAAAGTTGGCTAATGAAAACCAGGTCAAGTTAGCAGTAAAAAAATCCAAAGAGAGTGTAGTAAAGCAGGAACCCAAGATACTGCTTGATTTAAGCAAAATGGACACAATTGTTGAGATTGACAGGGAGAACGTAACGGCAGCTGTCATGACTGGAATTAATTTGGCAGCTTTTCAGTCTGAAATGAAAAAAAGGGGTTTTTATTTTCCGCCGACATCTATTTGGGATAATGGGTCACTTATGATAGAGGCTATAGCTGCTAATCACACTGGTCCTAGCTCTGGTAAATATGGAAAATGGAGAGAGTATGTCTTAGGAATGGAAGTGGTTTTGCCTACAGGGGAAATCTTAAATCTGGGCGGTAAAAACATCAAATGTGTTTCAGGGCTTGACATGATGGGGTTATTTATTGGGTCGCATTCCCAGCTGGGCATTGTCACAAAGGTGCTTTTGCGCTTATTGCCAAAGCCGGAAGCCAGCAAGTTGTCAATAGCCAGGGTGAACACTCTGCTTGATGGAGTTAACGCTGCCAATACTTTAGGCCCCCGGGGGCAGCTTCCAGCCCGTAATGAGCTCATTACCCCAAATATGGCCTGGGAAATGCAAATTCCGGGTATTGAAAAAGGGCAAACTGTCCTCTTAACCGAGATTGAAGGTTTTGTTGAATCCTTAAGCCGTCAATTGGCTGAAGTAGATCTAATTTATCAAAAATACGGCGTGAAAAGTCAACTGGTAATATCTGACGAAAAAGAGATAGAAGAGATCTGGAGCAGGTATTTTTTCACAGCCAGCCTCCACATGCAAAAACAAACATATAACCTCACAATCATACCTTCCAAATTACCATCACTCTATGATGCAATAGAGAAGATTTGCAGGCAAACCGGATTTTCCTTTGAAATGATTATGCATTGCGGAGTTGTAAATATTGACCTGTTTCTTGATTCTATAGATTCCAGCAACCTTATTGAATTTGAAGAAGGGCTTTTTAAGGCTCTGCTTCTTTTAGGCGGTAAAATGGCTGACAAGAAAATTGGGATTGGTTCACATGTTTTGGAAATAGAGAAGCTGGAGTCTGGTTTGAAGCGTTTATTTGATCCATCAGGGGTCATGGCAGGGTGAAAGGGGGATAAATTTAATGCTGTCTTCAGCAGTTACTGCTGAGTTAAAAAATATCGTAGGAACTAAAAACATCTATTTAAAAAGTGAGGAGACTCTCCCATTTGGTTATGATGCCACACTTAAAGAACAGCCACCCGATGCGGTTGTATTTCCGCAAAGCACAGAGGAAGTTGTGCAGATAATGAAGCTGGCTAATCGGGAATTAATACCTGTTATTTCCAGAGGAGCGGGAACAAATTTAAGTGGTGGTTCAGTTCCTTTACATGGGGGAATAGTACTCAACTTGACCAGGATGAATCGCATCCTGGAAATTGACACAAAAAACCTTTTGGCAGTGGTAGAACCGGGGCTGGTTAATAACGATTTTCAAGAAGTGCTGGCGCCCCTTGGTTTTTATTATCCACCTGATCCAGCAAGCATGAAAGTCTGTACAATTGGCGGCAACGTGGGCGAATGTGCAGGTGGCCCAAGATGTATGAAGTATGGTGTAACAAGGGAGTACATACGCGGACTTGAGGTGGTGCTTCCCACTGGGCAGGTGATTATGACCGGCAGCAAAAACAAGGCGGCTGGCGGAGGCTATGACCTGACCAAGCTGATGATTGGATCGGAAGGCATACTAGGGGTGTTCACAAAGATTATTGTTAGTATTAGTCCGCTTCCTGAAGCAAAAAAAACCATGCTGTGCTCCTTTGACAGAATTGAAGATGCCAGCAATACAGTTGCAAATATAGTTGGTGAAGGCATTGTCCCAACTACCCTGGAAATGATGGATAATTTGCTCATCAACTGCGCTGAAGACCATACAAGAGTAGGACTTCCCAGGGATGCTGCTGCCATATTATTGATAGAAGTGGACGGCTATAAGGAAGATTTGCCAAGACAGGTTGAAACCATTCATCAAGTTTGCAGGAAAAACAATATGCGGGAATTTAAACTGGCAAAATCTGCAGTTGAAGTTGACCAGCTTTGGGTTGCCAGGCGCACCGTCATAGGAGCGGTAGCCAGAAAAAGGCCTTCCTATTCATTGCAAGATGTAACTGTCCCCAGGAACAAATTGCCCGCAATTGTCAGTAAAATAGTTGCAATATCTGAAAAGTACCAGCTGCCAATTGGAGTGCTTGCCCATGCCGGTGACGGCAACCTTCACCCTCTTGTTCTATTTGATGAAAGGGATCAAGAAGAGGTTAGAAAAGTTCATATGGCTGAAGGGGAAATTTGTAGGGCTGCCCTGGAACTTGGCGGTACTTTAAGCGGTGAACATGGTATTGGCAGTTTGAAACTGCCTTATTTAACGTGGGAATTTTCCCGGACTGCCATTGATTTAATGAAGGGCATCAAGCAGCTATTTGACCCGCATAATATTCTTAATCCGGGAAAAGTAGTGGGGGTGTAGGCTTAGATGACTATATTAAAGAAAAAGGAGATATATGAAAAACTAAACAGCTGCAACAAGTGTGGCTTCTGCCAGGCCACATGCCGGGTTTATAAAACCACACTAAATGAGTTTAACTGTGCTCGCGGTAGAATAAGGTTGATTAAGGCTGTAGCAGACGGAGTTTTGGTTAGAAGCAAGTTCTACGAAGATGCCATTAACAGCTGTACATTGTGCCTGGAATGTACCAAAACCTGCCCAAGCGCTGTGCCAACTACAGAGTTGATTTTGGCTGCCCGTCAGGACCTTGCGGAAACCAGGGGGCTTGCTTTTACCAAAAAAATGGCGCTAAAAAGGGTGCTTCCCAGCGAAGCCTTAAAAAAAGTCTCCTTCAGATCACTGAAAATGGTTAAGAACATGAAAAACTTTCAACAGTTTAGAGGTATTGACCTGGCAGGAATGCCTGTAGCAGATCAAAGCTTTTTAAGCATTTCCCACAGAATGCCCAAGTTAGAAAGACCCAGGTTTAAGGTTGCTTTTTTTGTAGGATGCCTGATGAACTATACCATAGTTCACAGCGCCAAGAATCTTGTAAAAGTGCTGCATGCCAATAATGTGGAAGTAATTGTGCCTAGGGAGCAGCGCTGCTGCGGTGCGCCCATGCTTGTCTATGGTGAGACAAAAACTTATGAAGAAATGGTAAAGCACAATACTGAGGTGTTTAACAAATTGGATGTTGATGCTGTTGTTACAGGCTGTGCTTCCTGCGGCTCCATGTTAAAGACATATTGGGAACGATGCACGAATAAGCTGGGATTAAGTGGAGCAGCGCAAAAGTTTTCCTCTAAAGTACAAGATATTACGCAGTTCCTTGTAGACACCTTAAAAATAGATTTAACTTCTTTAAAGGGGTTGTATGGTAGAGCGACTTATCATGATCCATGTCATTTGATACGAGCTCAGGGGATCATGGTTCAGCCAAGAAAAATTTTGAACAATATGCCGGGAATTGAGTATGTAGAAATGGATGGAGCCAATAACTGCTGTGGTGCGGGGGGCATGTTCCAGGGGTTTTATCCCGAAATCGCTGCACAAATCACTGCAAAAAAATTGGCAGGTATTGCAAAAGCAGGCGCTGATATGGTGGTAACAGCTTGCCCGGCCTGTAAACTGCGTATCCAGGGAAGTTTAAATATAGGCGGGCATAAACATAAAGTGGTTCATATAGTTGATGTACTTGCACAAGCATACCAGGCAGAAGAATAAAAATTTAATTAGAGGTGATTGTTAATGAAAAACAAAAAACTTGTGATGATTCCTGGTCCCACTCCTGTTGTAAGGACAGTTCAAGAACAGATGGGCAGGGAAACGGCGGCTTTTGGTGACCCGGATTTTGTTAAGGATTACAAGGAGGTTATAGAAGATCTTAAAGAAATGTGGGGAACCAGAGGCGAAGTATTTGTTGTTGCTGGAAGCGGCACCCTGGCAATGGAAATGGCTATTGCCAATACCACTAAAAGAGGAGATAACGTTCTTGTTGTGTCACATGGGTTTTTTGGCGACCGCTTTGTAGATTTATGCCAAAGAAAAGGCCTTAATGTTGATGTATTGTCCAGCGAGTGGGGTAAGATTGTACCGGTAGAAAAGATTGAAAGCAAACTAAGCGAGAAAAATTATGCAGTAATTACCGTTACACATGTGGATACTGCAACGGGAGTCTGTGCGCCCATAGAGGAAATAAGCAAGGTGGCTGCGCGGTTTGAAGATACTTTGTATATAGTTGATGGGGTATGCGCAACTGCGGCTGAACCTGAAGCTGTTGATGATATGGGCATCGATATATTACTAACAGGTTCGCAAAAAGCCTTTGGGGTTCCTCCGGGCCTGGCCATAGTTTGGGCAGGGCCAAAGGCCATGGAAAGAAGAGCTGCCCTGGGTGTTATTCCCGAATTCTACGCTGATTTCGATAAATGGCTGCCTATTATGAAAGATCCTGCTTTGTATTTTGCTACTCCTGCAGTCAACCTGGTCTGGGCCCTAAAGGATGCCCTGAGAATAATTAAAGAGGAAGGACTGGAAAACAGGTATGCCAGGCATAAAAAAGTAGCCAGGGCAATGCAGGCAGCCCTGGAAAGTTTAGGATTGAGGATTTTGGCTGAACCCGGCTGCAGGGCTGTTACCCTCTCCAACTTGATTTATCCAGAAGGGGTCAATGATGCTGAATTCAGAAAAATATTAATGGAAGAAGGGGTAGTTGTAGCAGGTGGATTAGGGGCCTACAAAGGAAAGATGTTCAGGCTGGGCCATATGGGGAATATTGACTGGCATGATTTGGTATCTGTTGTTGCAGCCATAGAAAGGGCGCTGCACAGGGTAGGCCAAGAGGTGGAATTTGGCAGGGGGGTAGGTGTCTTAATGAAGGAGTTATTGTTAAAATAGAACCAACTATATATTATTTTAATAATACTATTTAAAAAGATTATATAAAAAATTCTGAAATAAGCAGGAATTTTGTATTTTATGTAAAATGTATTTAGCTAGTAAGTGGTCAGTCAGGCTGCATACCTAGTGGTCAGACCACTTGTCCATAGGACAGGTGGCAGAGTTTGTTTTACTTGGGGAGGTGATAAGGCCTTAATAAAAAGACTATGTTCAAAAGTAAAAGAATCAAGAAAAATTAGAAAAGGGAGGATTATAAAATGAGTCTTGGTGTGCTGGCTTTTTTAGCTTTCACCCCCATTTTGGTTGTTTTTATCTTTCTTGTATTTTTAAGGTGGCCGGCAAAGCATGCCATGCCCGTGGCATGGGCTTATACAGGCTTGATGGCTATGTTGGTATGGAAGGTGGAATTTGCCCGTGTTGCAGCATCAACTGTGCAGGGTGTAATTGTAGCAGCAACTATTCTATACATCGTGTTTGGCGCGATTCTTTTGCTTAACACATTAACTCAAAGCGGCGCTGTTACCACAATTCGTCGTGGATTTATGGATATTACCCCTGACCGCAGGATTCAGGTAATGATTATTGCCTGGTTATTCGGAGCTTTCATTGAGGGGGCTGCCGGATTTGGTACTCCGGCAGCAGTTGCCGCGCCTCTATTGGTAGTGTTGGGTTTTCCGGCTATGGCGGCGGTTTTGTCTGCCCTTATCATCCAGAGTACTCCCGTATCCTTTGGTGCAGTGGGTACTCCCATTCTTCTTGGTGTTAGGACAGGTTTGGATTCTCCGGTTATTCATAATATGCTGGGTACTGCAGCTGCGACTGATCCCACCTATGTGGGGTATTTATACCAAATTGGCGCCTATGTTGCTGTCCTGCATGGTATTATAGGTACTTTGATTCCCCTGGCAATTGCCATGATGTTGACAAGGTTTTTCGGCAAGAACAAATCCTGGAAGGAAGGCTTGGAGGTATTTCCCTTTGCTATCTTTGCAGGTTTAGCCTTTACAATTCCTTACATTTTAACTGGAACCTTATTGGGCCCTGACTTTCCGTCTCTGGTAGGATCTTTGATAGGACTGCCCATAGTAATTACTGCGGCCCGTAAAGGTTTCCTGGTGCCCAAGACAACCTGGGACTTCCCGCCGGAAAGCCAATGGGAACCGGATTGGATGGGTTCCTTAAAGCCTACAGTTGGAGAAGAAAGACCGCACATGACCCTATTTACCGCGTGGGTGCCCTATCTGATAGTTGCATTACTGCTCGTTTTAACAAGAACCTGGAAACCATTAACAGCGGCTTTAACTTCACCCAGCGTTACAATTTGGGTCAGGGACATATTTGGTACAGGTATCAGCCAGAATGCCCAGTTCTTATACCTTCCTGGAACAATATTTATTGTTGCGGTAACTTTTACTTTCTTTATACAGAGGATGAAATGGGAAGAAATGAGTACGGCGCTTTCAGTATCTGCCAAGACCATGATTGGTGCTAGTGTTGCCTTAGGTTTTGCCGTGCCCATGGTGCGTATTTTTATTAACTCCGGTGTGAATGATATAGGTATTGCCAGCATGCCTTTGGTATTGGCCCAGGGTGTTGCGGCAGTTGCAGGAAGTGCCTGGCCGGCTTTTGCAGCAGTCATCGGCTCTTTAGGTGCATTCATAGCAGGCAGCAATACAGTTAGCAACATGATGTTTTCACTGTTCCAACACGGAGTTGCCACTGAAATTGGCGTGTCGGGCGCTTTTGTTGTAGCCTTACAGGCCGTTGGCGGGGCAGCCGGTAACATGATTTGTGTTCACAACGTTGTTGCTGCTTGTGCCACCGTTGGCTTGGTTGGTGTCGAAGGTAAGTTGATCAAGTGGGCGCTGATTCCCATGACATATTATCTCATAATGGCAGGCCTTTTAGGTATGATTGCCATATATGGGCTTGGGATCGGTTAACAGTTTCTAGTTTTAAAGGAATTTCCTAAAATGCGGGGAGTTTTTCTTCCCGCATTTTATCCAAGATCCATTTTGCAGGCTAAAGATTTGGAACATCCCATGTCTAGAATATCCAGAAGTAGTAAAATTGTTGTTATTAAGGTGCTGTTGTTATAAAATCAACTTGAGTATATTTTATATAAAAGTATATAAAAGAACTCTTTGGACTAATGGTCTGGCCACTAGACAATTGGCAGAGGAGGATTGGAAATGCAAACCCAGAAATTATTAAATGAACTAACCCCCTTACTGGGCAAAGAAAATATTATCAGTGATGCAGAGGAGCTTCACTGCTATTCTTTTGATGCTACTGCCGATATGCCATCGCAGACGCCGGATGTGGTAGTTACTCCAACCTGTACAGGTGATGTTGTGAAGATTGTAAAATTTGCTGCTGAGCATAAAATTCCTGTTTACACCAGAGGTTCAGGAACCAATTTAAGCGGGGGAACCATACCGGTTAAGAAAGGTATTGTCATGTCCATGTTAAAGATGAACCAAATTTTAGAAATAGACGCAGAAAATCTTACAGCTACCGTGCAGCCTGGCGTGATCATCCAAACCTTAAATGATGCTGTAGCAAAATATGGGTTGATCTATCCTCCTGACCCTGGAACGGTTACTACTGCTACCATGGGTGGTAGTGTTGCTGAGAACTCAGGAGGACTTAGAGGATTGAAATATGGTGTTACCAAGCATTATGTAATGGGTTTAGAAGTAGTATTGGCTAATGGGGATGTCATCAGGTGGGGGGGTAAAACAGTAAAAAATGTAACTGCATATGATCTGGTTATGTTATTTGTAGGATCAGAAGGTACTCTAGGCGTGATAACAGAGATTACAGTTAAACTCATGCCTGCTCCCGAAGATAGGAAAAGTATGCTGGCAACCTTTAATTCCATTGAAGATGCAGCTAAAACTATCACAGGCATTATTGCCAATAAGGTTATTCCTGCAACCCTAGAAATCATGGATACTGTTACCATAAAAACTGTGGAAAACTATGCCAGGGTTGGCTTACCTTTAGATGCTGAAGCTGTACTTCTGATAGAAGTGGATGGTTTGCCGGAAGTAGTTGCCAAGCAAGCAGAGGCAGTTGCAAGGGTTTGTCAGGAAAATCACGGCGCTTTGCGCATTGCAGAAACCGATGCTGAAAGGGATAGATTATGGACAGCAAGGAGAGCAGCCTTACCGGCCCTGGCTCAAGTTAGTCCTACAACAGTGCTTGAAGACGCCACGGTTCCTAGAAACAGGATTCCAGACATGTTAAAGGCATTGCAAGATATTTCCCAAAAATATAAACTAACAATTGGGACTTTCGGACACGCCGGAGACGGCAACCTGCATCCTACTATTCTAACCGACAAACGGAATAAGGAGGAAATGGAAAGGGTGCATCAAGCAGTTGATGAAATATTTGAGACTGCCATCAAACTGGGGGGGACCCTTTCTGGTGAGCATGGAATTGGCATTGGCAAGATAAAATACCTGGAACATGAGTTTGGAAAAGCCGGCGTGGAATTATTAAAAACAGTCAAAAAAGCACTAGATCCAGATAATATTTTTAACCCGGGGAAAGTTGTGAATATTTAAAGGGGGGATAGTCATGGCTTTATATGCTGATTTACGCAATATTGAAGAGGATATCATAAAATGCATGAATTGCGGCAACTGCCAGGCTGTATGCCCCATTTATAAAGAAACTCTTAAAGAGTCAGGAGTGGCCAGGGGTAAAATACAATTGGCCAAGGCCCTTATTGATGGAAAACTGGACTATACGGATAAAATGGAAGAAATCTTGAGCCTATGCCTTACCTGTAAGGCTTGTGCGGCCAACTGCCCATGCGGAGTCCACCCGGATAAAATTATCCTCGCGGCCAGGGCTGCCATGGTCAAGAAAAAAGGCCTTCATCCTTTAAAAAGGCGCATTTTTGGGGTCCTCAAAAAACCTAAACTGTTTAGACTGGGTATGAACATAGGCAGCTTTTTGCAGGGTTTAGGGCTGAAGCGTATAAAGGGCAAGAACCTTGCCTCGGCCAGGTTTCCCCTCGGGCTGGATATGAGAAGGGTGATTCCCCCTCTGGCTTCAAAGTCCTTCATTGAGCAATCCCGGCAAATCAAGAAGGTTGATAAGCCAAAGTATAAAGCAGCTTTTTTTGCCGGCTGTGTGAACAATTATGTTTATACCGATGTGGCCGAAGCTGTGGTAGATGTACTATTGGCAAATAATGTAGAAGTCATTGTTCCGCAGGACCAGCACTGCTGTGGTATTCCCATCTTAATGCACGGGGATGTTGATACTGCAAAAGAAATTGCTAAATACAATCTAAATCAATTAGGCAAAGAACAGGTTGATTTTATAATTACCGCCTGTGGAACTTGCGGCGGCGCTTTAAAATACCATTACGTGGATTTATTGAAGGAGGAAGACGGCTACAACAGTCTGGCTCACAAGATTTCTGATAGGGTTTATGAGGTTTCTGAGTTTATGGTAGAGGTTCTTGATTTCAGGAAACCTGGAGGAAAGGTCGAGGCAAGGGTTACTTATCATGACCCGTGTCACCTGGTAAGGGCAAAAAAGGTTGTAGCTGCACAACCCAGGGAGGTTCTTAAATCAATTCCAGGAATCGAGCTGGTTGAGATGGCTAAACCTGACCGCTGCTGCGGCAGCGCCGGTTCCTTCAGTTTAACCCATTATGAAATGTCGGGTCTTATAAGGGACAAAAAGATAGATGCAGTCTTGGCCGCCAAACCCACAATGGTTGTCACAAGCTGCGGCGCATGCAGGATGCAGCTGGAGGATGGTTTGCACCAGGCAGGGGTAGACATTCCTGTACGTCATGTGGCCCAGGTTCTCGCCGAGGCATATAGAAATGAGGATAGAGGGGAGTAGATAGCCATGGATCTTCAAGCAAAAGCATTAGACTGGACGCAAAATCTTCCTCAAGGGCTTGATGCGGATTCATTATATGATACTTTTAAGGTCAAGGCGGAAGCGCTTACAGTTAAGGTAATCAGATGCGTTGGGCCAAAGGAAGCTGCCATGGCCATAGCCAAGGAGATTAAGGATAATAATTTTAAGAAGGTCGTCTCAGCGCCCCTTACGAGAATAGACATCAATGTACTCAAGGACCAGCTGGAACAAACCAGTGTGGAATTTGTGACGGATTTAACAAGAGATGTTGTTGAGCAGGCAGATCTAGGCATATCAGAGTTTGATTTAGCAATTGCAGACCTGGGAGCCCTTGTACAGGATGCCGCTGATTTGTATAAAAGGCTGGTATCAACCCTGCCGCCTACACATTTAGCTGTTATAAGCTCCAAGTCTCTTGTTAAAACCTTTGAGGAATCCCTTGAAGTGATCCAGAAAACTTACGGCAGCGACCTGCCTGCTTTTATAGCCTATGTTACAGGACCAAGCAAAACGGCAGATATTGAAAGAGTTTTAACCATAGGCGTGCATGGGCCCGGGCGATTAATCGTTGTCTGTGTTGACTAGTTGGGATGCAAGGATGATGCAAGGGGACGGAGATGTGATGCAAGGGGACGGAGATGTGTCACCTTTTATATATGGGGGAGGGTAAAACCTTATGCCTATAGACAAGGCTTTTAAGCAGAATATTTATAAGGCGTTAAATGATGCAAACCTGAGGGGAGCCCTGGGTAAATTCGGTGATGTGTTTCCAGCTGCCAGGGCAGCTGTCTATGAAGGTATAGATTTCGAGGAACTGCGGGGGCAAATATCTCATTTAAAATCCTCTGCCGCTTCCAAGGCAGAAGAGCTTGCAAAGCAGTTTGAAATGAACATTGTCAAGCGGGGAGGGCACGTATACAGGGCTTCTGATGGCAGCGATGTGGTAGACATCCTGACCGGTATTGCCAACAAAAGAGGGGCGAAGGTTTGCGTTAAAGCAAAATCCATGGCCACAGAAGAAATTCACCTAAATGAGCAAATGAAAGATGTACTGGAAATGGTAGAAACCGACCTTGGGGAATGGATTATCCAGCAGGTGGGAGAAAAGCCTTCTCACATGGTAATGCCTGCCATTCATTTAAGTAAAGAACGTTGTGCCGAAATTTTTTCCGGGGCCCTGGGAAAAAGGGTCGAACCGGACATTTCTCTTATGGTCAAGCTGGCCAGGCAGACTTTGCGGGATAAATTTTTGAATTCAGATATAGGAATTACCGGCTGCAATATAGCTGTTGCTGAAACCGGGACCATTGTATTGTTTACAAATGAGGGCAACGGGCGCCTGACAACGACTTTGCCCCCTGTGCATGTGGCTATTTTGGGTTATGAAAAGCTTGTTCCTAATTTTAAAGATATAGGTCCCATTGCCAAGGCCCTTCCTAAAAGCGCTACAGCACAACCCTTAACAAGTTATGTAACCATGGTTACAGGGCCTGGGCCGACCCTGGAAAATGGGATAGGTCCAAATATTGTTGATAAAGAATTGCATGTAATTATTTTGGATAACGGACGGAAGGCACTTTTACAGGACCCTGTTTTCAAAGAGATTACTCAATGCATACGCTGTGCATCCTGTCTGAATGTATGTCCCACCTATCAGCTGGTGGGAGGGCATGTATATGGGCATATTTATGCTGGCGGGATAGGCGTGCTGCTTACATCTTTTTTTAACAGCCTGCAGGATGCCGATAAACCCCAGGAGATGTGTATCGGCTGTGGTAGGTGCAAGGAATACTGTCCGGCAAAGATTAACATTCCAGGGTTAATCCTGGAAATGCGCAGCAGAATAAGAAAACAAATACCCTTACCCTTTATTCAACGCTTTATTGTAGATACTGTCTTAAAAAACAAGGGGTTGTTTCACTTTGGCTTGCGCCAGGCTTCCTGGGCGCAAAAGCCCTTTGTAGAGGAGGGCAAGGACAAAAATAAGTTCATTAGAAACCTTCCTTTTGGGTACTCATCCCTGGCAAACTGGAGGAGCCTGCCTGCGCTAGCGCCAAGACCTTTTAGGGATATTGTCAAATCTATGGAGCAAAGGGTAGAGAATAAAAAGGGCAGGGTAGCCTTTTTTGGAGGCTGTGTCATAGATTTTGTATATCCTGAAATTGCCGAAGCCCTGGTTAGGGTTCTCAACAAAAAAGGTTATGAGGTGGACTATCCCCAGGAGCAGACTTGCTGTGGTGCGCCTGCCAAGTATATGGGCAGGCAGGAAACGGCTGCCGAAATCGCCAAACAGAATCTGACAGCTTTTAGTAAGAGTGAATATTCCTATATAGTCAGCGCCTGCCCGACCTGTACTGTAGCCTTGAAACATGACTGGCCGCATTATGTTAAAGGAGACGAAAAGGCAGAAGCTACCGCAAAAGATATAGCTTCAAAGTCCATGGATTTTATAAAACTGGTTCACCTGCTGGCTTCTCAAGGGGATGGGGAATCTGCAGAAGACACAGCGGCTGCTTGTGATGCGGCTTGTGTAAGCCCTATTCAAGTGACTTATCATGATTCATGCCATTTAAACCGTGAGTTAGGTGTAAGAGAAGAACCCAGAGAAGTGTTAAGGGGACTGTCTCACTTGGAGTTTGGGGAGATGGAAGAGGCAGACCGCTGCTGCGGCTTCGGCGGTTCTTACTGTATAAAACTGCCTGAGGTTTCTGCAGAATTGCTGGCAAGGAAACTGCGAAATGTTGAAAAATCCGGCGCACAGCTGGTGGTTGTGGACTGCCCGGGGTGCATGATGTCTCTAAGGGGGGGATTAGATACGAATAAATCCAATACCAGGGTGCTGCATACTGCTCAAGTCCTTGACGGCAGCTATTAATTAAAAAACATTGGATGATCTATGGACTTAATGGTGCGTAAATGCTAAGATTAATAGTAATGTTTTAACTATCTTGATAATGCAGCAGCCGGCATCTATAATTCAAAGAAGCAGCTGGCAATTCTAGATTGGCTAGGCTGATGCTGAATTTACAGAAATCTAGTGTGAGAAAATGAGGAGATATCATGCAGTTTAAACCCATTAAGCCTAGAAAGATTTATGAGCAAATAGTTGAGCAAATAAAGTCAATGATTACTGAAGGCAATCTGCATCCTGGTGACAGGCTTCCTTCAGAAAGAGAAATGGCAGACCGGCTGCAGGTGAGCCGTGCCTCCGTTCGAGAAGCATTAAGCGCCCTGCACTTGATGGGTCTGGTGGAGATTAAATCAGGCGAGGGTACCTTTATCAGGCAGACCAATGTGGATTCTCTCATTGAACCCCTGGCTCTCATATTATTGATGGAAAGGGATACGGTTATTGAAATCCTTGAAGTTCGTAAAGGATTGGAAGTTGAAGCAGCGGGTATTGCTGCTTTAAGGCGTGATGATGAAGACCTGCAGAGAATCAAGGACGCCCTGGATGAAATGCGCCAGGATATTGAAAACTCAGAGGTTGGGGAAAAAGCAGACTGGAAGTTCCATTACGCCATAGCTGTTGCCTCCCAAAATGTATTGTTGGCACGGTTGATGAATACCGTATCGGATACCATTGAAAATACCATGCGTACCAGCCGCCAAAAGCTTTACAATACTCCCAACATGCCCCAGACTCTTTTGGCAGCTCATGAAGGTATCTATGAAGCTATTTGTGCCAGGGATTCCATGGAAGCCAGGAAAAGGATGTATGAGCACCTGGCAATGGTGGAAAGTCATATGGTAGCTGATTAATGCAGTTTAACCTAGGCTATATTTTGTATAAGCAACAGGTTGAATTTGGCAGGGTTCATTTTTTATAATGAGAGAAATGAGAGAAATTGTGGGTTGACACCTGTGTTTTTATAGTTTAAAATTAAAAACTGTTGATGGGAGCCATTAGCTCAGCCGGTAGAGCACCTGACTTTTAATCAGGGTGTCGAAGGTTCGAATCCTTCATGGCTCACCATTTTTTCATGACTAGCATTCCTGCCTCGGTAGCTCAGTCGGTAGAGCAGAGGACTGAAAATCCTCGTGTCGGTGGTTCGATTCCGCCCCGAGGCACCAAATCGAAAAAGACCTACAGCCTTATGGATTGTAGGATTGAGTTGGGGACATTATAAGTTGGGGACATTATAAGTTGGGGACATTATAAGTTGGGGACATTCCTCTGAAAGAGGTGTGTCCCCTTTCCTTATATAAGAGGTGTGTCCCCTTTCCTTATTATTTTTGAGCAGGCCTATTTCATTTTTGCACAGATAAAGAAAACTGGCTGTTGTTTTTTGGGCCAAACTCAGCAGGTTTCTGGTAGCCTCAAGCCTGAGATTGACCTTTGTGCTGGACAACAATTCCTTGTATTCCATTGCAGCTAGAGCATTGTTTTTAAGTATGTTTAACGGGTGTTGTTCAATGTAACTGGCATTACTGTGTACTGCAAAGGACCTAAAGGACCTATAGTAGGCAAACACCCAATCTTCGTACTCGCGATGGCCGCTTAATAAACGACCAAAAGCGTGATGGGGAACACATGCGTCTTGAATTAAGTGAAAAACACATCCCATATAAAAAAGTAATCTTGGGGAGATTTTTTATTGAATGCCTCTAATCCCTTCTTATTAAGAATTATCAACTAACTTTCATTTTTCGATTTGCCAAAAGGATTTTTTTTGTGTATTGGAGAAGTTTAAGGTTGCATGTATACTTATTGCCAACAAATAGGCTCTAAGGGGGACTCTTGGTGGATCCAAAGATACTGCTTATTGCTCCCAACAAGGATTTGGCTGATTATGCAGAAAAAGTGTTGTTGGAATCAAAAAAATGTTTTGAGATCAAGGTGGGGGACCTTGAAAATGGCGTGAGAATGGCTCAAAAAGCTGAAAAAGAAGGATATGAGGCTATCATCAGCAGGGGAGGAACTTACATGTTGATCAAACAAGCTGTAAGTCTTCCTGCAGTGGAGATAAGCATTTCTTCTTTTGATATTCTCCAGTCTATCAATAAAGCCATGGCTGTAGATCATAAGCTTGCAGTGGTTGGCTTTCCAAATGCTGTTTATGGTACAAGCTCTTTAGAGCGGCTCCTGGGGATAAAACTATATGAATATCATGTGCAGGACCAAAAGTCAGCAAAAGAGATCATGCAAAAAATAAAGGATGCTGATATAAGAGTTGTTGTAGGGGATACTGTGTCGGTTAAGGCTGCCCAGGAAGCTGGATTGCAGGGTATAATAATTTCATCAGGAAAGAGGGCTATTTATGAAGCCCTGGAGGAAACGGAACGACTTGTAGCCTTTAGACGTACCAGTATGGAAGAGAATAACCGGCTAAAGGCCTTGTTGAGCCTGGTCTCAGAAGGAGTAATTGCTGTAGATCAAATAGGCAGGATTATTCATTTCAGCCCAGCAGCCGAAGAAGTTACAGGTTTGCAATCCACATCTGTTGTGGGTATGCTCCTACAAAAAGTTTTGCCCAGGGTCTTTGATTTTTGTTTTTCTCAAGATGGGAATACTGAAAAGATTATGCAAATAGCAGGAAACCAGATTTTTGTCCGTTCTGCTCCGGTACAGATTAATAATAAGTCCGTTGGAGTGGTTGCAACCTTTAATAGAGTATCTGATATCCAAGAAGTAGAGTCTAAAGTAAGATTAAAACTGCTTTCCAAAGGGCATCTTGCCAAGGCTCACTTCAAAGACATTGTTGGAAACAGTGATGCAATAAAAAAGACTATAAGCAAGGCAAAAAAATATAGCCAGTCTAACAGTACTGTTGTTCTCTATGGAGAAACAGGTGTGGGTAAGGAATTATTCGCTCAGGGTATTCATAATCACAGCAGCAGAAAGAATAAGCCCTTTATAGCAATTAACTGTGCGGCATTACCTGAGAGCATTTTGGAAAGTGAACTTTTTGGATATGTAGAAGGTAGTTTTACTGATGCGCGTAAGGGAGGCAAAACCGGACTATTTGAGTTGTCTCACAAGGGCACTATTTTTTTGGATGAGGTTGCTGAAATGTCCTTAAAAGTTCAGGCAAAATTATTGCGGGTTCTGCAGGAGAAAGAGGTCAGCCGGCTGGGTGATGATAAGGTTATTCCTGTAGATATTAGGGTTATTGCTGCTACTAATAAAGATTTGTGGTATGAAGTATCCCAGGGCAACTTTAGAGAAGACTTGTATTATAGAATAAATGTTCTTCCATTAACCATACCGCCGCTCAGAGAACGGAAAAAGGATATACTTGCCCTGGCAAAATACTTTTTGAATGAGATTGGCCCTTCAGTACAAGCAGCCAAGAAAGCTTTTGATTCTTTAATGGAATATTCCTGGCCCGGTAATGTCAGAGAATTAAAAAACTTCATTGAACAACTTGTTGTGCTTGCTGAGGGTAAAGAGATTACAGTTGAACTTGTTCGAGACGCCTTGCAGCAGATAATAGCTTCAAGACATGGTTCGCAGCCCGCTGCCTCCGGCAAGGGTGAAAGGCCGCCTAATATGATGAGCGATGAAGATTTGGTTGCTGCCATTTTACAGACTGGTGGAAATCTAACCAGGACAGCTGAGCTTCTTGGAATCAGTCGTACTACCCTTTGGAGAAGGCTGAAAAAGTGGCAGCAGCATTAATGTTTCATATTTGTTTCAAGTCTGTTTCAATTACCTTGTTATATATTTTTACATGACAACTGCTTTCCTTTAAAGCTGTTGCAGTACATGCAATAGACTGGAACAGGCAGGATATGGCATGGTACTTGCATCATATCTGTGATAGAGGTGATGGGTACATGCCTATTTATGGAATTATTGCTGATGATTTGACAGGCGCTTGCGACACGGCAGTGCAGTTTGCAGAGAAAGGTTATAAGAGCGGGGTTCTTCTGCACAGCCAGAATATTCAAGATTTTAATGTAGATGAGTTTGAAGCAATTGCAGTTGCGACAGACAGCAGGAATGCGGCTGTTAATGAGGCCTATCATCGGGTAAAAGACGCCTGCCATTTATTGCAGGAATTAGGAGTAAAGAAGGTCTATAAAAAAATTGATTCCACCTGGAGAGGGCATATAGGATTAGAAGTAGAAACGGTGATGGATCAATTAGGGTATTCATTATGTATTATTTGTTCATCTTATCCTGCCAACAAGAGGATCGTGGTAGGGGGATATTTATTGGTTGACGGAAGACCTGTAGAAAAGACCCCTCTGGCAACAGATCCTATTTTCCCCATTACAGAATCATATATGCTCAAGTATCTTGGCAAGCAGACAAAACTGCCCATAGAGCCTCTAGATCTACAAACTGTTTTTAACCTTGACCAGATGATTGAGAAAATAGACGCTTACTTAAAAGGCCCCCCTACAATTTTAGTAGCTGATGGTGTAACAGACCATGACCTCCATACTCTAAGCGAGCTTGAAAGTGTTTTCCCCAACAAGATCCTATTTTGTGGTTCAGCAGGCATGGCTTCATCCTGGCTGTTTCACCTGCAAAATCAACACCCCTTGAAAAAAACATACAAATCAGTGCTCACCATAGTTGGGAGTACTAATTCTGCCAATATTGATCAGATGGAACACTTTACTTCCAATAAACAAACTGCATTGGTATTCATGGATCCAAAGGCAGCCTTATCCCAGGAAGATAATAGGTCTCTATATATAGATTCTACTGTTTGCAGCATTGTTGACCATTTGAGAATTGGCAAGGATGTTGTTCTAACAACATACAGAAGCAGTATGGATCTGATTAAGGATAACGGCAATTGCCCGGTTAGCTCCTTCCGCCAGATTGGGAAGGAACTGGGAAGAATAACAGATCAAGTTTTAAGACAAATACCCATTGAGGGGCTTGTTATAACTGGAGGAGATACTGCCATAGAAATCCTCCAGGCGTTAGGAGCAACAGGTATTTGTGTGGAAGCGGAGATCATGCCGGGCATTCCCATTGGCAGAATAATAGGCGGCAAGTATCAAGATATACCTATTGTTACAAAGGCAGGAGGCTTTGGAGGACAAGGGGCACTAAGTTATGCAGTAAGACATTTAAAAAAAATACACCGTTAATCAGGAGGAATTTTCATGAGTAATTTTCGACCTATTTTGGCTGTTACAATGGGTGATCCCGCTGGAATTGGCGCTGAGATAGCTGTAAAAGCTTTAACTGATGAGTATTTTTATGAAATCTGTTGTCCCCTGGTTGTGGGAGATGCAAATTATTTGGAAAAGTGCCTGTCTTTTGTTTCAAAGCCTTTGAAAATCAATTCTGTTGCTTCTGTATCGGAAGGACTGTATAAATGTGGGACTATTGATGTTTTTCATGTTGAAAATGAAAATATGGCTGAAGTGCAGTATGGAAAAGTCAGTGCAGCTGCCGGCAAGGCTTCTGCGAGCTATATCTTAAAAGCAATCGACATGGCCTTAAATGAAGAGGTACATGGAGTAGTTACTGGTCCAATTAATAAAGAATCCATGCATAAGGCAGGGTATTCTTACCCCGGTCATACAGAGATTTTTGCAGAAAAAACCGGTACAAAAAACTATGCCATGATGCTGGCGGTTAATGACCTTTATGTTTTGCATGTAAGCACACATTGTTCACTCAGAGAAGCCTGTGACCGTGTTACCAAAGAAAGAGTCGGCGTCTTGTTAGATTTAGCTCAGGAAGTAATAGATACTTTTAAACTTGAGAATAAAACAATTGGTATTGCAGGGCTTAATCCACATGCAGGGGAAGGCGGAGCTTTTGGGCGTGAAGAAATTGAAGAAATCATTCCAGCTGTGGAGTCAGGCAGAAATAAGGGATTGGATATTATGGGTCCATTGCCTCCAGATACTGTTTTTGTGAGGGCTGCTAAGGGGCAATTCAAGGTTATTGTTGTCATGTATCATGATCAAGGACATATCCCTGTTAAAATCATTAATTTTGAAGATGGTGTCAACGTAACCATGGGACTTCCCATGATTAGAACTTCAGTTGATCATGGGACGGCATTTGGCAAGGCCGGCAGGGGTACGGCTGATGACAGAAGTTTGAAGGCCGCTTTGAAAACAGCTGCTCTAATGGCCCGGGCAAAGTTTTGCAAGTGAGAAAAGGAGTGAGAGTATTGGCTCAAGTAACTCTTCCTCAGGGTGAATTTAAGGATGTTGTAGTAGAAATCCCTGATGCTAATTTGATGGGCATTTATTCGCCTTCTGATGTCAAACCGGTAGAGAATGCCAGGTTGGAAATATCCCGGGCATTGACGGAACCAATTGGTTCTGCTGGACTAAAAGAAGCAGCACGGGGAAAAGAAAATGTAGTGCTCATAGCTGATGACAATACCAGATTAACACCGACAGATGTAATAATACCCGTATTGCTTGATGAATTAAATGGCGCAGGTGTAGAAGACTCCCATATTTCTGTCGTCATAGCCCTGGGAACCCATCGGGATATGACTTCAGAAGAAATATTGCAAAAATTCGGTAAAGAAGTAACAGATAGAGTGAGAATTTTTAACCATAGTTATAAAGATAAGAGTGAACTTGTAAATTTAGGGACTACAGAAAACGGCACTCCTATAGAAATATCTAAACGTGTCTATGAAGCAGATCTTGTCATTGGTATAGGCAGCATTGTTCCCCATCATATTCCTGGCTTTGCAGGGGGTGCAAAGATAGTTCAACCAGGGGTTTCCGGAGAGCAGACTACAGGCGCTACTCATTTACTGAGTATAAAAGCGCCCAGGTCTTACCTTGGGATGGAGGATAATCCTGTGCGTAAGGAATTGAATCGCATTGCCAGAATGGTCGGTGTTAATTTAATTTTTAATACTGTTTTAGACAGGCATGGACAGGTTATCAAAGCATTTTTTGGCGATGTTGAAAAAGCTTTTGAGCGGGGTGTGGAGGTTTGCAAAATGGTGTATTCTGTTATTCTTCCTCATGAAGCAGATATTGTACTGGCTAGTTCCCATCCCTGCAATTTGGAATTCTGGCAGGCTCACAAAACACTTTACCCTTCTGATTTGGCAGTCAGGTCTGGCGGAACAATTATTGTTGTTGCTCCATGTCCTGAAGGAGTGGCCAAAACCCATGCTGAGATGCTGGATTATGCAGCGCTTCCGCCAGATGAAGTTAGAAGCTTGCTGCAAGAGGGAAAGATTGCTGATCCTGTAGCAGCTGCGTTAGCTATAGCCTGGGGCCAGGTGCGTCAAAGAGCAAATGTGTATCTTGTGTCTGGAGGCATTACTCCTCTGGAAGCCAAGAAATTGGGATTTAGTTACTTTACAGATTGTCAAGATGCCATTAATCATGCATTACAACTTTATGGCCCAAAAGCAAAAATTGCCGTGCTCACCCATGCACCGGATATGCTGCCGGTAATAGCTAACGATTAGTATATAAGAAGAAACAAGTCTAAAACATAATTTATTTAGAGCAAACAACGTGCATTATTTTAACGGGGGGGGTGGAAATTAGGAATTGGTGTAGCGCAACTCAAGTTTCTAAAATTTTTATAATGGGAGGAGAACGCATTGTTTAAAAGGTTTGGGGTTTTGTTGTTGGTTGTGTTTCTTATGTTGGTTATGGCCGGTTGTGGTGGAGGAGAAAAGAGTCCTCAAACTTCTGAGCCTGAAGCTCCAAAACAAGAGAAAGTTGTCATGCGCGTGGCACATACTATAGCTCCTGATTCCCACTATCAAAAAGGTCTTGAAAAATTCAATGAACTGTTGCAGCAAAAATCTAACGGGATGATTGAATTGCAAATTTTCCACAGCGCTCAGTTGGGAAGTGAGCGAGATGCAATTGAGGGAGTATCCATGGGAACCTTGGAAATGACATTGGTTTCAACAGCTCCCTTGGCTAACTTCTCGGACAAATTCATGGTGTTTGACCTGCCTTTTATCATTCAAGATAGACAGAAGGCTTATGCTGCTTTTGATGGTCCCATAGGCAAGGAAATTCTGGCCTCCTTAGAACCATCCGGTTTATTGGGTCTGGGTTTTTGGGAGAATGGTTTTAGAATGCTTACAAACAGCAGACGTGCTGTGGTAAATCCTGAAGATGTAAAAGGTCTGACAATTCGTCTCATGGAAAACCCTGTACATGTGGAAACATTTAGACACCTTGGAGCAAATCCTGTGCCCATGCCTTTTGGAGAACTGTTTACCGCCTTGCAGCAAAAAACTGTTGATGGACAGGAAAATCCTCTAATCATTATTTACACTAGCAAGTTTGCCGAAGTACAGGACTATCTTGCTTTGACCGGGCATTTTTATGCCCCTGCTGCCTTGCTGGTAAACAAGGCCTTTTTTGAAAAGCTTCCTCAGGATTATCAGCAAATAATCCTGGAGGCAGAAAAAGAAGCCAGGGATTGGGAACGCCAGTTCTGTATTGAGCAGGAAGCAGGCTTCATTGAGAAGTTGGAAGCTGCGGGTATGACTATAACCAGACCAGACAAGGCTGTATGGCAGGAAGCGACTAAGCCTGTCTATGAAAAATTCCAAAATAAAATAGGAAAAGACATAATTGAAGCCTTAATGAAGTAAGCTTGATAGACTTTATTGTTGTGGTTAAGAACTGGCAAGGTGGATCGTTTTAAACGGTTCGCCTTGTCGGTGATTATTTTGAAAGTGTCAACCTATCAATGCTTAAAGGGAGGAAGGCCATGTATTATTTGAAAAAGTTATTTGACAACTTGGAGGAGTATATTCTTATTGCACTATTTCCAATGATGGTAATTGTGGTTTTTGTCGCAACTGTAGCCAGATACCTGCAGCTTTTCTCCATCCCATGGTCTGAAGAATTAGCAAGATATATAATGGTTTGGCTTGCCTATATTGGGGCTAGTTTGGGAATGAAGCGCGGTGCGCATTTAGGAATTGATGCCCTGGTATCGATTTTTCCAGGAAAACTGCGTGCTTTTTTCTGTATTTTGAGAACTGTAATCATAGTATTTTTTTGTGCTCTGGTAGTGTATTTTTCTTATAAAATTATCCAGCATCAAATTAATATTAAACAGACATCACCCGCACTTTTTGTTCCTATCTGGTGGGCATATCTGGCTGTTCCCGTTGGCTGTTTTCTAATGAGCATCAGAGCTGTTCAAGCCCTGCTATTTACCAATGGGTACAAAGTTAAAGCAGATAAGGAGGAAAGTGTATGACCCTGATAATGTTTGGAACCTTATTAATTCTCTTGTTGATTAATGTGCCCATTGCTGTGGCCTTAGGCCTGGCGTCTTTCGCAGCGTTACAATTTGGCACCATGCCTACTCCCCTCCTCCTTGTGGCTCAAAGAATGTTTACATCAGTTGATTCTTTTCCTTTTATGGCTATTCCCTTCTTTATGCTTGCAGGCTGTATTATGGAGAGTGGAGGTATCTCAAGGAGGTTGATTAATTTTGCCAAAACAATTGTTGGAGGACTGCCCGGGGGGTTAGGAGTAATCACTATTGTGGCTTCAGCTTTTTTTGGTGCGATTTCCGGTTCTAATCCTGCTACAGTTGCTGCTATAGGTGGAATAATGATTCCTTCCATGATCAGGGCCGGCTATCCAAAGGACTTTGCTTCAGCAATTGCAGCTGCTGGAGGAACTTTAGGTGTCATTATTCCTCCCAGTATTCCCATGATTACCTATGGTGTTGTAGCCGGTGTTTCTATAGGCGCTCTTTTTATTGCAGGAATAATACCGGGTATAATCATGGCCATGGGACTAGTTTTAGTTGTTATTATGTACTCCAAGAAACTTGATCTTAAGGGGGAAGAAAGGTCAACTTTTAAAGATTTTTTGAAAGCGGGAAAGGAAGCAATCCTGGCGCTGATGATGCCTGTGATAATATTAGGCGGCATCTATGGGGGCGTTTTTACTCCTACCGAGGCAGCAGCAGTAGCAGTTGTTTATGCCTTCATAGTGAGCATGTTTATTTATCGGGAAATATGTATTAAGGATATGGGGAAAATAATTGTTAAGGCTGGCATCAGCACTTCAGTGGTCCTGCTGGTAATAGCCACTTCGGCCTCTTTTTCCTGGTTGATTACAAGCGCCCAGATTCCTGCTGCTGTAACCAAGTCAATGCTTAGTATTTCAACCAACATTTTTGTCCTAACACTTCTTATAAATATCTTGCTTCTGGTTCTGGGAACTTTTTTAGAAACCCAGGCAATAATCCTTTTAATTGCTCCTATACTGCTTCCCTTGGCGGTAGTAATTGGTATTGACCCGCTGCTTTTAGGAATCATAATGGTTGTAAACACCTCCGTCGGCATGATAACTCCGCCTCTAGCAGTAAACCTCTTTGTTGCCTGCGGCATTTCTAATTTACGCATTGAACAAATAAGCCGCAAGATTATTCCTTTTTTAATCATAGAGTTAATAACTGTGGTGCTAATAACTAACTTCCCCAAGTTGTCAATGTGGCTGCCCCAGGTTTTGATGAAATAATATAACCTGCAGGGTGATGAATCTGGTATAATAATGAATATCTCTTGATTGACGGGGAGGTTAAATTAAATGCCGGATAATATCAAGCAATTGATTGAAGGTGTTGTTAAAAGCATCATACAGGGTGATATGACTTATTTTGAAGATCCTTTGCTGGGATATGCGGATGCCGGTGATCCGCTCTTTCTTAAACTTAAAGATCTGCTCCCCCACCATCTGCTTCCCCAGGAACTGCTGCCGGAAGCCAGGACAGTAGCTGCTTTTTTTGTTCCCTTTAAAGAGGCTGTTGTCAGTTCAAACAGGGGTGGTGGAAAAGTATCGCAGGAGTGGGTGGAAAGTTATATAGCAGCAAATAAAGCAATTAATCAGATTTGTTCTGTATTAAAGGATAAGCTTGCCCAGGCAGGCGTCAAGGGAGAATATCAGAAGGCTACCCACAATTTTGATGAAAAAACTCTAAGGGCTCCCTGGTCCCACAAGAGCATTGCCTATATCGCCGGGCTGGGAACTTTTGGTGTCAATAAAATGTTGATTACCGAGGCGGGTTGCGCAGGCAGATTTGGAAGCATTGTCATTGATGCCTATGTTGAACCAACCAGGCGGCCTGATGTAGAATACTGCCTGCACTACCAAAACAAAAAGTGTCTGGTTTGTGTGAAAGCTTGTCCTGTTCAGGCCCTTGTTGAAGAAGGCATTGACAAACAGACATGCTACCAAAGGCTGCTTAAGATAGCTGATGAATTTAAAGAGTTTGGTCTTGCGGATGTGTGCGGGAAATGTGCAGGAGCTTGTGCTAAGAAGGTGTTCAAAGTTTAAAAAGGTATTAGGTTATGGTTTACGCCTAGTTATGGGTATAAGAAAATACGAGAAGAAAACATTTATGCTTGAATTTCTCCCTGTAAATAATCTATAATAATGCTAACAAAATAATGCTAACAATTTAAATAATGCACAATGGATTAGGTGCCCCTTTGGGGATAAAAGGGAATCAGGTTCAAGACCTGAGCGGACCCGCCACTGTAACCGGTTAGTCTTGGTTAGTTTATAAGCCACTGGGATTATTTCTGGGAAGGCATGACCATAGGCGCTTGATCCGGAAGCCAGGAAACCTGCCTAAAACCGGACTGCATTGAGGATGATGGAAAAGTCTTCAAGCTTATTAAAGCTTGGAGATTTTTTATTACGTTGGGGACATTCCACTATTCAAGAAGCAAAGAAGCAAGTAGCAAGAAACATGGAGTATGAATTAAGGTTTATTCTGCATCATGCCTCATGCGTCCTGCCTCATGCAGGAGGTGTGTCCCCTGACATACGTTGGGGACATTCCACTATTCAAGAAGCAAAGAAGCAAGTAGCAAGAAACAAGAAACATGGAGCATGAATTAAGGTTTATTCTGCATCATGCGTCCTGCCTCATGCAGGAGGTGTGTCCCCTGACATACGTTGGGGACATTCCACTATTCAAGAAGCAAAGAAGCAAGTAGCAAGAAACATGGAGTATGAATTAAGGTTTATTCTGCATCATGCCTCATGCGTCCTGCCTCATGCAGGAGGTGTGTCCCCTGACATACGTTGGGGACATTCCTCCAAGCCAAGAGTTTACGCAGCAAGGGAGGTGTGTCCCCTGACATACGTTGGGGACATTCCTCCAAGCCAAGAGTTTACGCGCCAAGGGAGGTGTGTCCCCTGACATATTAAACAAGGAGGGCAAGAAAATGGAGCTTTTAACAAAAACCATGA
This sequence comes from Bacillota bacterium, assembly GCA_040756735.1. Lineage (GTDB taxonomy): Bacteria > Bacillota > DSM-16504 > Desulfitibacterales > Desulfitibacteraceae > JBFLYC01. The sequence continues at coordinate 54,743 of JBFLYC010000014.1, read as the reverse complement.
AGGAAATTCAAGAAGTTGATGAAAGGGCGGCTGCAGATGCCGCACTTAGGCTTGACAGCCTGACAAAGCCGCCGGGAAGCCTGGGGGTTTTGGAGAAAATCGCCATTCAGTTAGCCTCCATCCAGGGTAAAGCCATGCCTACTCTTGGCAAGAAGGTAGTCATGGTTATGGCTGGTGATCATGGCGTGGTAGAAGAAGGGGTAAGCGCTTTTCCGCAAGAAGTGACGCCCCAGATGGTGCTGAACTTTTTAAACAAGGGTGCGGCAATCAATGTGCTTTCCAAACATGTAGGGGCTGAGGTGATAGTCACTGATGTGGGAGTTGCTGCCGAAATACCTGGACATCCTCAATTAAACAACAAGAAGGTCAGGATGGGTACCAGAAATATGGCAAAAGAGCCTGCCATGACAGAAGCAGAGACTGTAGCTGCAGTAGAAGTTGGAATTGAATTGGTGAACAAGGCAGTTGATGAAGGGGCGTCTCTAATTGCAACAGGGGAAATGGGAATTGGCAACACCACTCCCAGCAGCGCCATATTAGCCTGCTTCAGCGGTAAGAATATAGAGCTTGTAACAGGCAGGGGTACAGGTGTAGATGATAAAGGTTTGGTCAATAAACAGCAGGTCATTCAAAAAGCCCTTGAAGTAAACAATCCTGACCCTCTAAAACCCCTGGATGTACTACAAAAGGTAGGGGGATTGGAGATTGCAGCCTTGACAGGAGTAATCTTGGGGGCTGCATCCAGAAAAGCGCCGGTGGTAATTGATGGTTTTATTTCCACCGCTGCTGCTCTGGTGGCCTATAAATTGGAACCACGGTCCAGGAGTTATATGTTTGCTTCCCATTTATCCCAGGAGCCGGGCCATAAGGTCATGTTGGAGATGATAGGTCTGCAGCCCATGCTGTACCTGGATTTGAGACTTGGCGAGGGTACAGGGGCAGCCCTTGCATTTAACCTCCTTGATGCTTCTGTAAAGATTATTCATGAGATGGCTACATTTGAGGAAGCCGGAGTAAGCAACAAGGAATAGAATAGCGAGAAATACTTGTACACTTTTGGAGCCTAATGTATAATGTAGGTAAAAAGACTGTGCAAAAAAGCTGGGTGCCCCTAGGGGGTAAAAGGGAATCAGGTTTAAGTCCTGAGCGGTCCCGCCACTGTAACCAGCTACAAACCGTGTCATTACCACTGAGCTATCGGGAAGGGGCATGGGGAGGATGATCTGGGAGCCAGGAGACCTGCCTTGCTTTGTGCGTGTATTCTGGCCCCTCGAGGAAGGCTCGGTCAAGGATAGTGCTATCTGTTAATACTAAGGATTAGCTTCCACCAGCAGGGGTGGAAGCTTTTTAATTTATTTGGGGACATTCCTCAGCCGTATAGTAAGTTGGGGACATTCCTCTGTTCAAGAGACAAGAAGCGTGAAGCAAGAGGCATGAGTAAATCTTGCTTCTTGCCTCTTGCATCATGCATCCTGCAAGAGGTGTGTCCATTGACCTTGTTTGGTGTGTCCCCTTTCATCTTTCGGAGGAAAAACTATGAAGTATCCCCGCCTGGTCATAGCAGGAGTACATAGCGGAGTGGGAAAAACAACGCTGACACTGGGTCTTATTGCCGCCTTGAGGAGGCAGGGAGTGCAGGTGCAGCCTTTTAAGGTTGGCCCTGATTACATAGACCCCGGCCTGCACTTTAGGGCTGCAGGAGTGAAATCGCATAACCTGGACAGCTGGATGGGGCTGGCCCGGGTAGTTGAAACTATCTTTATAAAAAATGCACCTGTAGATGGTATTTCAGTGATTGAAGGAGTGATGGGGCTATATGATGGCGCCAGGGGTGAAAGGCTCCAGGGGAGCACTGCTCACATAGCCCTGATTTTAAAGGCTCCTGTGGTACTGGTTGTTAATGCCAGGGGGATGGGCGGCAGCTGTGCAGCTTTAGTTAAGGGTTATATGGATTATGAGCCGGGTTTAGCTTTAAAGGGAGTAATTCTAAATAATGCCGGCAGCAATTATTATAAAATTGCGTTAAAAAAGAGGTTGGAAGAGGAATTGGGAGTAAAGGTCCTGGGGTGCATTCCAAAAACTACAGGCATTGTTATGCCAGAGAGGCACCTGGGCCTTCTGCCTGCTGAGGAAAACAAGGAGATAAGCTCTGCCATCTCGCTCATGGCTGATCTGGTGGAGTCAGAAATTGACCTGGAGAGCCTTCTTGAACTGGCAGGGAGCGCTCCGTGTCTGGAAATACCTTTAGAGGAGTCTCAAAAGGCATTGAAATGGAAAGTAACCTTAGGTGTTGCCAGGGATGAGGCTTTTAGCTTCTATTACCAGGACAGCCTGGACTATCTTAAGGAGCTGGGCGCTGAAATAGTATTTTTTAGTCCCTTGGGTGATAAAAGCATTCCTCCTGTTGACGGCCTGTATATTGGCGGTGGTTTCCCGGAAATGTTTTTAGCGCAGCTTTCGGGAAATATACCCATGATTAATTCCTTACAAAATGCCGAAGCCTGCGGTATGCCTATCTATGCCGAATGCGGCGGTTTTATGTATCTTACTAAAAGCATTAGGGATTTTGACGGTAGAGTATGGCCAGGAGCAGGTCTTGTACCTGCAGAGGTGCAGATGACAAAAAGGCTGGCTGCCCTGGGATATGTACAGGCAAAGGCCTTAAAGACTTCAGTTGTTGCTGAAGCTGGTGATGTCTTAAAGGGCCATGAATTTCATTATTCAGAAATTACAGGCCTGGGAGATGGAGATTATGCCTTTAGCCTGGTTGGAGGAAAGGGGGCAGACCATAGGGGGGATGGGTACGCCAAGGGGAATTTGGCTGCATCATATGTGCACCTTCACCTGCGTTCAAATCCCAGGGCTGCCTTTAATCTTTTGGAGGCCTGCCGGAAGTTTAGAGAAGTCAGATTATCCCAGTAGCCCTGCACATTGAATTGGGGATACCCTATCTGGGCTTGGGGTGGGATGTTGGAGGAAGTGCTGTTATTGGTCAAGGAAGGCATACTCAAGCAAGATAAAAATTTACGTTGGGGATATACCACAGGCACATGCGCTGCTGCAGCTGCAGAAGCTGCCCTGGTCAAGCTCCTTTTGGGAGAAAGCCTGGCAGAAGCGCCGGTAGAGCTGCCTGGCGGCGGCATCCTGCAGGTTCCCATTAAATCTGTAAGTATAGACGGTCAGTGCGCAAGAGCAGAGGTTGTTAAAGATGCTGGGGATGACCCGGATGTCACCCATGGCATCAGTATTTTTGCAGAAGCCATCCTGCTTCCAGGCGGTGATATAGAAATTACAGGGGGCAGGGGAGTGGGCCGGGTTACCAAGCCAGGTCTGGCGGTTCCTGTGGGCGAGCCTGCCATCAACCCCGTTCCAAGGCAAATGATTGTTCAGGCAGCCCGAAAAGTGCTGCCTTACGGCACAGGAGCGAGGATAACCATATCTGTACCTGCAGGGGAAACCCTGGCAGGCAAAACCCTTAATGGACGCCTGGGCATAGTGGGAGGCATATCCATACTGGGTACCTCAGGGATAGTCCGTCCCATGTCTGAAGAAGCTTATCTGGATTCTTTAATTCCCCAGATAGATCAGGCCCTTGCCCTGGGGCATAAGGTCATGGTTTTAACCCCTGGAGGAATGGGAGCAAACAAGGCCAAGGAACTTGGCTTCCCTGAAGATGCCATCATCCAGACCAGCAATTTTATCGGCGCCATGCTTAAGGAGTGTTCTTTGCGGCAGGTAGAAGGAATACTGTTGTTTGGCCACATAGGAAAGTTAATCAAGGTGGCGGCGGGGGTATTTCATACACACAGCCGGGTGGCTGATGCAAGAAGGGAGACTCTAGCCGCCCATGCCGCTATGTGCGGCGCTCCCAGGGAGCTGATCTTAAAAATTATGGAATTAAACACGGTGGAGGCTTCAATTGAGCTCATGCAGGAACATGGATTAATGAAGGTTTATGAGTCGATAGCCCAATGGGCCAGCAAACGCGCCCTTGAAGCTGCAGGCGATAAGGTCAGGGTGGGTACTGTAGTTTATGCTCTCACCGGAGAAATATTAGGCTATGATCATGAAGCCCTTAGTTTAGGGAGGGAGTTAGGTTGGCAGGTAAAGTAAAAGTAGTAGGCACAGGTCCTGGGGATTTTGCTTATGCAACTCCTGCTGCCCTGGCAGCCATTAAGGATGCAGAAGTTTTGATTGGAGGACAGAGGCTTTTAAATGCCTTTGCCAGGCCTGATCAAGAACAAATCAGTATTGGCAGGGATTTAAAAAACATAATTGGGATAATTGAAGAATACAGGCATAACAGAAAGGTGGCAGTGCTTGTCTCAGGCGATACCGGCATTTTCAGCTTTGCCGATTACCTTGTCAAGCACCTTGGTAAAGACATCTTTGAGTTTGTCCCGGGGATAAGTTCTCTTCAGGTAATGTTTGCAAGGCTCAAGGAACCCTGGACTGAAGCCCAGATTTTAAGCCTCCATGGAAGGTGCGAGAAAAACCTGGATGCCATGGTTGAATTAATCAAAAACTCCAGGCTGACTGCTCTTTTTTCAGGGGTTCCCTGGACTCCCCAGAGGATTGCCCAGTATCTTTTGATAAAAGGTACGGCTAATCTGAAGACGGTGGTGGGCAAGGACCTGACCTATCCTGAAGAAAAGCTGGTATTTTGCGATTTTAAGACCCTGGCAGTGGACCAGCAGGACTACAGCAACAGTGTGATGGTGATTATCAATGAATAGAAAATATTTGACAGGAGGCATTCCTGATGAGGAATTCATCCGTTTGGAAGGGGTGCCCATGACAAAAAATGAAATCAGGGTGTTGTCCCTGGCTAAACTGCAGCTTTTTTCCGGTGCGGTGGTGTATGATGTGGGGGCAGGAAGCGGGTCTGTCTCAATTGAATGTAAGCTGCAGCTTCCCCAGGGGCAGGTTTTTGCCATAGAGAAAAATCCCCAGGCCGTACAGGTTTTAAGACAAAACATGGCTAAATTTGGCACTGACCTGCAGGTTATTGTAGGAAGCGCCCCTGCTGCTCTTGCGAGCCTTCCTGGAGCGGACAGAATTTTTATTGGGGGGAGCGGGGGAAATTTGCCGGAAATTTTAGAAGCCTGTGACAGAAAGTTAAAACCAGGCGGAAGGATAGTCATCAATTCCGTAACCATTAATACGGGTCCGGAAGCTTTCTATAAATTAAAGCAGTTGGGTTACAGTGTTGAGGCGGTACAGGTGAATATTGCTGTTATCCAGAAAAAGGGCAGCGCTGAACTCTGGAGCGCCAGAAATCCTGTAGTCATTATAACCGGACAAAAATAGAATGATAAATCCATGCAAAAAACAACTGACAAAAAGGGGGATATGATTTTGAGCTTGGGTAAGTTCTACGGAATCGGAGTAGGGCCTGGGGATCCTGAACTCTTGACTCTCAAAGCCAAAAGGGTCCTGGAGGAAATAGATGTCCTGCTCGTGCCGAAGTCCAAGATGGAAAAAAGAAGCCTGGCCCTGTCCATAGTATCAGGTTTGATAAATAAGGAGTGGGAGTGTGTTGAACTGCTCCTGCCCATGACAACAGACAGGGAGCAGCTAAAAACCCATTGGGGAAAAGCTGCCCAACAAGTAGCGAAAGTTTTGAGCAAAGGCAAGGATACCGGATTTATTACTCTAGGAGACCCTACCATATACAGCACCTTTACCTATTTATTGAAGCATGTTAAAAAACTACTGCCTGAAGCGCCGGTTGAAATAATTCCAGGTATCAGCTCTATCAACTCCATAGCTGCCTGGATACAGCAGCCCCTGGCCGAAGGGGAAGAGAGCCTCATCATTGTACCGGCCCTGGAGGACAAGGAAACGCTGGAAAAAATAATCGACCGGTTTGACAATATCGTGCTTTTAAAGGCCGGAAGCCAAACGGGCAAGGTTGTAGATATCCTGAAGGACAGGGACATGCTGGGCAAGGGGTTCTTTGCCAGCCGCTACGGTTTTAAAGACGGTTTCTATACCAGGGATTTAAACTCTCTCAGAGATAAAAAATTCGACTACCTGTCCACCATGGTGATAAAAAAGGGTATGGGAGATGATGACCAATGATTTATTTTGTAGGAGCAGGATCAGGCGACCCTGAGCTTATTACCCTTAAAGGCTATAGGCTGCTGCAGGAGGCCGACCTTGTTGTGTATACGGGCTCCCTCATTAACGAAAGGGTTCTTGAATATACCAGGGCAGGAGCCAGGCTTATCAACAGCGCTTCCTTGAATTTAGAGGAAATTGTTCAGATGATGGTTGAGGCATATGAAAATGGTGACAAGGTAGTACGCCTGCACACGGGGGACCCCAGCTTGTACGGCGCCATCGGTGAGCAAATGGAAGCTTTGAATGAAAAAAAAGTGCCCTTTAAAGTTGTTCCTGGTGTAAGTTCCTTCCTGGCTGCTGCTGCCAGTCTTAAAAGAGAATACACTGTGCCAGATGGTACCCAGACGGTGATTATTACGCGTTTAGAGGGAAGGACACCTGTACCTCCTACAGAAAAACTGGGCAGTTTGGCTGCTCACGGCTCTTCAATGGCTATTTTTCTGTCTGTGGGTATGATTGACAAGGTGGTGGAGGAACTTCTTAAAGGTTATACACCTGATACTCCTGCGGCAGTTGTGGAAAAAGCATCCTGGCCGGATGAAAGAATCCTGCGCTGTAACCTGGGAGAACTGGCCCAGGCTACCAGAGAGGCCGGTGTAACCAAGACAGCGCTGATTCTGGTTGGAAGTTTCCTGAGTGAGACCGGCCAGTCGAAACTTTATGACAAGGAATTTACCCATGAATACCGGGAAGGCCGCTAAAGGTCCGGCCATTCTCTGCCTGACTAAACAAGGGGCTTCCCTGGCGGTGAAGCTGGCCGGCATGATGGATGAGGCTGCCGTATTTATCCCCCTGCGCCTTAAGGGAGAAGGTTTTAATGTCTATTATTTTGAAGACTGGCAGGAGACCTTCTCTGCAGTTTTTAAAAGGTACTCTCAAGTAATCTGCATCATGGCTGCCGGGATTGTGGTTAGGAGCCTGGGGCCCCTCATGCAGTCAAAATTCAGCGATCCCGCTGTAGTTGTCCTTGATGAAAAGGGCCGGTATGCAATAAGCCTCTTATCGGGTCATATAGGAGGCGCTAACAGGTTGGCGGAGGAAGTGGCCCTAAAACTTGGGGCCATGCCTGTAATAACCACTGCCACAGACGTTAGCCAAAGGCCTGCAGTGGACCTTTTAGCAGCGCGCTTGGATGGGTTTATAGAACCTGTTGCGCAGCTTAAGGTCTTTAACAGGATGCTGGCAGAAGGGGAAAGGGTATACTTGTACAGCCTGTTGCCATTAACCAAAGAAATCACAGAAGGTTTTGAGTACCGGGGCTGGCCCGCTGCTCAAGGAGGAGCATCTGGGTACCAAGACCTGCAGTTTGAACCGCCGGCAGTTATTATTGCCCCTGTAAGCAGCCGGTATGTTCAGGGGAAGGAAAATGCCCTGAATATTTTTATTAAGCCAAAAAATCTGGTTGTGGGCATGGGCTGCCGCAAGGGAGTAAGTCTTGAACAGGTAAAATCAGCCTTTAAAAGCATTATGGAAGAGTATTTCCTGGATGAAAGATGTGTGAAACTCCTGGCCACCATTGATATAAAGGAGCATGAGCCGGCTTTCAGGAAATTTTCCAAAGAACTTGACATGCCATTGGTTACTTACACAAAGGAAGAAATTAACGCCCTTGAGGGCAGTTTTCTGCACTCAGATTGGGTTAATAACAAGATAGGAGTTGGTGGAGTATGCGAACCTGCTGCCAAACTGGGAGCAAAACAGGGCATGACAATTGTGCCCAAACAAAAGATTGGTCCGGTGACCATCAGTGTAGCTGCGGAAAAATCCTGGTGGTGGGGTTAGGACCTGGGGATAAAGAGCAGATGACCCCGGCAGCTTATAATGCCATCCGCTGTGCAGAGGTTGTGGTCGGGTATAAGACCTACCTTGAATTAATTGCGGACATAGTAAAGGATAAAAGTGTGGTTAGTTCCGGTATGCGTAAGGAAATTGACCGGGCCAGGGCTGCCATTGACCAGGCTAAAATGGGTAAGGTGGTTGCTGTGGTCAGCAGCGGGGACCCCGGGATTTACGGCATGGCGGGGATCATCCTGGAGATGGCGGATGAGGACATCCCTGTGGAAATAATCCCTGGTGTTACATCAGCCACGGCAGCAGCTGCCGCTTTGGGCGCTCCTTTAATGCATGACTTTGCTGTAATAAGTTTAAGTGATTTATTAACTCCCTGGACAAAAATAATGACAAGGCTAGAGGCTGCAGGGCTGGGGGATTTTATAGTTGTCCTTTATAACCCCAAGAGTAAGGGCAGGCAGAGCCAGATCGAAACTGCCAGAGAAATCCTCCTGTGGCACAAGGACCCCCAGACTCCCGTGGGAATCGTAAGGTGCGCCAAAAGGGGTAAGGAAGAAGTGGTCATCACCACTTTAAAAGATATGCTTAAAGAGGAAATCGATATGCTTACCACTGTGATTGTGGGCAATTCACAGACCAGGGTGGAAAATGGCAAAATGATAACCCCCAGGGGATATCTTGTATGATTATTGTCTTGGCCGGGACAGCAGAGGGCAGGAAGGTTGTGGAACTGCTCAAGTCGGCAGGCTTGCCTGTAACTGCCACAGCAGTTAGTGCATATGGAGCAGACCTTTTAAAAGAAAAGTGTCCTGATGAAGTATTGGAGGGCTGTCTTGACAAGCAGGGCTTAAAAGAGTTGATACAGGGCAAGGAAGCAGCTTTTCTGGTGGATGCTACCCATCCCTTTGCCAGCCTTATCAGCGAATTGGCCATGGAGGCTGCCTGTGAACTGGATGTTAAATATATCAGGCTGGAGAGAAGAGAAGTTGAGCTTTTAGACCATCCACTGGTGAGCAGGATACAGGACCTGGAAGAGATTAAATATTTTCTTAGGGCAAAGCAGGTGGTTTTTAGTACTATAGGAAGCAAAAATCTGCCGAGGTTAGCTCCCATGGTTAATGAAGCAGGAGCGAGGCTGATTGCCCGGGTGCTGCCCACAAGCGAGGTTATCAAGGGGTGTGAAGAACTTGGTTTAAGTCCGGACCAGATTCTTGCCTTGAAAGGTCCTTTCTCCAAAGACCTTAATAAGCAGCTGATGCTGCACTATGGGGCTGACCTGCTCCTTACCAAAGAAACTGGAACCATTGGAGGTTTTGACACCAAAATACAGGCCGCTTTAGAGCTTGCTCTTCCCACAGTGGTATGGTGCAGGCCAAAACTGAATTATCCGGTGGTTTTAACAAATCCCGAAGAAGTGGTGGAGTATATAAGAAGTTGGAAGAAAAGGGAGGAATGAAATATGAAAGAAGGAGTTATTCTTTTAGGGCATGGAAGCAGGAGAGAAGAGGCAAATGATGAAATTCGCCAGATGGCCCAAATAATACAGGAGGCTGATAAGGATGGTTTATATGAGGTAGCTTTTTTATCCTTTGGCAGCCCGCACCTGGCTGAAGCAGCAGAAAACCTTATTGAAAAAGGTGTTGATAAAATTATTGTCATGCCCATGTTTTTGGTTACAGGAAACCATATCAAAAGGGATATTCCCAGCAGGCTGCTGCTGCAGAAAACAACATATCCCAATATTAAGTTTGTTTTAGCCAGGCATTTCGGTCCCCATCCTAGCATTGTAAATATTGTTAAAGAAAGAATTATAGAAGCCTCAGCTATGATTTAACTCGTTTCTATTAAATATGGATGTATGGTTGCTTCAGGATAACTTTTATACAGGAGTTTAAATACAGAAGTCAGAATGCAGGAGTCAGTAAAGACTTTTGTCAAGGTAGGTGATCATTTTTATGGAAATTATTTGGAATCCCCAGGAAATAGAAAGTAAAAGCATGAAGATAATTGAAGAATATTTAACAGGTTATACCTTTACTTCAGGGCAAAAGGCAGTGGTCAAAAGAGTGGTGCATACTACGGGGGATCCTTCAATTGTAAGTTCTATTGTTTTTCATCCGGCAGCAGTAGTCAAGGGGCTGGAAGCTTTAAGGCAGGGAGCAGATGTCTTTACAGACGTAAACATGCTCAAGGCAGGGGTAAATGATAATAAGGTCAGGGCTTTTGGAGGTCAAGTCTGCTGCGGCGTTGCTGACGCACAAACAGTAGAAGCAGCCAGGGATTGGGGTATAACCAGAGCCGCTGCAGCCATGCGGTTGTTTGGTAGGAGACTTGATGGAGCAGTTGTGGCGGTGGGCAATGCGCCAACGGCTCTTTTCGAAGTAATAGATTTAATCACCAAGGGTACAGCCAGGCCGGCTTTGATAATTGGGACTCCTGTAGGATTTGTCGGTGCAGCAGAATCAAAGGAACTGTTGGTTGAGAAAAACCTTGTGCCTTACATAACAGTGAAGGGAACCAGGGGAGGAAGTCCCATTGCCGCCAGCATGTTGAATGCACTGCTCTATTTTGAAGGGGATGAGAAACATGTCTGATATGTCCAGGGTTATAATGGTTGTGGGAGGCTGCAGCAGCGGTAAAAGCGTCTATGCAGAAAAGCTTGCAGGAGAATTGGCAGGACAAAACGGCTGGGAAGTTGTCTATGTGGCAACGGGAACTATTTGGGATGAAGAGTTTGACAAGAGGGTGGAAAAACATCGAACAAGAAGGCCTGCATCATGGCAGACAATTGAGGAACCGGTTGACCTGCACAATCTATTTAATGGTAATGCAGCTTCAAATAAGGTTTATTTAGTCGACGGAGTGGGCACCTGGGTTGCCAATTTGATGTACAGGGGATTTCAGGGTGAGTTTATCTGGGATGAGCAGCACGAAGAAGAACTGTTGGGCTATTTGCACTTATTTATAAATTCTCTTAATGAATCTAGGAATATTATTATTTTAGTGGCTGATGAAACGGGGATGGGAGTGGTCCCCGATAACCTGCAGGCCAGGATTTTTCGGGATTTAAACGGGATGGTTAATCAAAAGCTTGCAGAAAAGGCTGATGAAGTATTCATGGTAGTATGCGGCATTCCCATCAAGATAAAATAGGAGGTTGGTTTTATGGCTGTTTCCAGGTCAATCATGCTGCAAGGCACCTCTTCTAATGTGGGGAAAAGTGTCCTGTGTACGGCCCTGTGCCGGATCTTTCATCAAGAGGGTTACAGGGTGGCCCCCTTTAAGGCACAGAACATGGCTTTAAATTCCGCTGTTACCCCTGATGGTGGAGAAATAGGCAGGGCACAGGGGGCCCAAGCTGAAGCTGCGGGCATCAAGGCAACGGTTCATATGAACCCCATCCTGATTAAACCCAAACAGGATTTGCATGCTCAAATCATTGTGCTGGGCAGGCCCATTGGCGACATGTCTGCCAAACAGTACCGGAGTGATTACTTGGCCAAGGCTGAGCCGCTGGTGCAAGACAGCATTAACAGGTTGAAAGAAGAATATGATGTGCTGGTTATTGAAGGAGCAGGGAGTCCGGCTGAAATCAACTTAAAGGACAGGGACATCGTCAACATGAAAACAGCAGAGCTGGCTGACGCTCCTGTTTTGTTGGTTGCCGATATTGACAGGGGGGGAGTATTTGCTTCCTTGATAGGTACCCTTGAACTCCTGGAACCCCATGAGAGAGCCAGGGTTAAAGGATTTATCATTAATAAATTCAGGGGGGACCTTGACCTCCTAAAACCAGGGCTGGTTTTCCTTGAAGAAAGGACAGGTATTCCGGTTCTTGGCGTGATACCCTATATACATGACCACGGCATTGACGAGGAGGATTCTGTGTGCCTGTCCGAGAAAAGGGGCAATGGTGCGTTGAATATGCCTGTGCAGATAGCTGTTATCCAACTGCCCAGGATATCTAACTTCACGGATTTTAATCCTTTTTTTGGCTTGCCCGGTACCAGCGTCAGATTCGTCCAAAAGGGTGAACCTATAGGGGATGTTGATGCAGTTATTATTCCAGGGACAAAGAATTCTATTTTGGATTTGGTTTATCTAAAAGAAGAAGGATACTTTGAAGAGATCTTGAAACTGGCTGACAGGGGCAAATACATAGTAGGGATCTGCGGCGGTTACCAGATGCTTGGTAGGATGCTCTTTGATCCTCACGGTACAGAAGCAGGCATAGGCGACCAGGAAGGCCTAGGGCTTCTACCCTGTGTGACCACTTTTGGGCCAGAAAAAAGCACCCACCAGGTTGAAGGAGTAATTCTTTACGGCAGCGGTTTTTGGAAAGATTTAGCCGGTAAAAGGATTAAGGGTTATGAAATCCATATGGGCCAGAGCGAGGTATTAGACGAGAATCAGTGGCTTGTAAAGATAAATGTGCGCTCCGGCAAGGAAGTGCAGCTTAAGGATGGGGCTGTTGCCAGGGCAGGGAAAGTTTTTGGAACTCACATTCATGGTCTGTTTGATAATACTGACCTGCTTCTTTCTTTTATAAACAGCATCAGGATAGATAAGGGGCTGCCTCCCCTGGAAATAACAGAGTTAAATATATTTCAAAGGGAAAAAAATTATGATAAACTGGCAGCAATGGTAAAGAATCACCTGGACATGGAACGGTTATACAGGATAATGGGGGGATAGAGGAAAGGGGGCACACCTCATACAGGAGATGAAAAGTAACTTCCACTATTGAGGAATATCCCCAATAAAAGGTGCTTGGCTTATGGAAATGATAGTTTTGTCTGCAGTATTACTTGATTTGATTATGGGAGATCCCCGCTGGCTGCCTCATCCGGTGGTTTACATTGGGAAAACAATAGCCAGGGCTGAGGGCATAATTCGTAGCATTACAAATACTCCTGCAGGGCTTAAAATGGCTGGCTGCATTTTAGTATTTGCTGTGGTCCTTGGAACCTACGGATTTTACTGGTTAATGTTATGGCTGGCTTTTAAGATAAGTAATTGGCTGGGCGTTTTGTTGAGTATTTTTGTTCTGAGCCAGGCCATTGCCGTAAAGAGCCTTTACCAGCATGCCATGCAGGTGGCTGTGCCTTTAAAAGCCGGCGATCTCAATGGAGCAAGGCAGGCACTTGCCATGATTGTCGGCAGGGATACCCACATCCTTGATGAAAGTGAGATAACCAGGGGCGTGGTGGAAACAGTATCTGAAAACACCGTTGACGGCATAACCGCTCCACTTTTTTATGCTTTCATTGGCGGCCCTGCTCTCGCCATGGCTTATAAGGCTGTCAATACCCTTGATTCCATGATAGGCTACAAGGATGAGAGGTATTTATATCTGGGCTGGGCCGGCGCAAGATTGGACGATTTGGCAAATTATCTGCCTGCACGAATCACAGGGCTGCTCTACCTGTTGGCGGCGCCCTTCACTCCCGGGGGACTCAAGGGCGTTTGGAACACCATCATAAGCTATGCCAGAAGACATCCAAGCCCAAATAGCGGTATTCCTGAAGCAGCAGTTGCGGGAGCCCTCCAGGTGCAGCTGGGTGGAACCAATTATTACAGGGGAGCGCCTTCCTACCGGGCTGTAATGGGGGAAGCTAAAAGACCCTTGGAATTTAAGGATATTTACAGGAGCATATACATAATGTTTGCTGTTACAGCTTTGACACTGGTGTTTGGACTATTACTTTTAAATATTAGTCGGGGCATACTATTAGTTTGAACATAATGTTTGGATATGGGTACTGCATATTCAAGGCAACTTTAGGCAACTTTGTGGATCTAATTTTCCAATTGATACTGTAGTTCCACAGTTAAGGAGTTGATTTGCTATGATTCAAATTTATACAGGCCATGGCAAGGGTAAAACAACTGCAGCCTTGGGATTGGCAATGAGGGCTGCCGGCCACAATTTCAAGGTTAGAATCATCCAGTTTATGAAAGGCAGCGCCTACAGCGGGGAGCTGACTTCTGCAGTTAAGCTGGGGATAGAGGTTTTCCAATTCGGCAGGACCTGTCCTCATGCTTCGGTTATAAAAAGCGGCTTCATGAAATGTATTGGCTGCGGGCAGTGCTGGATCGGGCTAAAGGAAATTACCGACCTTGATAAGCAGAAGATTGAGATGGCCTGGCAGTTGGCCAAGGATACCATTAAAGAGAGACAGCATGACCTTGTTATCCTCGATGAAATAATGAGCGCCCTTCATAAGAATTTGGCGCCCCTTAAGGAGCTTGTGAGTGTGCTTAAGGAATCGCCGGATGAGGTGGAAGTAGTCTTAACAGGAAGGAATGTGCCTTCAGAGCTTATAGAGATAGCCCATTATGTTTCTGAAGTTAAGATGATTAAACATCCTTACCAGCAGGGTATTGAATCCAGAAGGGGCATCGAGTATTAGATTTTTACTGGAGGAAGATTTGTGAAGGCTTTCTTGCTTGCGCTGAGTTTTTTAACAATTATACCTGCTTATAACAAAGCGGCAGGAGAAAAGGAAATGGCTGATTCATTATATTTTTACCCTGTGGTTGGTTTTGTTATAGGTGGAATCCTGGTCGTCATATCCGAAATAGGCCGTTATCTTCCCCTTGGGCTTGGGGCGGATGCGCTGATTATTGCTGCATGGATAGTCCTTACCGGCGGGCTGCACCTTGATGGACTAATGGATACTGCCGATGGTCTTTTCAGCGGCAAAGAAAGACAGCGCAAGCTGGAGATAATGAGAGACAGCAGGGTAGGGGCCATGGGAGTGATCAGTCTTACCGTTGTCTTGCTGCTGAAGTTTTCCTTTGTAGCTGCATTTCCTTATCCAGATAGGATTTGGGTATTGCTATTGGCGCCGGTAGTGGGCCGGTGCGTCATGGTTTATGCTATTTCATTCTATCCTTATGCTCGTGAGGGGTCCGGGCTTGGCAGATGTTTTGGAGAAAATGCCGGAAAGAATAAGTTTTTTGCGGCTCTTACGATCCTACTGCTGGGAGCTTTAGCAGCAGGGGCTGGAAAAGCGCTGCTTTTTGCCCTGGCGGCAGTATTGCTGTCTATGGTAATAGTCAAACACATTGCTGGAATTCTAGGTGGATTAACAGGTGATACCTATGGAGCTGTTTCTGAAATTGCAGAGGCCATTTTTTTGATAATATCACTTGCGGGAATGGCGGGATATTATGCAGGGTATTACATTATCTAAAGATGCATCAGCTTGGGCCCCTGGTACCTGTGGTGAACTTGTGCAGGTTTCGTAGGCGGCAGCTTATATCACCATAAAGTATCCGAATGGATACTTTATGCGACAAAACTTGTTCCTGGAGGTTAAAATGAAGTTATGAATGTACTTAAAAAACCTGTCCATGGCGGTAATGTGTGGGCTGCCGCTAAAAGATGGGGAATTCCCCCGGAGAAAATCTTAGATTACAGCGCCAATATCAATCCCCTTGGCCCATCCCCAAAAGCTGTGGAGGCTTTGGCAAGCATGATGGGCTTGCTTTGTCATTATCCTGAACCAACAGGAGAAACTTTTAAGGGCGCCTTGAGCAGGTACCTGCAGGTTCCGGATGTTAATCTGGTACTGGGTAATGGCGGTGCAGAGCTTATTTATCTAACCGGTAGGATGTTTTATCAAAGAAGGGTTCTGCTGCTGGCGCCCAGCTTTTCAGAGTATGGGGAAGGAATAGACAACCCGCACATGTTTAGGATTAATTTATGCCGGGAAGAAGATTTTAAACTGCCCGTTGAGACCATACTTCAAGAAATACAACAAGGTGATCTGCTTTTTTTGGGCAACCCCAATAATCCTACAGGAACCCTTTTTGCTAAAAAGGATCTGCTAGATATTGTACAGGCTGCGGAAGAAGCCAAAGCCGTAGTGGTTGTTGATGAAGCCTTTATGGATTTTGTGGATGGCCATGGTTATTCCATGAAGGATGAGGTGGAAAAATACCGCAACCTGATTGTTGTCGGTTCCTTGACCAAGCATTTTGCTATTCCTGCCTTGAGGCTTGGATATGGGATAGCTGCTCCTGAACTTGCCGCCAAAATGGAACAGTTACTTCCCACCTGGAGGGTCAACAGCTTTGCTCTGGCAGCAGGGGAAGCATCTATTACAGATCAGGAATATCTTAAAAGCACAAATAAGGTAATTAAAGAAGAAAGGGCTTTCTTAGTTGAAGGATTAAAGCAAATCAAGGGCTTGAAGGTATACCCCAGCGCCGCTAATTTTCTACTTGTGGATGCCGGTCCCCTGGGCTTGACTTCCGAGGATTTACAGGAAAGACTAGGTCCGCGGGGCATATTGATTAGAAAATGCTCTTCTTTTTATAATCTTTCTCCCTGCCATTTCCGGATAGCTGTAAGGATGCGCAGTGAAAATGAAAAGTTCTTGGAAAATCTTCAAAAAGTGATTGAGGGATGCTGATGAAAATTATTCTAGTAAGGCATGGTCAGACCGAGTGGAACCTTTTGGGCAAATACCAGGGTCATACAGACATTTCTTTAAATGAAACCGGTAGAGGTCAGGCTCTTCGTGCTGCTGAGTACCTGGCAGCGGAAGAAAAGGTTGAGGCCATTTACTGCAGCGATTTAAAACGGACACGGGAAACTGCTGACATAATAGCAGGCAAACTAAACCTGCCTGTGACATGTGATCCCAGGTTAAGGGAGCTTTCTTTTGGGCTGTGGGAAGGGTTAACCTTCAATGAAGTCTATGAACGGTATCCCCAAGATTTTGATCACTGGTTTAATAATACCTGCGAAATGAATGTACCCCAGGGCGAATCCTTTAATCAGTTAAAGTCAAGGGCTGTTAAGGCTGTTGAGGAAATTTCCCAAAAACACAAGGGAACGGTGGTAGTAGTAACCCATGGCGGTACCATCAAGGCCCTCCTGCATTATATCAACAATGACAACTGCCTGTGGAAGACTGTAGTGGAACCAGGTTCACTGACTTACCTTGCCATAGAAGAAAACAACATGAAAGTACTGCGCAAAGGCGTTAAATTGTAGCAGCAAACCCACAAAATGAAACGTTCAAATGATTTGACAATGCGCCAGACTTGTAATACAATTTGTATTACAAGGAGGTGTCCTAATTATGATCAGTGTTCGTTTGCCCCGTGACTTAGAAAACAAGATTAATTACTTGTCAGAAACAGAAGGCATTACAAAGTCAGATATTATTAAAGAAGCCCTTGAAAAATATTTAAAAGACAAGGAAAATCACATTCATCCCTATAAACTAGGCGAGGAGCTTTTTGGCAGGTTTGGCAGTGGCAAGAAAGACATGTCTTCTACCTATAAGCAGAAAGTGAGAAAAAAGATCAATGAAAAAGTGTCTTATTGATGCCGGGCCTTTGATAGCTTTATTCGATAGGGATGATCAATACCACGAGGCCGTAATCAATTTTCTTGAATTATATGAGGGACGTTTGTATACTTCCTGGCCGGTGATAACTGAAGTGCTGCATATGCTGGATTTTAACGTCCAAACCCAAATAGACTTTTTAGAATGGATACAAAGAGATGCCTTGGAAATCATTGATATTTCCAAGGAAAACCTGTTAAGGCTAATTGAGTTATCAAAAAAGTATTCGGATGTGCCAATGGATTTTGCAGATGCAACATTAATTTTAATTTCAGAATCGGAAGGCATCAAAGAGATTATATCAATAGATACGGACTTTTATATTTACAGGAACCTTAGAAAAGAATACTTGAAAAACATTTTTCACATTTGAAATACTTGCCTGTACTTGGTTATGTTTCAATTAATTACATTAGTATTACGGAAATGAGAATGTTACAATTTTATCATTACTTATATTTCTTGTACAGAAGGAGTGTTTTTCTTGAAACGTGTTTTCATTATGATACTGGTAGCCATATTTTTAGTAGTCAGTGGATGTGGTACTTCCAAAACTCAGTTAGATTTAAGCAAGGCTAGTATTGAAGATTTAAATGAAGGTCCAGGTAAAGGTAACTTGGACAAAATTAAGAACTTATTCAATGCAAAGGAAGCTCAAATCGGTGATAGTGTAGGAGATATGATTATTGATTCAATTGTTGTTATAAATAATGATCCTGCTAACTTTCAGGCTATCATTAAGCTATCTGGCACTGTTACTATCAGCGGCCGGTATGTACATTACGAAAACCATGAAACACTGGGCAACAAGGTAGTTTTCCTGGTAGATGAAGAATCATTAGCAATGTTTCCTCAACTTGAGCAAGATAAAAGATACATCTGGTTTAGCTTTATCAACCAAGATGCGGCTAAAGAAGCGTTCGGCAAACCCGGCAGCCAGGGAACAGCTACTATTGAAATTGATGAATACCAAATTAATTTTACTAAGACCCATAGTTTGGAGAATATGGCTAAACTTATAGAAGTAATTGAAAAGGAGTAGACGGGTACAGATACAATATCAAGAGTCATATCTTGATTATGCTCATGCAAAAGGATATAATATATATAGTTACGTTGTCTGAATACTTTAGGTGATACATTAAAGATAAAATCTTGATATTACCGGCGGAAGTAGCTCAGTGGTAGAGCATCGGCTTCCCAAGCCGAGGGTCGCGGGTTCGAATCCCGTTTTCCGCTCCAAATGTGACAATCCATAAGACCTCGTCTTAAAGACGGGGTTTTTTATATTTTGTGCAGGATTTTTTTGACAAATTGTAGAAGAAAACATAATATATCAGTATATATCAGTAAAAATCCGCATAGAGGTGTAATCCCAATGGAAGGAATAGTATATACAATAGGATACGAAGGACAAACTACTGAAGGGTTTATTGAAAAACTTCATACGAATAGTATTCAAACTATAATTGATGTACGACAAAAGCCAGTTAGCCGTAAAAAAGGATTTTCAGGAAAAACCTTGGAACATATACTCTCTAAAAACGACATTAAATATATTTCATGTAAAGAATTAGGTGTTCCAAAAAATATACGAGAAGTTATCCAGAAAGAAAAAAATTTATTAACCTTTACCAATGAGTATGAAAGGATATTAGAGACAAAAATAGATATTGTTAAAGATCTAATAAATCACATATACAAAGAAAGATGTTGCTTGCTGTGTTTTGAAAAGAAATACTCAGAATGCCATAGAAGCATATTGGCTTGGAATATTAAACAAATAGATGGTAATGGAATGAGGATTAAACACTTATAGGGGGCGTTCCATGGCCTACTCAAGTTTGTGGGAAAAGAAAAGAATTCTTGTTACTGTTAAAGCCTATCCACAACCTTCTCATAAGTATTCTGAGACTGTATGTGTTGCTGGTATTACCGATGAAGGGGAATGGATTAGATTATACCCTGTAACATTTAGAGACCTACCAAAAGAGAAACAATTTAGTAAATATGACTGGATTGAAGCACAAGTTAAAAAAGCAAGTGGGGATTACAGGCCTGAGAGCTATAATATCAATACGGACACTATAAAAATTATGGGCTCAATCGGAACAAAAGATAATTGGAAGAAAAGAAAAGAAATTATAATCCCAAAATTAAGCAGATCATTAGAAGAATTAAGGAATAAGTGTAAAGAGATACTGTTCTTTAGGAATAATTAAGCCACAAAAGGTCTTTGATTTATTAATTGAGAAAGATGAGCAAGAATGGGATTCTAACCAAGAAGCTGCATTAAATCAATTAAGATTGTTTGCAAATGAAAAAAAGAAGCTTGAGAAAATTCCTTGGTCTTTTTCTTATAGATTTAAGTGTGATGATAATTGTAAGAGTGAACACACTATAAAGGTTGTAAGTTGCATCATTATCAGACTTTTGTGATAATAGGCATGTTTTATCCTAAAAAGATAGAGTGATATAATGAGCTACGTTATGCTCTAGCAAGCTTATCTTCCAGCCATAAATGCATCAACTTGGCTTCCAGCATATTGGAAGCTGCTATTTCTGCTATGAATTGATTCCTCTTATCATCATCACTTTCCAATTGTGAGACAAATTTAGAGTAACCTTCGTGGGACTTCTTTTCAATAAAACTATATGTAGTAAGCATGTTTTTATCAGAAGCAATATTCATGGTTATGCCAAACATCCTTCCAATTATATCCCCGCTTTCAATCACCACAGATGATGCTGTGCCTAAATTTCTGATTATACCTTATTCAATCTTTAATATATATAATTCGCTTGTTTCTCCTGTTTTATCCACCATCAATAGCTGCTCGTAATATAAAAACAACTTATAATGGGTTTTAAATTTATGTATTAAGGAATGCAAGGTAAGGTCTACCTTGGACTTTATCTTTTGCGTGACAAACTGTAAAATAATAATATGATAGCTATAAAATAACCTAGATTATATCTGTACAATTTTATTCTGGGTTTTAAGGTGGGTTTCCTTTGTTTCTTGTATTGACTGCTTTTGGAGCGGGCTTGGTTTCTTTTTTTTCGCCCTGCATAATTCCAATAGTGCCGGGTTTTTTGGCCTTTTTAACCGGCGGTACCTCCGGCGCTGATGGGGGCAAGCTGAACTGGCAGGCTTTTTCTAAAACCTTGAGTTTTGTTGCCGGGTTTGCGCTGGTATTTATTTTAATGGGCTTATCCGTCAGTGCCATTGGAGGTTTTTTAATTAAGTACCAGTCAACTATTAATATTATAGGCGGGGCTTTTATCATCCTTTTGGGACTGCAGATTCTAGGCGTTATTAATTTGTCTTTCTTGTTAAAAGGGGGCATGGGTATGCCCAGGTATACCAGCGGCTTTGTACTGGGAATGGTTTTTTCCGTGGCCTGGACTCCTTGTGTGGGACCGATACTGGCCACAATATTAATCATTGCCGGAACACAGGGTTCAGCTGGAGAGGGCGCTTTACTGCTGAGTTTTTATTCATTAGGCCTGGCGGTTCCTTTTTTACTTGCTGCACTCTTTTGGGGTAAACTTATGGTCCACATAAAAAACATAGCCAGGGTCAGCTGGTACCTTAACAAGGCTGCAGGTGTTGTACTCATTGTATTAGGTATATTAATTATGACCGGCAGATTTACCTATTTGTCGGCCATACTATCATAAACAGTTAAGCATGGTATTTGAATTCTACTGGGGAGGTCAACAACTGCAATGAACAAAAATAAAACTTTAACAATATTAATCCTAATTATTCTGACAGCTGTCGTCGTATGGATGTTTGTTTTGCAGGGAGAAAAGGAAGTTGAGGCTGAAGCTTTTCAGGCCCTGTTAGGGATGGAAGTTAAAAATGGGGTCATGTTTACTTACGAAGAGTTTGAAGCACGTCCTACACTGGTAGTGGCCTGGACCACCTGGTGTCCAACCTGCCTGGAAGAACTTCTATATCTTAAGGATCATTATGATGAAATTAACAGTCGAGTCAACCTTGTGGCGGTTAACCTGACAACAAGCGAAAGGAATCCAGGCAACTTGGATAAATATTTAACCGCAATTCAAGTGCCTTTTGTGGTATTGTCAGATACTGAGGGAAAATCTAGAGAACACTTTGCCTCTAGATTTGTTCCTTCTAGTTTTTTGCTTAATTCCAAGGGGAAAGTAGTAAAAAAAGCTGATGGACCGGTTACTGTTGAGATGCTGGAGAATTGGTTAAGTGAAAATTAATGATTAGCAATAGGTTTTGGGAGGTTAATATGCTTTCGTTTGTTTTGGAAAAGGCTGCTCAAGGAAAACTAATTTCTGATATCCATGTTTACAAATTTGAAGAACTGTACGTTATGCTTGATGTTAACAGCGGAAGCATCCACGTGGTAGATGAGATTGCCTGGTCTATAGTAGAAGCCGCAAAAGCAAGCAGAGGGCAGGAAGATGTTTTTTGGCGGCTGCTGCGCCCATATCCCGAGGAGCAGATTAATGATGTTCTCGGTGAGCTTCATCATTTGGTTGATGAAGGTCTTTGGTTTGCTGAAGACACTGTCGGTACCAGTGAACCGGTTAGGGCCCTGGACAATGTGATTAAATCATTGTGCCTGCATGTTTCCCATGACTGTAATTTATCCTGCCGTTATTGTTTTGCCGGTACAGGCAGCTTCGGTGGGTCAAGAAAACATATGAGTTTGGAAGTGGGGAAAAAGGCCCTGGATTTTCTTTTAGATAATTCGGGATTAAGACCCACTTGTGAAGTGGACTTTTTTGGAGGAGAACCCTTGTTAAACTGGCCGGTTGTTAAAGAACTTGTTAACTATGGGAAAAAAGAGGCTTCCAAACGGGGTAAGACAATAAAGTTTACCTTGACCACCAATGGGCTATTGCTGAGCCCTGATAAAGAGGATTTTTTAAATGGTGAAAATATCAGTGTAGTTTTAAGCTTGGATGGGCGTAGAGAAGCCCATGACCAGATGAGGCCTTTGGCATCTGGTTCAGGTAGTTTTGATTTGGTTGCTCCAAGAATTAAGTCCCTGGTATCGTCCAGGCAGGGGAACAATTATTACATCAGGGGGACTTTTACCAGATTTAATTTAGATTTTGCCCGGGATGTTTTGTTTTTAGCAGATGAAGGTTTCACTGAAATATCCTTGGAACCTGTAGTAGCATCACCCCAGGAGGACTACAGCTTTAAAACTGAGGATATGCCCAGGTTGGCAGAAGAATATAGGGTTTTAGCCCGGGAATACCTGCAGAGAAGGAAACTTGGCAGGGCTTTTAACTTTTTTCATTTTAATGTGGAATTAGAAAAGGGGCCTTGCCTGGCCAAGAGGATCACAGGCTGCGGAGCTGGTTATCAGTACCTGGCCGTTACTCCTGACGGAGACCTTTATCCATGTCACCAGTTTGTGGGGAACCATGATTATTTACTCGGAGATTTGCAGAAGGGAATCATTAAACACAGCTTGGTTGATGGGTTTAAGCGGGCTCATATTTATAATAAGCAGTGCAAGGAATGCTGGGCGAGATATCACTGCAGCGGGGGCTGCCATGCCAATGCAGTTAATCATAATGGAGACATAGGTATCCCCTATGAGATGGGATGTTTTCTCCAGAAGGTAAGGATTGAAGCTGCTATTTATCTTTTCATCAAGGAAAGGGGACGTTTAGTTCTTGATAATCAGGATAGTGCATGCTAAAATATGTATTAAGCGGTAGCTGACTAAAAGAATATGATATGTAATATTAAACAAGTTTCCATTGGGAACTTAGAGGGAAGCTGGTGAAAGTCCAGCGCGGTCCCGCCACTGTAAAGGTGAGCCTTTTTGCATGAGCCACTGGGGAGACCTGGGAAGGCGTAAAAAGGTAATGAACCTGAGCCAGGAGACCTGCTTGTTTAATGTATTTCTGGAGTACCCACGGTGTATGGGGTAAAGAAATTATTGTGGTTGGATAGAAGAGAACCCTACATCGTATACTTACGGTGCAGGGTTTTTTAAGTTGGGGACATTCCTCAAAACCAAGAGTTTACGCTCCAAGGATTGAAGAAGTGTTGAGTAAACTGGAAAATTTATAGGGGGTATTAAAGTGGGTATATACATTTTTGGTATGCACATAATGGAAGGCTTTCTGCCCATTAAATGGGCAGGGTTTTGGTACATTGCCATGCTCCCCTTTCTTTATATGGGGGTTAGAGGGTTAGCTGGAAGTGTCAAAAACAACCCAAGGACAATTCTATTGATTGCCTTTGTCGGCGCATTTACCTTTGTTCTATCTGCTTTGAAACTGCCTTCTGTGACAGGGAGCAGTTCACATGCTACAGGAATGGGTCTGGGCGCCATTTTATTTGGCCCATCTGTAATGATAGTAATCGGTTTAATTGTTCTGTTATTCCAGGCAGTATTGTTGGCCCATGGAGGCATAACGACTTTAGGAGCTAATGTGATGTCCATGGCGGTGATAGGCCCCTTTGTTACCTATGGGGTGTATCTATTACTTAAAAAAATGGGAGCGCCCAGGTGGGCGGGGATATTTATGGGAACTGCGTTAGGTGGTTTAGCCACATATCTGGTGACTGCCATACAGTTGGCTTTGGCTCATCCTTCGGATATTGGAGGCTTTTATGCATCATGGGTCAAATTTACAGGTATCTTTGCCATCACCCAGGTGCCCATTGCTGTTGTTGAAGGTATTCTTACAGTAATGGTGTTTAATCTTTTAATGTCTTACAGTAAACAAGAGATGGAAAGCTTAAATCTTTCTTGAATAGGAAGGTGGAAAAGATGAGCAACTTTAAACTAAATCTTGTATTAACATTATTGGTGATTCTCATCGTGGCGCTTGCTTTTGTTATTAATTCTGAAGCAGAATTTCTTGGGGCGGATTCACAGGCTGAAGAAGCAGTAAGTGAAGTTAACCCCAATTATGAACCCTGGTTTGAACCACTGTGGGAGCCGCCCAGCCCAGAGGTGGAAAGCTTGCTTTTTGCCCTTCAAGCAGCTATTGGCGCTGGTTTTATCTGTTTTTATATAGGCTATAAAATGGGAATAAAGAAAGGGGACATATCTGCCAAATTACAGGTTTAAATAAAGAGGCTGGAGTGACACAAGTTGACGACTATTGACCAATATGCATACTGTTCACCTTTTAAGGATATTCATCCTGTAGAGAAATTATTGTTTGCTATAGCTTCCATGCTGTTGGTACTTATTTTCAATTCTTACTTAATATCTTTCATTGCTATAACTGCAATGTTTTTTCTGCTGGTGCTTGGTGCAAAGATAAACTACAAATTCTATTTGAGATTAATGCTCATTCCCTTGGCCTTTATATTTATAGGATGCCTGGCTGTGGCTGTTAATTTCTCTTCTTTCCAGCAGTCCTTTATTTTTTCTGTAAAGATAGCCAGCCTGTGGGTAGGGGTAAGCCCAAGTTCTTTTGTTGCTGCCTCAATTCTATTTGTTAAGTCGCTGGCAGCAGTGTCTTGCTTGTATTTCTTGGCCTTGACAACACCCATGGTTCAGATTATATACATCCTGCGCAAATTAAGGATACCGGCTGTTATTGCCGATCTAATGATCCTGGTCTATAATAGTATTTTTGTTTTTATAAGTACTGCCCAGGATATTTATGTTGCTCAGATTTCCAGATGCGGCTATCAAGGGTTTCAAGGCAGGGTCAGGTGTTTGGCAATCCTTTGTTCAAATCTTTATCTTAAATGCATGCAAAGGAGCGATGAAGCTTATAATGCTTTGCTTTCAAGGGGGTTCATGGGAGAGTTGAAGGTTTTGGAAGAGGAATATAAGTTCAAGGCTAAGAATTTGGCAGGTATAGTGGTCTTTAACGGAGTACTGTTATTCGTTTATTATCTGGGGAGGTAGCAACCATTGGCACAGTACATAGTAGAGGCAGTTAATCTATGCTATAAATACGGTGACGGAACAGATGCTTTGCAGGGCGTTAACTTGGCAGTTAAAAATAACAGCAGGGCAGCCATATTAGGTCCTAACGGAGCCGGCAAGTCTACACTGTTGCTGCACTTTAACGGCCTGTTAAAACCTTTTAAAGGCAAACTGTCTTATCGTGGAGTTGATTACCAGTATACCGGCAGCAGCCTAAAGAACCTAAAAAAACTTGTTGGTATTGTTTTTCAAAACCCGGATAACCAGCTGTTTTCAGCAAGTGTACTGCAGGACATTTCCTTTGGTTTATTAAACCTGGGTTATTCCAAAGAGGAGGCCATGACAAGAATTGAGAGAGTGGGGAGAGAACTAGGGATTCTGGATTTGTTCAATAAACCCACACATTTTTTAAGTGTAGGCCAAAAAAAACTGGTAGCCCTGGCAGGAGTTTTGGTAATGGAACCTGAAATACTTATTTGTGATGAACCCACTGCTGGATTAGATCCTGCAAATGCAAATAGGTTAATAAGACTATTAAATAAATTATATCAGCAAGGGCTAACTATCATCATTTCCACCCATGACGTTGACCTGGCTTATTCCTGGGCAGATACAGTATTTATATTGGCTAACGGCAGGGTTTTGGCTGGCGGCAGCCCCATGGACGTTTTCTTATCTCAATCAACCTTAAGCAATACCGGTCTACATAAACCATGGGTGCTTGAAACTTGGGAAGAACTTAAAAGGGTTGGATTTTTGAAAGCCGAGACTATTCCTCCGCATACCAAAGAAGAATTATTTATGGCCTTAAACTCTTTGCGATAACATTTATAATAAAAAAGCTATTTAAAATATTAATAGCATAAAATGCTAAAGTCGACAAATTCTACGAAGTTTTGACTTTAGCAATGAGCTTTTCTATGGTATACTTTAAAGTGTTCCAGATTCAGAGTAAAATAGTAATAATAAGTACAAGCCGGACAAGCCTTGGTACATATAATAATTACACTAACATAAAATAGTTACATATAATAATTATAGAGTGGTTTTACTAAAGGTAATTTAAGGAAGTATGCTGCAACAATTTAAAAGGAGAGGATGTGTGGGGAAGAAGTGCTTAACATTAATACTGGGGGGCTGGTTAATTCTCAACTTATATCCTCTTTTAAGGAGAACAAGAGTTACCGTTTTGGCGGTATTGCCGCAGCCCTGGTTATTGTAGTGTTATTGAGTGTATTTGTTTATAACTTTGCCACAAAGCCTAATGGAGTTAGCGTAATTGTTGACGGTAAGGTACTTGGTGTAGCACAGAGCATTGAAATTGCCGAGATAGCCATAGATAGTATTCATGAAGAAAAGGAAATTGACGGCCTTCCGTTAAGCTGTATTAGTACAATAAAATATGAACCTGTAAGGGTTAAGAAGGATGAAATCCTGCCGGAGACTCAACTAGTTCTTTTATTAAAAGATTGCCTTGAGTTTCATTATGGCGCTATGGGTATATCGGTAAATGGAGAAGTTAAAGTAATTGTTGAGAACCAACAGGTAGCCCAAAATATTATTGAAGCAGTTAAAGAAGGGTATATGCCTAGTGACAGGGACCGGGAAAGATATGAGATAAAGATTTTGGATGTAGCGGTAGAAGAAAAGGTAGCCTATGTACCTGTTGAAGTTGACAAGGATGAAATCATACCCTATGAAGAAGCCGTGGAAATAATTACTTACGGGCAGGAGAAATTAACTTATCATGAGGTTAAATCTGGAGAGTCTCTTTGGAGCATAGCCCAGGCAAATGGTTTGCAAGTCAAGGACCTGGAAGAAGCAAATCCGGAACTGCAGTCAATTATCCTCCAGATAGGGCAAAAATTAAGACTAATTAAACCAGAACCAATCATTAACGTGAAAGTTGTATATGAACAGGTTGCAGAGGAAAGAATTCCTTACCAGGTGAAATATGTTAATAATGACTCATTATGGAGGGGACAGCAGAGGGTTGAGAATCCGGGAGCTTCCGGTAAAAAAGAAGTTACCTATCTAATCACCAGGATAAACGGCAACCCGACTGAAAAGATTGTTCTTAATGAAAAGATACTGGAAGAACCCAAGACAAAGGTAGTAGCTGTGGGAACAAAAATGATGGTAGCTTCCAGGGGCGCCGGAGGTACTGGCCCCCTAGGATGGCCGATAAGAGGCGCCATCACATCTCCATTCGGTTACCGGGGCAGAACCCTTCATACAGGTATAGATATTGCTGGAAACACTGGTGATCCAATTTATGCTGCTGAGGATGGCACCGTGATTTTCTCTAGCTGGCACGGAAATTACGGCAACCTTGCCATAATTGATCATGGTGACGGTGTGACTACATATTATGCTCATGCATCCCAGCTTTTAGTTAAAGTAGGCCAAACCGTGCAGCGTGGAGATGTCATCGCCAGGGTTGGCAGCACTGGTAATAGTACTGGTCCGCACCTGCACTTTGAAGTTAGAATAAACGGTACTCCTGATAATCCTACGAAATATTTGCGAAACTAAGTATTATCAAACCCCGGATTAAATGCCGGGGTTTTCCATTGAGTCTAATATGAGATCTCTCTTAGTTACCAAAACGGGAATGATTATACCAAACACCAAAGGGTTTGGAGGCGGACAGGTGTATAAAGAAGTCCCTTTAAGGCAAATAATGAAAAAGGGATGAATGTTCACAGATATATTAAAGGAGCTAATAAGGAGGGCAAGGGTATGTATGATATCGTAGTAATAGGAGGGGGGCCTGCTGGGCTTACAGCTGCTTTATATGGAGCCAGAGGTGGAAGAAGGACAATAATTATTGAAAAAAGCATGCCTGGAGGGCAGGCAGCTTTAACCAGTTGGATAGAAAATTTTCCGGGCTTCCCCGAAGGGATTGGCGGCCCTGAGTTAATGATGAAATTTTATGAACAGGCAAGCAGGTTCGGAGCCGAAATGATTACAGAAACTGTTTTGGCCGCTGAATTAAATACAGATGTAAAAAAAATAACCACTAACAGCAGGATAATAGAAGCTAAAGCAGTTATCATCGCTACAGGGGCCGAAGGCAGAAAACTTGAGGTGCCGGGTGAAAATGAGTTTCAGGGTAGGGGTGTTTCATACTGCGCTACCTGTGATGGTGCATTTTTTAAAGGTAAAACGGTTGCTGTTGTAGGTGGAGGGGATTCAGCTGTAGAAGAAGCCATTTTTTTAACCAAGTTTGCCAGCGAAGTCATGCTAATACATAGACGGGGAGAGCTTAGAGCTGCAAAAATTTTGCAGGAGAGGGCATTGGAGAATCCTAAAATAGCTTTTGTTTGGAATTCTGTTGTAGAATCAATTGAGGGTGAAAACAAAGTTGAAAAGGTTATCCTGAAAAATTTAGTAACAGGAGAGGTAAAAGAAGAAAGATTAAGCGGTGTGTTTATTTTCATAGGTACCGTACCTAATACAGCCTGGTTAAAAGGTATTGACCTGAATGAAAACGGGTATATTCAAACTAATGAAAGTCTTAAGACTAATCTTGCAGGGGTTTTTGCTGCAGGAGATGTTAGAGAAAAGTATTTAAGACAAGTATCTACTGCCGTAGGGGATGGCGCTACGGCAGCTATCTCAGCAGAAAGATATTTAGCTGAGAGGTAAATACTGGTCTTCATTCCAGAAGTTTTCTAATTGTATATTCTGAGCGGCACATAAAAATTTATAACGGATATCAGGATAACTTCTGCTTAATTCAGAAACTAATTTTTTCATTTCTTCCCTTTTGGTCTTCTTATTTGCAGGACAGGTGTTTTTAACTACAGGTATTTTTTTGGCCTTGGCAATGCTTATAATAGAGCTTTCCTCCAGGGTGATTAATGGCCTGATAACAGTTATCTTCTTCCTGTCTAAAAATGACTTGGGTTGGAAAATGCCCATCTGCCCATTAAAAACCAGGTTCATAAAAAAAGTTTCAATGGCATCATCAAGATGATGGCCGAGGGCCACTTTGTTACAACCCAGCTTTTTAGCTGTATCATAGAGGGCGCCCCTGCGTAAATTAGCGCACAAGGCGCATGGATTTTTCTCCTGGCGAAGGTCGAAAACAATTTTTCCGATCAAGGTAGGCTCAATGTAAAGTGTGTTTCCTAGTCTAGAGACGAAGTCTCTTAATGGAGAAATGTCCATGTCCTCAAAACCCAGAGTCAGCGAAATAGGCACAAGCTCAAATTTCACTGGCATTTGTTTTTGTAGGAAGGTGAGAATATAAAATAGTGTAGAACTGTCTTTTCCCCCAGACAGCCCAACCGCTATTTTGTCACCATGGTCAATCATGTGATATTGAAAAATTGTCTTTTTTACTGGCGTTAAAAACCACTTTCTATCTGTCCTTTTAATATCTAAAGAAGTCATAAGAATATTTCTCCTTTGCCGGTTTTTACAGCTTTAGGGTTTTTAATTAATCTGGGGACACCCGTTATCCCCTTTATTAGCATATCAAAAACCTTAAATAATTTGTATAGTTAAGTACAAAAGGGGCAAGAATGTTCTTAAGCCAAATATAGGGAGGTGAGGAAAGAAATGTGTGAACACTGCAATTGTGGAAGTGCCATTGAGAGCGTGACCATTGGGGTCCAAGGGATGAGTTGTGCTCATTGTAAAAAGGCAGTTGAGGAAGCTCTAATGACTTTAGATGGAGTATGTGACGCAGAGGTTAATCTTGATGCAAAGAATGTCAGAGTTGATTTCGATAAAACAAAAACTAGCGAGGAGAAAATTAAGGAAGCAATCTCAGGGGCAGGTTATGAAGTTTAAAAGCTCTGGGGTGGTTATCCCACCCCAGAGCTTTTTTTATGGTTCTGGAGCAAAGGTACTTCTAACTACCTGGCTGGTTTCTCCCAAGATGCCCAGAGGCGCCCCATTTACGTATACATCAACAGCTCCGGCATTCCCAAAGACTACTTTAATCTCTTCATTACTTTCAAAAACCAGCTTTTCTTCATCCTTTTTCAGTGTACCATAATAAAGGGTTTTACCTCCGGTCACCACTTCAAGCCAGCAATCTCCTCTTGCTGCGGTTATTTCCAATTTCACTATGTCAACAACCGGAGCGCTAGGTGCACTATCTTGCGGATTCTGGGTCTCCTTGGGAGGCTCTTTATCAGGTTCAATCTTAGGGTCTTCTTTTTCTGGTTGGGAAATTGCAGCTTGATCTGGGGGTGGGGCGATTGGTTCAGGGTTTTTATTCCAGAATTTGTTGACGCTAAACAGTACTAGGACAGCAAGGACTAAAACGGTAAAGCGAAGCAGTTTGGCATAGTTTATCCTAAAAGTAGGATTTTGTTGAGTGCGGAAACTTTCTTTAATAAAGGATTTGGCTGTGGTGCCGTCTGCAAGAGTTTTATTGAATTCCACAAGCATTTCGTTAACATCAAGGTTTAAAAACCTGGAATAGGTGCGCAAGAACTCTTTTGTATAGACCTTTCCAGGAAGAACTGCCAGGTTTTCCTCCTCCAGCGCTTCGATATACTTGCCCTTAATATTTGTTTTTTCTACAACGTCTTGGATTGATAGTCCCATGTTTAGACGCTGTTCCTTAAGTTTTTTTCCAAATCCGATACTGGTCATTATAAAATCGCCACTCCTTACCGTTAAATATAGAGATTATAAAAAAATAGAAAACAAAATATTCTAATAAGGGCTTTCTGCACTATTCAAGAATTTCCTGCTATAAAATTATAACTGCCGACAAATATTTTGCAACTTGTCGCAAAATTTTATTTTCAATAGAAAAACTATGTAAATCAGGAGGAAAATTTTGATTATTGTGGAATAAAGATGAGAAGAAAATTCGCAGGTTATTTACAGCCTTGTCGAAATCAAGGAGTTGCGCCATGAATAAAGGAGAACTGATTTCGAAAGTATCAGAAAATGCAGGAATTACTAAAAAAGAGGCTGAAACAATTGTCAGCAGTATACTTTTTATTATTGAAGAAGCTCTAGCTGCTGGCGATAAAGTCCAGCTTTCAGGTTTTGGAACTTTTGAGGTAAGAGAAAGAGGAGCAAGAAGGGGTAGAAATCCTCAAAACGGGCAAATCATTGAAATTGCTGCTACCCGGGCACCTGTTTTCAAGCCGGGTAAGTCTATCAAAAAAAATATGGTTAGGGTTGCACGAAGGAAATCAGGACTGCCCCGGATTATTGCCGTTACCAGTGGAAAGGGGGGAGTGGGTAAAACCAACTTTGTCATTAATACTGCCATAGCCCTTTCAAAACTTGGCCTGCGCGTATGTATTATTGATGCTGACCTAGGTACTGCCAATGTGGATGTGCTGTTGGGAACTGATATCAAGTATACGCTGCAGCATCTGGTTGACAGGAGTAAGCATAATATTATGGATATTGTAGCTGATGGGCCTAATGGCATAAAATTTATCCCGGGAGGATCAGGGTTGCAGTCTTTAGCTGATTTGCCTGAAAGTGAATTGAGCAGAATAGTGAACATGTTTAAACCGTTAGAGGACCATGCTGATGTAATCTTAATTGATACCGGCTCAGGTATCAGCCGTAATGTGGTGAATTTTGTTCTGGCAGCTGATGAGATAATTATTGTAACCACTCCTGAACCCCATGCTATTACAGATGCTTATGCAATCATTAAGGTTTTAAACGAAAAAGATCCATCCCTGAGGGTGAAACTGGTAGTTAATCTGGTGGAAAACCTCAAAGAGGCTAAAGATGTAGCTGAAAGAATGCTTAAGGTTGTTGAGCGTTTCCTTGAAATTAAGGCAGAAACCTTAGGATATATCCTGCACGATGTTAATGTCACAAGGGCAGTTAAAAGTTTTACCCCTCATATTATATTTAATCCGGCATCTCCTGCTTCCATCTGCATTACAACTATTGCAAAAAAAATAAATCCACTTGCCACAGACTTACCAGTAGAAGAAAAACCCAGGGGACTTTTGGATAAACTAAAAAGCCTTTTTTCAGCATAGACCATCTAAATATAAATTCACATAATAGATAGCACGGTGCTCTCACTTCAAGAGCGCCATTTTTTTGGTTTTGGGGATATTCCTCTGTTCAAGAGACAAGAAGCGTGAAGCAAGAGGCATGAGTAAATCTTGCTTCTTGCCTCTTGCATCATGCATCCTGCAAGAGGTGTGTCCCCTTACCTTGTTTAGATGTGTCCCCTTTTCAGTTTTTCTGTAAGAATTACCAATGATATTATGATAAAAGGCAAGTATAATCACTTATAGACAGTAAGTGTAGTTAGCAGAGGGGGGGCTAACCATGCTCAAGGATGTTTGTATTTGCCAAAGAGGAGCTAAAATACTTCGTTTAATAATTAATGTTATGGTGACCATGGTTTTTATGATCGTTTCCATTTATGCTGTAAAAAACCCTGTATTTCCCAAAACTACTGCTTACTCCTTTGTAAGAGAGGCAGCAAAAAAAGAAATGGAAATCAGGACCCGAAACTGGGAGAGTCTCACTAACAAATATTTTATTGTAAAGTATCACCAAAAAGATGCTGGTATTGCAGATTTAGTGTTAAATACAATAATTGAAGATTATCAGAGCGTCAATGATCTTCTCAAATTTGACAATAAGAGAACAGTCCCCATTGTGATTTATCCTGATAATGCCAGCCTGGTAAAAAGTTTTGGCTGGGATGCTGATGAAAGCGCTTTGGGAGTTTATTGGGCTGGTGTCATAAGAGTGTTATCCCCTTTTGAATGGCTGGATGAAAACATGTCCCAGGAGGAAATGTTAATTAGATTTCGTGAGTCGGGACCAATGGTTCACGAGTATGTTCATCTGGTTGTAGATTATCGAACAAAAGGAAACTATACACGGTGGTTTACTGAAGGAATTGCCCAATTGATTGAAAGAGATATCACTGGATTTGAGTTTGATTACCCTGCTAAAAAAGGTGAATGGTATCCATTAAAGGACATGGACAGGGGTTTTGACAAACTTCCAAGTCAATCCAATGCCTACAGGCAATCTCTGGTGATGGTAGAGAAGCTTGTTAATGAATATGGTTATGAAGGTTTGAATAAAATCCTTGATTACCTGGGTGAAGGAAAAACCATGAAACAGGCTTTTTGGTTAGGTACAGGCATCACTCTGAAGAATTTTGAAGAAATATGTAGATCTTCACAATCTTTTTAAATTTAGGTCACAACTTGTTCACAAATTTAGAGTAAATTAAAAATAACTCCTTTAACTGACCTCCATTAAGATAAAAACCCACATTAAGGCCGCATCAAGCAAATAGGCCGAAGTCCAGGCATGACTTTAAACTGCCATTTTTTTGTAACGGGTAGTGCTTTTACTGTATTAAAGTAAGTTTAAGGAGGCAGAATAATACAAGCAAAGGAGGCTGGTATAAAAGTGAAAATGGCTGACCATGAAGTTAAAGACGCTGTAATGACTGCATTGATGCAGGAACACATGTCAGATATTCAAGTTGATGTTAAAAGAGGAATTGTATCCATTTCTGGGATTGTTGATGTACTTGATGACAAAAAAAGAGTGGAGAAGTTAGTCAGAAAAATTCCTGGTGTAAAAAAAGTTGAAAACCATCTGACCATATCTACGGAAGGGGAAGTAGAGGATAAAGATATTGCTGGCGCTGTGGAAGCCAAAATATCAAGGCATAAAGAATTGGAACGTGTAGGCGCTGCATGTCATAAAGGCATTGTCCTGTTAAAGGGATATGTTGCCAATATAGGACAAGAAAGACTAGCCATTGGTCTAGCAGGGCAGGTGCTTGGGGTAAAAGAGGTAATCAGTCAATTAGAGATAGAGAAAGAAGCCAGGCGAGATGATGCTACTTTAACCAACGAAGTTGAAAGAGCATTTTCATTGGAAGAAAAGCTTGATGTACAGGATATTCAAACCAGGGTAGACAAGGGTACTGTATACTTAGAAGGTATTGTTGACAGGCCGGCGCAGGCAGTACTGGCTGAGCAGGTTGCTGCTTCCATGCCCGGTGTTAGCAAGGTTGTAAACAACATCAAATCAACGGAAGGCAGCAGCCAGGACAGCAGGTTGACCAACAGGCTGCGCGGGGCGCTTGCACAGCTGCCTCATTTACAAGAACAAGATTTGACTGTGCATGTAGTAGCGGGAACAGCATATTTGAGCGGAGAGGTCTATACGCCAGGGGCCAAAAAGGTTGCAGAGATTATGGCCATTGGACTTCCTGGTATAGCCAGGGTAATAAACAATATCAAGATTGTTCATCATTAAAATTCAGGAAGCTTTCCTGGGTTTTATTTTTAAAGTTGGCAGATATTTTATGCCTATAGTGTTGCAGGAATTATCGTTTAATTGCTAAAATAGTATGGGAACCAAGAACAAGGAGGTGGAGTTATGGGCTATTTTTCAGCACATGAATATGGAGGAAGCAGAAGACCTGGTTTTTTCTTTATTATAGTTTTATGTTTGTTAAGCGCCTTTGTAGGGGGGTTGCTTGTATTATATTTTGCTCCGTACTTTTTCCCTATGCTTGAAGGACAAATTAACGACCAGGGAAGATGGGATTATCCAGATCTACCGGTGGTGCCTTTTAAGGTGGAAGACTCGCCTGTCATTGCCATAGCAGAAAATGTAGGGCCGGCAGTGGTGGGTATAACTAACCTGAGGGGTCATGACTTTTTTAATAACCCTATTACAAGCGAAGGTTCGGGAGTAATTTTTGATAAAAATAAAGGATATATTGTGACAAACTTTCACGTGGTGGAAGGCGCAACCAAGATACAGGTGACAGTGACTGAGGACACACATTATGAAGCTACCCTGATAGGCTATGATAGGAATACCGACCTCGCTGTTTTGCAGATACAAGCTGACAATCTGCCTGAGGCCAGATTTGGAGATTCGGATCAATTGCGAGTAGGTGAGATGGCCGTAGCTATAGGTAACCCCTTAGGCAAGAATTTTGCCAGGTCAGTTACTGTTGGTGTAATAAGTGCTCTTGATAGGGAAATTAAGGTCCGGGCTTCCGGGGGTGAAGAAATAACTTTACGGGTACTGCAGACAGATGCAGCGATAAATCCCGGCAACTCAGGAGGGGCCCTGGTTAACGCAAAAGGTGAAGTAATAGGTATTAACAGCGTGAAAATTGCCAGGGCAGATGTGGAAGGAATGAATTTTGCCATTCCCTCAAATTCAGTAAAACCCATAATTGATCAATTGATTGAAAAGGGTTATGTAAGCAGGCCTTTTATAGGTATCTTTGACTTCAGGGAAATTACTTCCCGCATGTCAGAATGGTATAACTTGCCCGAAGGCATTTATGTAGGTGGCGTTGTTGCAGGCGGCCCTGCAGCTTCAGCAGGAATGCGGCCCGGTGATGTAATTGTTCAAATGGATGAGCAAATTATTTTAACCTTTGATGACCTGCAGGATGTATTAAAGAACAAAAAGGTTGGAGATGAGGTCATCATAGTGGTTGTCAGGGACAACAATCGCATCGAATTAAAAGTTAAACTGGGCGAAATGCCTAGAAGATAAATTCATTCAGGAATCGATTCAGTCGATTCAGAGGACGGTTCTCCGATTCAAATGATTCAGAATGATTCAGGGGACGGTTCTCCGATTCAAATGATTCAGGGGACGGTTCTCCGATTCATTTTTCAAGATTGATTTGATTCAGGGTGATTCAGGGGACGGTTCTCCGATTCATTTTTCAAGATTGATTTTGATTCAGGGGACGGTTCTCCGATTCATTTTAGAAATAGTCTGTCATGAGGTGATATTTTGCAGATAGAAGTCCTTGCTGTAGGAAAAATCAAAGAAAACTATCTATTGATTCAGGGGATTGATTCAGGGGACGGTTCTCCGATTCATTTTAGAAATAGTCTGTCATGAGGTGATATTTTGCAGATAGAAGTCCTTGCTGTAGGAAAAATCAAAGAAAACTATCTAAAAAAGGGCATTGAAGAGTATTTAAAAAGACTGCAGCCCTATGCCAAGTTAAATATAATCGAAATCTCTGAGGAAAAGCTGCCTTCCAATCCTTCTCCAAAAGACGAGGAAGAGGTAAAAAATAAAGAAGGGGACAGAATCCTGGCCAGACTGAAGGAAGATACTTTTATAGCAGTGCTTGATAAAGATGGTGATATGCCTACTTCTGAGGGCCTGGCAGAAAAGCTACAGCAGCTGATGGTTTCCGGCAAAAGCCATTTAACAATAATAATAGGAGGAAGCCTGGGCCTTCCAGATAGAGTTTTAAAAAGGGCAGATATCAGGCTATCCTTTGGAAAGCTTACTTACCCGCATCAGCTGATGCGTTTAATTGTTTTAGAGCAGATCTATCGTTGCTTCAAGATTATTAGGGGTGAACCTTATCATAAGTAAAAGACGAAAATTAGACGACTTGGCCTATTATAAAATTATGGTAAATAGGGCCAATTCATCGCAACCTACCAGCTTTAAATAGCTTAAAGCTGTCTTTTTAAAAAAAATTTAAATTTATTAAATAATCGTGCTACACTGTAATTTAAGAAACTCAGAAAGGAATCTAAATAAATGAGCAATAGCCAAACTAAAACAGACGTTATCTTAATTGGTGCCGGTATCATGAGTGCGACCTTGGGGACACTGCTGAAAGAATTAGCACCGGACTGGGAAATTACTGTGTTTGAGAGACTGGCAGACCCAGGAGAGGAAAGTTCTAACGAATGGAATAATGCGGGAACCGGGCATGCGTCACTGTGTGAGCTTAACTACACTGTTGAACAACCGGACGGATCTATAGATACTCGTAAAGCTATAAAAGTTAATGAAGAGTATCAAGTTTCCAAGCAGTTTTGGTCTTACCTTGTTAAAAGCAACCTGATAAATAACCCGAAGGACTTTATTGTGCAATTACCTCATATGAGTTGGGTACAAGGAGAAAAAAATGTAGCTTTTTTAAAAAAGCGTTTTAAAGTCCTGTCTAATAATCCCCTGTTTCAAGGGATGGAGTTTTCCGATGACCCAGAAAAACTGATGAAATGGATTCCCCTTATGATGAAAGGCAGGAAATTGAATAATCCTATGGCGGCAACGAGAATCGAATCTGGAACTGATGTCAACTTTGGCGCTTTAACGCGCATATTGTTTGCCCACTTAAAGAGTAAAAACGTCCATATAAAATTCAATCATAATGTTGAAGATCTAAAACGTACCAGCAGCGGCTTGTGGCAATTGAAAGTGCGGAATGTAGATAGCAGTACCGTCGGACGCCATACTGCAAAATTCGTTTTTATTGGGGGCGGGGGAGGAAGTCTGCATTTGCTGCAAAAATCCGGTATTTCCGAAGGAAAAGGTATTGGAGGATTTCCGGTAAGCGGAATATTTATGGTGTGTAAGAAACCGGATATTGTAGCCCAGCATTATGCAAAAGTATACGGACAAGCTCCGGTTGGCGCTCCCCCAATGTCTGTTCCCCATCTTGACACAAGATTTATCGATAATAAAGTATTGTTATTCTTTGGACCGTTTGCCGGCTTCTCGCCAAAATTTTTAAAATTTGGTTCAATGTTTGATTTGTTAACTTCAGTAAAACCAGATAATCTCGTAACTTTGTTGGCGTCAGGAGTAAAAAACGCTTCATTGACAAAATACCTGATCCAGCAAGTTATGTTATCAAAGGAACAGCGCATGGAAGCTTTGCGGGATTTTGTCCCCAACGCCAAAAGCGAGGATTGGGATTTATTGGTGGCGGGCCAGCGTGTACAAGTTATCAAAGATACTGAAGCTGGTGGCAGAGGAACGCTCCAATTTGGCACGCAAGTTGTTAGTGCCGCTGATGGTTCGATAGCAGCATTGCTTGGCGCTTCTCCTGGTGCTTCTACCGTCGTTTCCATAATGCTTGAAGTAATAACAAAATGTTTCCCGCAACACCTAAAAGCGTGGGAACCGAAGATAAAAGAAATGATTCCTTCTTATGGTCTATTACTTGAGGAAAACCCAGAGCTTCTGCAAGAAATTAATGCTTCAACCGCCCAAACGCTAGGTTTAACTAATGGTCTATTGGAGAATGAGAAAGTGACTGTTGTTTAAAGTATGTTCTCTTATATATTATATTTCTGAAAAGGAATAGATAAAGGCTTATGCCTTTATGGACCAAAGAAGAAAATTAATAAACTTACAGGCAGCTTAAAAATGCTGAGATAATCCTGTGGAAAATGATTTTTTAGCAGGAAAATATTAAATAGTAGCGAAACAAATATATCAGTGGTTTTTAAAAAGGGTAGAATGGTAGGATGGTAGGTATATGGAAAAAGGCTCCGCTGACCGTTATCTTATGTTTGTTTGAGTAACGGTGGTTGTCCTTGTTCATTAGACTCCTCCTACGGAGTTTTTTGTTTGTTTTTACAATAAAGATTTTTAAGGAGGATGCGTATGGTGAAGGATTTGTTGTGTCTCAAAAACCAAAAGGTTTTGAAATTGGGTGCTGCAGTTTGTCTGGTGTTAATGATGGCATTTGTTTTGACAGGTTGTTCATCCAAGGAGGAAACTTCAGCTAAAAATGATTCGGGAGAAGCACAAAAAAAAGTTGAGCTTCGGCTGGCACATTTTTTTCCTGGAACCCATCCAGCTGAGACTGAGTTAATTCAACCCTGGGCAAAGGCTATTGAAGAAGCCACTGATGGCAAGGTCAATATTATCAGCTATCCCAGCCAAACTTTGCTGCAAGCTGATGCTATTTACGAGGGGGTTGTATCAGGCATAGCAGATATTGGTTTATCATGTTTTTCATATACAAGAGGACGCTTTCCAGTGTTGGAGGTCTTTGAATTGCCTGGTGTAAATTATAATAATTCAAAGGCAGCAAGTAAGGTTGCCTGGGATGGAATAAGGGAACTTAATCCTGCAGAGGTTGAGGATACCAAACTATTAATGGTATTCGCTACCGGCCCAGGAGACTTGTTTACAAAGGTACCTGTTAGGAATCTAGAAGATATACAGGGGCTAGAGTTGAGAGCTACAGGACTTAGTGCCAAAACAATCGAAGCCCTTGGGGGAATTCCTGTAGCCATGCCACAATCTGATGCTTATGAAGCCCTTTCCAAAGGAGTAGTTAAGGGTAATCTGTCTCCCGTTGAGGTATTGAGAGGATGGAGACATGCTGAAGTTACCGACTACTTAACACTGACACCCTTTCTTTACAACACATTGTTTTTTGTAACCATGAATCTTGATACCTGGAATTCTCTAACTTCTGAGGTTCAAGGTATAGTTGAGGCAGTTAGTGAAAAGTATTTTGAAGAAATCGCAATGGGTCTATGGGACAAACAAAATGAAGCTGCCTTGAAATGGGCCATAGAAGCAACAAAACAGGAAGTCTTCACTCTTTCAGATGAAGAAAAAGCCCGTTGGATAAAACTGGTCAACCCCATTCAGGATGAATATGTGGAGAAAATGGATAAACAGGGATTAAATGGACGGGAAATATTGGATTTAATTGTAAATCTGGCAGAAAAATACAATAAAGAATATAAGTAGGTTGAAAATAAAGTTTATAAGGAGACAGTATTAGAATGTTAAAGGAATTTGTTACTGGACTAAGTAAAGTCCTGGACACAATTGCTGGTTTATGTATGGTTATCACAATGGCTTTGATTGTAATCAATGTTATATTGCGGGGTATTTTTAATAGGCCTATTCTGGGAACTTATGAATATGTGGGATTTTTGACGGCAGTGATGATAGGCTTTGCACTAGCTTATTGCGCGGTGCAAAAAGGACATATCGCAGTGGGATTTATAATGGATCGCTTCTCAACTAGAATACAGGCAATTGTAAATACAGCAATGTATGGTATTGCTCTTACTTTTTGGACTTTGACTGCCTGGCATTTAGGAAATTATGCTTACAGATTGTCGGTAAAAGGCGTGGTTTCACCAACAATGCAGGCGCCATTTTACTATTTTATATATCTTGTTGCTATTGGCTTGCTGGTACTTTGTCTTGTATTGCTGGTTGAATTGATAGAATCTATAAAAAGGGCGGCTGTGGCTAGATGACTTCATTATACACAGGATTAATAGGCATAATTATTTTCTTTATATTTATTATGCTGCGTATGCCTATTGCTTTTGCCATGGCGGTTGTAGGTTTTGCTGGTTTTAGTTATCTAGTTTCACCCGGCGCAGCTTTTAGTATGGTAGCGACTGAGATTTATTCAGTGTTTTCCTCTCATACGCTGAGTGTTATTGCAATGTTTGTTTGGATGGGATTTTTAGCGTATTACTCAGGAATTGGTACAAGGCTCTATGTTTTTGCCTACAAATTGGTGGGACATTATTCTGGAGGCCTGGCAATAGCAACTCAGGCAGCGTGTGCTGTTTTTGGAGCAATTTGCGGTTCAAATACAGCTACAGCAGCAACAATGGGCGCTGTGGCCTTGCCGGAAATGAAAAAATTTAAATATCATGCTTCACTGGCTGCGGCCAGTGTTGCTGCTGGTGGAGCCTTGGGGGTATTAATACCACCCAGTGTAATTTTGATTGTCTATGGGATAGCTACAGAACAATCCGTGGGCAAATTATTTATGGCAGGCATTGTACCGGGTATTTTTCTTATGTTTTTATATATGGCAGCGATAGCCATACTTGCTCATCACAATCCGGGCTTAGCACCTGCTGGACCTCGAGCAAGTTGGAAGGAGAGAATTAATGCTCTTCAAGGGGGATTAGGTGAAGTTCTAATCATATTTTCCATATCAATGGGAGGTTTGTTCGCAGGTTGGTTTACGCCCACTGAGGCTGGTGCTGTTGGGGCTGCGGGTGTTCTGGGAGTAGCTCTATTGAGTAAAAGATTAAGCTGGGAAGGCTTTAAAAAATCTCTAGTAGACAGTACAAGAACTACAGCTATGATTATGCTGATGGTTGCAGGTGCGACTATTTTCGGACGTTTCATTGCGCTAAGCAGAATTCCCTTTGAACTGGCTACATGGGCGGGGAATCTTCCGCTGCCTCCCTCTGCCGTTATGGGAGTAATCCTATTTATCTATCTAATTTTAGGTTGTTTTATTGATGCATTAGCGCTTGTTTTACTCACTATTCCTATATTCTTCCCGATAGTAGTGACTACCCTTGGCTACGATCCAATATGGTTTGGAGTAATTATTGTAATGGTAGTTGCTATGGGGGTAATCACCCCGCCTGTTGGAATGAATGTATATGTAATAAAGGGTGTTGCACCGGATATACCAATAGAGGTTATTTTTAGGGGCATATGGCCTTTTTTAATTGCGCTGGCAATATGCTTGATAGTGTTGGTAGCCTTTCCCAAAATCGTTACTTTCCTACCTGATCTTCTTTTTGAGATATAAGAAAGATGAAAAACCGCCTAGAACCCTTGAGGTTTTAGGCGGTTTACCAATATGCAGCAGTTAGAGAATTTAAAAGGTGGTTGCCATGGGTTTATGTTTTAACTCGTTTCTTGATGCTCATTATTGAAAATGGCAGCTGTTTTTCAAGGTAACACTGTTCATTACCTTCACAAATCACCTCACCTTTATCAATGATCCATCCTGTCTTTTGCGTAACAAGACTATCTCCTACCTGGATACTATGGACATCAGAAATTACATTAACATTAGTTTTATCGGCTTGATTCTCTAATTCCTGTTTCATGCTATCTACTTTATAGATTAATTCGCTAATCATATACTCTAAATCATTGATACGCTGCAGCAATCTCTGATTTCTAATATTCATAATGCGGCTCATAACCTTCTCCCCTTTTTTTTAATATCAAAAACACTTGGGTGCGTATAACACATATACGTTTAAATAGGTAAAGAAAAGAGCAAGATAAAGCTTGCTCTTTTCTTGAAAATTACTTCTCGCCAAATCCATCTTCAACAAAAAAGACTGGTCTTCTAATGATTAATACATGAAAAGGAAGCTTCTTCTCGATGAAAAATCTCTGAAAACCTAAACGTATAATTTTTTCCACATCGATAAATCCGGTAATTGAAACACCTTGAGTTCTAGCTCCTACATCAAAATTTTGTGTATCAGCTATGATTTCAACGACACTATCCTCAATACCACGTAATTTTTTAACACCAGCTTCTTCCACTTTGTGTTCCCCCTTTCATATTTAGTTTTAGAGGTGGCTTTTTTGTTTGCCTCCTATTACAGTATATTCTGCACCCAAAATATGGTTACAATGACAATATATATCTTTAGAATAAATTGTTAATTTTTCATAAGAATGGGTTTGTCATTCGTTTTAATTTTTTTTAAAGCACCCAACTTGGAAAAGTTAGTAAAAAAAATTAAAATTAATTTTTGCAGGAATTTTTGAAAAAACGTTGAATACCTTATTATTATAAAATGACATTTCATAATGTGAAATATTTTGGGGGGAGGGGGGAAATAATAAAGAAGTTTGAGTAGGATTTGTAACCTTGAAAATTTAAAAGGGGGAGAGCTTGTGAAAAGATTAATTGTTATCTTCTTGGTATGCCTTATGGTTCTTAGTTTGGCAGGTTGTGGTCAGAAACAGGAGGCTCCCAAAGAGGAAGCCAAAAAAGTGGAGTTTCCCACCAAGGCTATTACCATGATTGTGCCCTGGGCTGCCGGGGGTGGTACTGATGCTGTGGCCAGGGGTTTGGGCAAAAATGCTGAACAGTTCCTGGGGCAGACAGTAACAGTAAATAATATTACCGGTGGTGGAGGCGCTGTTGGTCATGGAGCAGGGCTTAACGCTAAAAATGACGGTTATACTGTAACAATGATAACTTTTGAACTTTTATCATTGCCGCCTCAAGGTTTGACTCCATTTACTTATAAGGATTATGACCTATTAATGAGAGTAAATATGGACCCGGCTGCTTTAACAGTTAAAAAGGATGCACCTTATCAAACTGTTGAAGAGTTTATTAATTATGCTAAAGAGCATCCCGGCCAAATAAACGTAGGCAATTCTGGCCCCGGATCAGTTTGGCATATTGCTGCCGGTCTATTGGAAGAAAAAGCCGGTATTAAACTTACCC
The DNA here is from genome assembly GCA_040756735.1 of Bacillota bacterium. GTDB lineage: Bacteria > Bacillota > DSM-16504 > Desulfitibacterales > Desulfitibacteraceae > JBFLYC01. The sequence continues at coordinate 11,550 of JBFLYC010000014.1, read as the reverse complement.
ATGTTCCCTTTAATGGCGCTGCTCCGGCGGTAACAGACCTGGTAGGGGGACATATTCAGGCTGTTTCTGTCAGCCCAGCCGAGGTGCAGGGTCAAGTACAGGCTGGAGAGTTAAAAATACTGGCAGTTATGAGCCCTGAACGAAATCCTAACTTCCCAGATGTACCCACCTTTAAAGAATTGGGTTATGACATAACCTTCGGTACCTGGAGAGGCTTGGCTGTTCCTAAAGATACGGATTCAGAGGTTAAAAATATATTAGCGGAAGCCTTTAAGAAAGCTTATGATACCCCAGACTTCCAAGATTTTGCTAAAAAAGCAGGCTTGGGTTTAGCTTATGCCAATGCCAATGATTTTGAGAAATTTTTGGATGAATCAGCTGTAAATGTTGAAGCGGTAATGAAAAGTCTAGGTCTGGCAAAATAAAGTAAGTGTGGGGCAAATACCGGGTCCTCCCTGGTATTTGCCCAAATTTTATAAAATTATCCTTAGTTCTGAGAGAAAGGATGGGGTCATTTTGAAAAAACCCGATATAGTTGCCGGCATAATCGGTATATTGTTAAGCGGTTATGTATTATGGGCAACTACCAGATTCCCTGAAGATAGGGTGCTATTATTAGGACCTGCTTTTTTCCCCCGTCTTTTAGCTTATTCTTTGCTGGTTTTTAGTGTAGGTTTAATAATATTGGCTCTTTTGGGAAAGTCAATGAAAACCAATGAAAAGTTTAGCCTCAAGGATCCTGCTGTCCAAAGGGCAGGTGCATCTCTTTTAGCTACCATAGTCTATTGTTTGTTGTTCCCTTATTTAGGATTTATTCTTTGCAGCATAATTTACCTGATGTTCTTGATGTTTTTACTTAAGTTAAGGAATTATTTTAAGATGATATTAATCTCTACTGCAATAAGTCTGGTTATTTATGGAATATTCAGTAAAGCTTTAAATATTACCCTTCCTAATGGTTTTTTGGGCTAAATCTGAAAATAAAAGGGTGATTACATGGATTTCGGTCTATTGTTAAAAGGTTTTAGCGCTATCTTGCAATTAGAAAGTCTTATTATGGTATTCCTGGGGGTAACCGGTGGAATTTTAGTTGGTTCATTGCCGGGACTTACGGCAACAATGGGTGTTGCTTTGCTGGTTCCTTTTACTTTTGGTTTGCCAATTCATCAAGGAATGGCCATGTTGCTGGGGATTTTTAGCGGAGCAATTTATGGAGGTTCAATATCTGCAATATTGATCAGGACCCCAGGGACGCCTGCGGCGGCAGCAACACTCCTGGACGGATATCCTCTAGCCCAGAGAGGTGAAGCCGGCAGGGCTTTAAGTATGTCGGTCTTTTCCTCCTTTATTGGAGGATTTACCGGCGCCCTGATCATGACTTTTCTTTCCCCGCAATTATCCAGGTTTGCCCTCAAGTTTAGCGCTCCGGAATATTTTGCCCTGGCCATTTTTGGTTTGAGCATTATTATTTCTGTTTCCGGAAAGTCCATTTATAAGGGATTAATAACAGGCGTGTTTGGGTTGCTGATCGCTACCATGGGCATTGACCCTACCTCCGGTTATCCCCGTTTTACTTTTGGCATGATGGATTTATATGAGGGGCCTTCCTTTATTCCCACCTTGATAGGATTATTCGCTCTTGCCGAGGTTTTTAAAGGAGTTGAGACTATTTATAAACAGCAAAAAGTGGAGAGCAAGATAACTCAGCTTTTGCCCAAACTATCTGATATTAAGAAATCGTGGAAAACAATTTTTAAATCAAGTATTCTAGGTACCTTTATCGGTTCAATACCAGGGGCGGGAAGTGATATCTCCGCTTTTGTAGCCTATAGTGAAGCTAAAAGGAGTTCTAAACATCCCGAAACCTTTGGTGAAGGAGAAATAGAAGGGGTTGCAGCTGCTGAATCCGCTAATAATGCCTGTACAGGTGGGGCGATGATACCTATGCTTTCTCTGGGGGTTCCCGGTGATGCCGTTACCGCTGTTTTATTGGGAGCCTTGGTTATTCAGGGACTTAGGCCAGGTCCCCTGCTGTACAAGGATCATATAGATATTGTTTACACTATTTTTGCCGGGATGATGATGGCTAATGTGGTAATGTTCATAGTGGGGTTTTTGGGTATCCGGTTTTTTGCCAGAATTATTTCGATCAACCGTAATATACTGCTGCCGGTTATTTTCTTATTATCTATTGTAGGTGCTTATTCCATGCGTAACAGTCTTTTTGACGTATGGGTGGCTATTATCTTCGGTGTAATAGGGTATTTTATGCAAAGATACGAATTTCCCGCATCTCCTATTCTTCTGGCTCTAATTTTGGGCCCCATGGCTGAAGGTAATTTGCGGCGAGCTCTAATTGTATCCCATGGAGATCCCTTAATTTTGTTTACCAGGCCTATTAGTGCAATTCTCTTAATTCTAGCTGTATTATCTATTATTACATCACTTATTAGGCAAATAAAGTTAGAAAAAAAACTTGCTGAAAAAAGGTTAGATGTTTGAGAAGCGGGAGCTGAGGTTTTTAGCTTTTTGAATCTGGAAGTTAGATAAGAGGAGAAATTATTGACGTAAATGTTGACATTTTATGGATAGCCTTAGGAGGTAGTATTCAATGAAGAAACTGGAAATTTTGGGGAGAATTATTGAGGGTGGAATTGTGGCGGTAGTAAGAACCGAAACCGCTGAGAATGCAAAAAAAATTATTACAGCAGTTAAAGAAGGGGGCATAACTGCTATAGAAGTCACTATGAGTGTCCCTAGTGCTCTGGACGTTATTAAAGAGGTAGCGGCTTTTAAGGAGGATGTAATACTGGGAGTAGGCACTGTATTAGATGCAGAAACAGCCCGGGCAGCAATTTTGGCCGGTGCAGAGTATGTTGTCAGCCCCCATTTAAATCCTGAAGTGGTGAAACTGTGCAACAGGTATCAGGTCCCCTGTATGCCTGGTGCTATGACGGTAAAAGAAGTGGTAGAAGCCATGGAATTAGGGGCTGATATTATAAAGCTGTTTCCGGGGGAAATACTGGGTCCCCAGGCCATTAAGGCCATCAAAGCTCCCTTGCCCCAAGCCCCACTTATGCCTACCGGAGGCGTATCTTTAGAGAATGTCAAAGAATGGATTAAAGCTGGTGCAGTAGCGGTTGGGGTAGGAGGATCATTGACCCAGGGCGCAAAATCAGGAGATTACCGGCTGGTTACCGATACTGCCCGGCAATTTGTGGAGAAAATTAAAGAAGCCAGAAAGCTTTAAGATAATTTCGAGGGGGAATATGAATGTCAAAAAAGGTGGTAACTTTCGGAGAAATTATGTTGAGGTTGGCAGCTCCCGGATACCAGAGAATAATCCAAACCACTAGTTTTGAGGCAACTTACGCAGGGGGGGAAGCAAATGTTGCTGTTTCCCTGGCCAATTATGGTTTTGATGCTTACTTTGTCACCAAGCTGCCAAAACATGAAGTTGGTCAGGCCTGTAAAAGTTTTTTGCGCAAATATGGTGTTTTAACTGATTATATAAAGATGGATGGAGAACGATTGGGAGTGTATTATTTGGAAACAGGTGCATCACAACGGCCTTCCAAGGTAATTTATGATAGGGCAAATTCGGCAATAGCCAAGATTAAGAAAGGAGAAATGGACTGGGAGCAAATATTTAATGGAGCTGAATTGTTTCATTTCACCGGCATTACCCCTGCCTTGAGTGATTCTGCTGCCGAGGTAACTTTAGAAGCATTGCAAGCCGCTAAAAAAGCTGGGGTACTGGTAAGCTGCGACTTAAACTACAGGGAAAAGCTCTGGTCCCCTGACAAAGCTAATAGAGTAATGGGTGGACTTATGGAATATGTAGACATTGCCATTGCCAATGAGGAAGATGCGGAGAAGGTTTTTGGGATTAAAGCGGATAATACCGATATTACCAGCGGCGAACTGGATGATAGCGGTTATAGGGAGGTGGCCCAAAAGCTCGTTGATAGATTTGGGTTTCAAAAGGTAGCCATCACCTTAAGGGAGAGTTATTCTGCCTCTGATAATGGCTGGTCCGCATTGTTATTTGACGGGCAAAATTTTTATAAATCAAGGAAATATGAAATTCATATAGTTGACCGGGTAGGGGGAGGGGATTCCTTCTGCGGGGGATTACTATATGGATTATTAAGTGGAATGGATAACCAGACTGCACTGGAGTTTGCTGTTGCAGCCTCATGTTTAAAGCACTCCATCCCTGGGGACTTTAATCAAGTCTCGGTAGAAGAAGTTAGAAACCTCATGTCAGGAGATGGTTCGGGCCGGGTTCAAAGATAAAAATAATGATATGGGGGTAAAACATGGAGCAAAGATATGCCGTCAATCCAAGAGATTTCAAAAAATATGCTACTGAAAAAATCAGGGAAAATTTTTTAGTCAGAGATATATTTGTACCGGGGAACCTAAAACTTGTATATTGTTTTGATGACAGAATAGTAATCGGCGGAATTTGTCCTTTAAAAGAGGCAGTTGAGTTGAAAGGCAGCAAGGAAATTGGCGCTGATTTCTTCCTGGAGAGAAGGGAAATGGGCATTATTAATCTAGGTGGTAAAGGAAAGGTAATAACTGAAAATGCAGAGTATGAGCTGGATAAAAAAGACGGATTATACCTGGGTATGGGAACAAAAAAATAGCCTTTTGCAGTTTGGATGGGGGAAAACCGGCAAAGTTTTATTTTAACAGCGGTCCGGCCCATAAAAGTTATCCTGCAGAAAAAATTGAAATATCCAAGGCTGCCCCTGTTTGCCTGGGAATTTCCGAAAAGGCGAATGTCCGGACTATTTATAAATATATTCATCCTGAAGGTGTTAAAAGCTGCCAGATAGTAATGGGCATGACAGTTTTGCAGCCAAACAGTGTCTGGAACACTATGCCCTGTCATACCCATGACCGGAGAATGGAAGTATACTTATACTGGGAAATGGAAAAAGATGATGTTGTTTTCCACCTGATGGGTGATCCCTGGGAGACAAGGCATCTTGTCGTGAGAAATGAAGAAGCGGTCATTTCCCCCAGCTGGTCAATCCACTCTGGTGTTGGAACCAGAAATTATACTTTTATCTGGGGGATGGTTGGTGAAAACCAAATTTTCAATGATATGGACCATGTATCCATGGAAGATTTGAAATGAAACAGGGGTGAAAACATGAAAGCATTGGTAATTACTGAACCTGGAAAAATCCAATGGCGCCATGTTGAAAAACCTGTTCCCGGTCCCAAAGAAGTGCTGATTGAGGTCAAAGCAGTGGGTATTTGCGGAACAGACCTTCATATTCTCCATGGCAAGCACGGTGCTGTAACATATCCCAGGATCCCTGGTCATGAAATGGTTGGAAAGGTTGTAGGAGTTGGAAAAGAGGTGAATAATGTCGGATTAGGAGACCATGTAGCAGTTGATCCTGTAGTTAGCTGTGGAAAGTGCCCTATGTGTTTGAGAGGCAGACACAATATCTGTTACCAGGTTAAATGCCTGGGTGTGCAGACTGAAGGGGCTTTTACCCAGTATGTCAAGGTCAATGGCGATAAAGTATATTCTTTTAATCCTGATATTCCATGGGAAACCGCTGCTTTGGTAGAGCCATTTAGTATTGCTGCCCAAATTGCAGAGCGGCTGCGGATTTCTTTCTATGATAAGATATTAATTGTAGGAGGGGGAACTATTGGCCTGGCTCTCCTGCAAGTTGTTAATAGAATTTATGGTTCCAAGGCTGTTGTAGCAGATATTTCTCATAATAAATTGTTGCTTGCCAGGGAGATGGGAGCACAATGTGCGATAAATCCTCAAGAAACAGATGTTATCAAAAGGTCCGCCGAAATCTGGAATTATGAGGGACCTACAGTAGTAGTGGAGGCTGTTGGCAGCAGCAAAATCTTAAACAGCCTCTTAGAAAAAGCTCTGCCCGGTTCCCGCATTGGTGTTATCGGCTTTATGGCCGAACCTGTAAATATCTTGCCTGTGGAAATTACCAAAAAAGAACTGGAGATCATCGGGTCCAGGATGAACAGGAATAAGTTTCCTGAGGTGCTGACATGGTTTAAAGAAGGTAAACTGGAACCTGAAAAACTGATTTCCCATAAGCTTAGATTTGAAGAAGCAGAACAGGCCTTTGCATTGTTTGATGATAGACTTGATGAGGTCTGTAAAGTAATCATACAGTTTTAGGAGGTAATAAAATTGATATTGGAAAAGTTTTCTCTCACTGGTAAGGTTGCTGTGGTTACTGGGGCAAGCAGGGGCATAGGGCAGGGAATTGCCCTCGGCCTGGCGGAAGCAGGAGCAGATATTATCGGGGTAGCTACCAAAGTTATGGTGGATACTGAAAAACAGGTAACAGCTTTAGGCAGGAAGTTCTTAGGGGTAGAAGCTGATATTAAAGAATTACAGTGTGTAGAAACTATTGTTTCATCTGCCTTGGAGACTTTCGGAAAAATTGATATATTAATAAATAATGCAGGAATTATCAGGAGGCAGCCCTCTTTGGATTTCAGCATAGACAATTGGGATGATGTTATGAATATTAACCTCCGTACTGCATTTTTCCTGGCCCAGGCAGCAGCCAAGCAGTTTATCAAACAAGGTACCGGAGGAAAGATTATCAATATTGCTTCAATGCTTTCATTTCAGGGAGGAATTCTGGTGCCCTCATATGCCGCCAGCAAAAGTGCTTTAGCTGGAGTTACTAAAACAATGGCCAATGAACTGGCAAAGTATAATATTAATGTTAATGCTATTGCTCCAGGATATATAGCCACTGATAACACAGCTCAAATAAGAGAAGATGAAGCAAGAAATATGTCAATACTGGAAAGAATACCGGCAGGCCGGTGGGGAACCCCGGATGATATAAAAGGCGCCGCAGTGTTTTTAGCTTCTTCTGCAAGTGATTATATGCATGGTCACATCCTGGCTGTTGATGGTGGATGGCTGGCAAGATAGTAAAAGTTAATGTAGTAATTGGGAAGGAGTTTTATTATTCATGGAAAAAAATCCTCAAGGTCGGATTCAATCCCTTGACAGGGCCTTTAGCTTAATTGAAATAATTGCGAATTCCCCTGACCCACTAACTTTAAAAAAGATTACTGAGCTGGCTGATTTACCCAAGCCCACAGTTTATCGCATTTTAACAAGCTTAGAGACCTGGGGATATGTTGAGCAGGATAAATACAATAATTATAAGCTGGGGACAAAATTTCTCATATTAGGCAGCAAGGTACAGGATAGTCTGGAAATAAGGAAAATAGCCCGACCCTTTTTAAAAGAGTTGAATAATGAAACAAAAGAGACCATTTTTTTAGGTGTAATAGATAAAGGTAGAAGCTTATATGTGGACAAACTAGATGGCCATCATTCTGTCAGGCTGGTCTCGAGAATTGGTTCCCGGAACCATCTGCATAGTACTTCTTTGGGTAAATGTTTATTGAGCGGTCTGACTGAAGCTGAAATAAGGGAGATAATTTCCCAACAAGGCATGCCTGCCCTGACAGCCAATACAATTACAGATCTGGATAGATTAATGGACCAGATTAAGCTGGTTAGAGAAAAGGGTTATGCTATGGATGACATGGAAAATGAAGAAGGTGTCAGATGTGTAGCATCCCCTGTTAAAAACCACAAAGGAAAGGTTATTGCTGCTATCAGTATTTCAGGGCCAGCTCAAAGAATAACAGATGAAACTATAGATGCAAAATTGAGACCGGCCCTTTTGTCATCAGCCAATAAAGTTTCCCAGGCATTAGGTTATATTGACGGGCAATGAGAGGAGTGTGGCTTTTAAAAGCTCCCAGGCCTGCAAACAGTAAGCCGAGGGCAGTATCTTTGATGAAGCCGCCGGTAATCTCCGGATTGATTGTTACCTTCTTTCTTCATCACCCTTTAGATATGTTGCATGTTTTTCGTCATTTTCTTCTCCAAAGAGAGCATTATTCAGGTTTTCTTGATTAATTATTTTTACTATTGGAGTTTCAGTAAAGACTAGCAAGTATTGTGCCTACAGGATAATAGGTTCCTCCAGTTGAACCGGTAATTGCTTGCCAACTCATTTTTGCTGCAAACTCAAGATTTTTATACAATGAATAATTAAAAAGCCTGCAAAAAATGCAGGCTTACCAGGAAAAATTTTCCCCCTTATTTACATTGAGCCAGGCTTTATAGACATCCTCGGTAAACTTCTCTAAACTGTCTATTGTAGGAAGATTTATTTGACATGGAAATGCATCTTCAGAATCCAATGACAGAAGGCCTGTTTCAAGATTTGTGAGATCAGGTGTTATATAATGTAGGTTGTCATTAAAAAGTGAAGGTTCCGTCACATAAGCAGCTGCCACCACGTCCCAGTTATGGAACCCATTTATGTTGAAAATGGACATCATGTTTTTAAACCAGTATAAGCATTTATTAACAATATACTTTGCTGAAGCATTATCAGTGGCTAACAGTCTTTCCTCAAAATCTTTTTTAGTAAAAAAGGCGTCAAGACAATTATTCCCTGTGATTACTGAAACATTTTTGCCATTTTTTAGTACGCATTGGGCAGCAGCAGGATCACAGGAAAAATTAAGCTCATTCAGTTTTTTACCATTTATAATTAATTCTTGAGTAACACCTCCCATGAGGACAATTCTGGAGATGTTTTCAAAAATACTGTTGTCCAATAAATATGCGGCATATATATTTGTGAGAGAACCTGTAGCCAACAAAGAAATATTTTTCTTGTAAGCATTGACAGTTCTAACGATGAATTCTGCCGCTTTGCTGGTTAAAGTATGTTTATCAGGGCAGCCCTTTAACAGGGGAATGTGTGTGGCCCCGATATCATTAAGCAGTCCCTGTGTTGCCGAATATACGGTATCCAAGTCACTATTTCCAAATGTTGTAGTTATTCCGCATATTTCCACATTTCCCTTACCTAATAGATAAAGCAAAGCTAAACCATCATCCACATCGCATCCTTCAACACCCATGGTATTATCACAATCAAAAATGATTTTTTCCATTACAGAACCTCCATTAAAAACCTTTACTAAACCAATTTTTGTAACTATCATATTACAAAATGAATTGCATTGCAAAAAATAATTAATAAAAGAATCCTTGGATGTTTTTCAGCAATTAGAATAAGAAGGTCATATTGATAAATTGGAGAATACTATAATCTATTATCAGGCTGTTGTAATTGTTTGGAAACGAATTGGGCAGGGAGGCAAAATAAATGATAATCAAACCAAAAGCGCTCAGCGAGGGTGACAAGGTAGCAATAATTTCTCCCACATCACCGGCAGACATGGAGGTAGTAAACAAGGGAGAGCAGCGCATACGGGCAATGGGACTAGAACCTGTAATGTATCCAACGTGTTATACAAGGTATGGCTATTTATCGGCAGCAGACGAAAAAAGAGCGGAAGATGTAAACAATGCCTTTGCTGATGAAAGCATAAAAGGAATAATTTGTCTCCGGGGCGGATACGGGACAATGCGCATCCTTGATTTGCTTGACTATGACATGATAAAGAAAAACCCCAAGGTTTTCCTTGGATTCAGCGATATAACAGGGCTTCACGCGGCATTTAATAAAATATGCAGAATGGTTACATTCCATGGTCCCATGGCAACGTCATCCTTTGCAAAGGTTAAAGGAACCAGGGTCAAATTTGAAAAGTATACATATGAGAGCCTGAGAAAAAACCTTTTTACAAATGAAGCGCCAGGACTTGTGGAAAATCCGGAAGGAGAGGTCATGAAAAGCCTTGTTGGCGGAAAGGCTGAAGGCGAAATAATCGGCGGAAATCTGTCCTTGCTTGCAGCAACCCTCGGTTCACCATATGAGGTTGATGCAAAAGGAAAAATATTATTCATAGAAGATGTAGGCGAGAAAATCTATAGAGTAGACAGGATGCTTACATCTCTTGCACTGGCAGGAAAGTTCAGGGACTGCGCCGGAGTAATACTGGGAACATGGATAGACTGCCCTCAGGAGCAGGGAGACCGTGAAGAAAGCTCTGATTTAACCCTGGAAGAAGTATTCAAGGATATAATAGTACCCTACAACAAACCGATAATTGCAAACTTCAGGGCTGGACACAACTTTCCCCAGCCGACCATTGCTTTTGGAACAAGGGTCATCATGGACGCGGATAAAAAAGAGATTATTTTTACAGAAAGCGGCAATAGGTGAAAGAAACCTTCAAAATAGCTGCAGGAAATGCTATTTTAGTGTAGAAATTATTACCATAACAGGCTATATTGCCACTAGTAAGTTGTTGTAAAATATGGGTTTATAAATTAGGAACAATTGTTGTAATGAAATCATTTGAAAGGTGAAGACAATGTGTTGAAAATTCTTAATGCTCCTTTTTATGAAGAATTTTTTAGTTTGGTCGAAGCTTCAAAAGATCAGATAAAATTATGTTCACCGTTTATAAAAAGCGAAATAGTTGATGAAATTTATAAAACAGTAAATGACAATTGCGTTATATCTGTTGTTACTAATGTGAATCTCATGAGTTTATATAAACGATCTTCTGATGTAAATGCATTGAACACTATTCTGCAAAATGGAGGTGCGGTGTTTAATTACCAAAAGTTACATGCAAAAATTTATGTATTTGATGATAAAAAGGCGATAATAACGTCCGCCAACCTTACAAGTTCTGGCCTAAAAAGGAACTTCGAATATGGTATTCTTATTGATGAACTAACCTTGGTAAGCAGTATTTGTGAAGACTACTCAAGATTGTGCCATAGTGAATTGTCAGGGAAACTGAAAATAGAACATATAAATGAAATTCAAAATATCATAAATTCAATACCTAAACCACCAGACCTATCATTACCAAAGTTACACTTGGATTATGAAGAATTTCAAGACGACTATTTTGACAAGGATGTTTCAAATATTATTAAAAACTTAAGTGGTTGGAAGAAAGCAGTTTTTTCTGCACTTAAATTTATAGAAAAACAAGTATTTACCACCAGTGATTTTTCATTGATAGTCCCATATCTTCAAAATAAGTATCCTGCAAATAACAATATTGAAGCCAAAATTCGACAACAACTACAGGAATTACGAGACCTAGGTTTAGTGAAATTTGAAGGAAATGGAGTATATAAAAAGTTATGGATATAAACATTTGAGAAGTAGGAAAGCAGGAGGCCATTAAAATGAAGTATAGAAGGTACTAGATAAAAGAATTAACCCCTGGGCAAGCACGGGAAATAATAGATAACAGATCCCCAAGAGGTCTATTTTATGTAAAAAGGAATCGCCTTGTAGTTGGTATAGATAACAGAACAGGGGATGCCTGGACAGAAGAATTTCCCAATTTATATAAGTGTCTTCTTTGGTTGATGGGATAAAAAAGATACAATATAATAAAACAATTGCTCAAAACAGGCACTCAAAACAGCTCAAATGCAAAAGTAATTTCTAGTTTGCAGGAGTAAATTCCACCGACTACTTAAGAAGCAAACAAAACCCGCTGATTAGAGCTGTTTTATTGTAAAATAAAAGCATAATTTAGCCGGGTAATTGG